>JBBFKY010000003.1:55234-408427 GCA_037481875.1 Desulfosoma sp. | reverse complement strand
AAAACATCCAGGTCCAAAGCCACATCCCCCGTGGAAAGAGCCGTTACGGGAACCTACAAGCAGCTCAACGCCGGCGGCGCCGGTAAGACGTTCGAAAACTCTCGCGTGCTTGTCGAAGCGCTGTCGCAGGGTTTCCTGAGAAGGGACCTTTTGGAAGTCCAGAGCCTCTTTGAACCCGTCATCGCCGGACCCGCCCCTCCGGCGGCTTCAAAGTCGCTCTTCCCCGGACACAAAAGCCCTACCCAGGTCTTGACCCCATCCCCGTGAGAATTGATAGGCGGTCCCTGAACTTCCTTTCCCACCCGTTGGCAAACCTCCGTGCTGCCGTTGATCAAATGGCCCACAAGAACCAGGTCCAAGTGCCCGCTGGAGAAGGCCTTCGCAGATCATTGAATCTCCATTCTTTCCCCGACGGCAGCTGCCGGGTGAAATTGGGACAAGAGACCCTATAGCACAGAAGCGAAGGAACATCAATAAGATAAATGCCTGATGATACGTGTATGTATAGACACACTCTTACGGATTAAGGATAACGAAAGGTGAAAGCATAGATCTAAAGATGTAATATACATTGTAGATCTAAGTGGCGCTTTCGTGTGTTTATCTCGTAACCCTACAATTCAGCCTGCATGTTTTGAAGCCTTTCTGGTCAAACCAGCATACTGCTTCTTGTACTAATGTTAGTTCAAGTATAAATTCCCCTTCTTGCTTAGGTGCTTCCACAAAGGCATTGGCTCTTATTTTAGCGCCTTGTGGTAGGCTTCCTGATAAATAAGTTCTATGTCCATCCCAAATGACTATATTCTCATTCTTATCAAGCCAATGATATGAAATATGCACTGGCCGTATTGGTTCTGTCCCAAAAAACCACTCCTCCTTTCCATCATTCGTAATCTCGACCAGGATGGAAAACTGCTGACCAGGCAGGACCGGTGGAATTGGAGTGAGGGCTCGAATACTTCCCTTTATATCCGTAAGCGGTGGGTTATTTAACCCAACAATTTTAAAGCCATTTGCTTGTGTTTCGGTATCTTTTATTATTAACTCATCTCCTATATGACATACTGGCATCAAACGAACCAATCCCTCAAAAGGAATACCTAAACAACCAACAATCTGGAAAAAAGCCGCCTTTTCTCTCCAGAAAAAGCATCTTTCCAAGTGAGTAAGCCCAGTATGTGCAGACACGTGAACATAATACTTACCAATGCCGAGATTCCCTGGAAACGCAAACTTCACTTGAAAGTCATTGCCTGCCTTGCATTTAAGATTATAGCCCATAAGCCTGGTATTTACCCCAAATATATGCAAACCAGAATCATGGTGAATACTATAACCAATTGTAAGGTCATCGACATCCTTGTGACATCTGAATGTGATAGTGATTACTATCTCTTCACCAGAAAGCAGCCGGCATCGGTAGGGATTTGGATGACCACGTACGCGCACACCCAACAATTCGATGGCGTCATCTTCGACAACGGGGGTTACTGCAGCAAAAGTATTGTTTTCCTTAGCAGGCAATAACGAAAGGTCTTTCTCTGTAAAAAAAAAGCGTTTTGTTTTTGTCTCAAACAGCTCATTTGCATACTCCCAGAGTTGTTTATCAATGTGGGTAATTTCTTGTATCTTTTTTTGAATGTTTTGAGGAAGATCTGAAAAGATTGGTCGTCTAGATGTAACCTCTAATTTTTTTAGCATCACATCTTTCGGTAAATTAAAAATTCTCCTTAATTCATCGCAGAATTCAGCAATCCTTTCTGTAGTTCCAACAAGATCATACTGTTCAAGCCCCTTCTTTGCCAAACGCAACAACTCGTTTGCAGAAAGATTTCGCGGATTAGGATGGTAAAACCGTGCGAAATGGACTGATTGCGTATTAGAGTAGGAGAACAATATTTGCTGGTCAGAAAAAGCCTCCGCAATTGATAGCTCGTTTAATTTAGCGTCACGTTGAAATGGAAAGACATCGAATTTAGAAAAAAAGAAATCAGATAACGTTCGTTCAGCGGGTTCTCTTAGCATGGTTGCAGAAATATAGCCAGCCGGAAGTGTTTGACCTGGAATGAAATCAAAATGGCCCCAGAGAATTTTCTCTTGTTTATAAAGAGTTAAGGCATGGTCCAGTTTTAAATATGATAATAGAGGTGAAACCATCCCTACACCGAATGCCTCTTCCAAAAATGTGCGTAAGCTTGTTCCTGCTGTCTTTGGAATGTGATCAAAAAATAATTTCATAAGATTCATCCCCTTAAGTGTGTGTTGGTAGTGCTATGAAGGTAAAAAGCTTTTCGGTCAAGATCTTTGCACTCATCTTCCATGTAAGCCATGGTATTGCGTCTGGTTGTGGGTGTCGATTGTGTTTGTACAGAGTAAGCCAATGTTTTATTGCCGTTGAAAGTACTTCCGATTCTCTACTATCTGGAAAGTAATATGCAAAATCGCCGGCCACCTCTCTAAAGACAGGAATATCCCTGGCAATGATAGGGAGTTTGTGATGTGCCGCCTCGATAAGCGGCAATCCAAAGCCTTCACTATAGGAAGCGGCGATCAGGCAAGTACTTGCGGCGTAGACCTTTTCCAGATATTCGTCGCTTATACCTTCAAGCCAAAAAAGGCGATTGTTTCGTTCAGGATGCGATCGCAGAAGTTCGATGGTTTGTGGGATGTCACGGCGCATGTCGTTGGGCACGTGTTTCCATCCTTCATGACCTACAATGACTAAATTGACATCGAGACCGTTCGCCCAAAGTTGATCGAAAGCATGAATCGTTTGCAGGTAGGCCTTGCGAGGCTCGATGGTGCCCACCATGAGAAAAGTAACCCGAGACTTGAGCTTTTGGAGAGTTTCCTCCCCATCGATCGGCACGCCTCGGGTAGGTGCAGAATTGAGAACATCCGCCCCGAGATGAAACCACTCTATGGAATATGGACGGCGACCTTCGGGAAGTGTAGGCAGGTTGTCGTCAAACCATACACGCAGGTCATCGGCTACAGCCTTTGAAATGCAAATCGCTCCATCAAATGCAGAGACTGCCTTGAGCCATAAAGCAAATATTTGATCTGCACCTGGAGGAAAGACTTCCGGCATTCGCACAGGCAGTAAATCATAAACCATCGCATAGATAGAAACGCCACGATTGCGACAATCCCGCATGAACCCAGATTCCACCGCATGAATCAACATATTGCCTGAAAAATCAACCGTTAAAAGTATATCACCCGCCTCCGGCTCGACCACGGCATCCTCCAATCTGTCTGAAGGACATCCCAGCAACCCCAAAGTGTAACGTCGGGCGTAGCGGTAGAACCATGCCCCGTTTTCATGATTCAGGTAAACTGGTTCAGTGCGATAACCTTCGGGTGGTGATTCTATCAGTGCCAGGGTCAAGGCTCGTGCCACACGCTGTATACCCGTTTTAAGATCGTGACGGCACGTGGCAGAGACATCCAGATACAGCCGTTTTGCAAGTCTAGGCAGAGGGTGGTTTCGAGCAAGCGTGACGGCCAGATTTAGCATCTCCTTTTTGGAAGGCTTAAAGTCTGGCTTGTTTGCCAGCGACTGAATCAACTTAGGCAAGCTGTTGGCTGTGCGTGAATAAACTCCTTCAATAACTTTGACATACTGCCGAGCGCAAGCTTCTGGGCTGTGGTGGGCCGATATGTAATTGCGCGCGCGAGCCCCGATTTGATCACGCAGTGTTGGGGATTGGCGAAGCTTTTCCAAAGCGTCGACCAACTCGCTGTCTTCAAACTCGTCTGGCAGCATCCAGACGGCATCCCGATCCAGTTCCGCCATGGAACCATGGGCATTGACAATGACAGGTAGGCCATAGTTCATGCAATGCAATACCGCACCGGATGTTTCGCCGCGGCTTTGTGTGCGTAATTGGACAGCCACATCTGCTGCAGCTAAATATCGCTTGAATAGTTCTGTCGGCGCAAAGCCTGTTATAAGAATACGATCTTTGCAGTCACTATCAGCAATTGTCTTGAGCAGTTTAGTGCCATAAGCATCACCTTGATTTTCTCCTACAAACACAAGATAACAATTTGTATCACTACATAGGGAGCTCCTCAACCATGCCTGTAAAAGCCTATGATTTAATTTAGTATCACCCAGAAAACCGAAACTGCATACAAGGAAGTCTTTCTCTGTAATGCCTAACTCTATGCGGGCCTTCTGCCTATCAGCAAACCTGCTTGGTATACGCACGTGCGGCACCACGTGAAAATTCTCAGCCCATTGAGGCCCATACCACTTCCGCGCCAATTCCCGAGAGTATTCAGAATGGACAATAATGCCCAGTGCATGCTGTACGACATGGCCATTGACAGGATAATTGATCTTTGCCTTATCAACGTTTTGATAGCGGGCTAGGACAGCCGCATAGCCGTGGCTGTGGTAAAGCGCTTGAGTCCATGCGAATTTTACGCCTCCGTGTAACTCCAGCCAGGCCATCAATTCATTCATATAAAAATCATGCAACACCACCACACCAGGGATTTCGGTCATCAATGGCAGCATGTGCTGGTGAAAAGGTGAATTCCCAACCTGATAAAGCACACGATCTATCTGATGCAAATTAGTTCGCAGCCAATTGACATCACGGATCCTTCCATGCTGATTGATCCACGGATCTTCCACCCGCTTCTGGGCGACGATAACTTCGATGTCGTAGTATGTGGATAATGCCGGAAGCAATTCTGCGCTGTAATCGGCAACGCCGGTGCGCTCGGGTGGCAAGGGGGAGACAAAGGCTAGCCTTGGCTTTCGCCCTGAAGCCGGCTGGGCATACACTTTTGTTTTACATGGTTGCAGCCCCTCCCATGCGGTCATCGCCCGCTTGGCTGTTTTGTCCCAAGAAAACTCTTTAGCTTGTCGCAGGCCGTGTTCTTGCAACCGCTGTCGAAAGCTTTCATCTTCTAATGATTGCGTCATCTTACTGGTAATAGACTTGACGTCAAAGGGATCAAACAGCGCTTCCTCCAACCCGATCACTTCCGGCAGACTGCTGGTGTTTGCCCCTATCACCGGCGCACCACAGGCCATAGCTTCAAGTGCTGGCAAGCCAAAGCCTTCATGCCAGGAGGGAAAAACGAAGAGCCGGGAGAGGTTGTAAAGCTGGACAAGTTCTTCATCACTGACATAGCCGGTGAAAATGAGCTCGTTGGCTTTGAGCCCGGCCATTTCAGCTATATGCCGAAGCTGCACCATATAGCTTTCAGGAATCTTGCCAGCAAACACCAGTTGGTGGCTTGCGCGCAGACTGGCTGACAACGCAGCATAGGCATGAATTAGACGCGGTAGATTTTTCCGCTCATCAATTGCCCCAGTATAGAGAACAAAGGGATGACGAAGACCAAATTTGGCAAAAATCCGGCGAGCTGTTTCATCACTAATGTTTTGGGGTTGAAAATCATCTTCCACAGCAGTCGATACGTTAATAAATGAATTGCTTGACGCTGATAAGTAGTGCCTTCCTTCTTGGCATGTGAATTCGGAAATTGCCAAATAAAGCGAGGCTTTTTTAAGTGATTCTAATTTTCGACGATAATATTGCTCATAACGTGGATTGGGTTTAAGGTAATGTTCCTGATTCACAAGTGGAATGAGATCGTAAAGCGTCACACTTACTGGTGTTCTCTGATCGAACTTGCCGATACTGGTGACAGCATCATCGACGTAACCTTCAAACAGGCTGGTGATGTGAATAACATCAGGCTTGAGACTTGCAAGAAATGCTTCGCGGATAAGCTCAGCGACTTCTCTTCTGTTGTCGTTCCCCGGAGTTCTCTCCATCACTGGCCCCGGCGCATACCATACGACAATCTTTTCCTGCGGCAGCAAGCCGTCAAAAGCCGCCCGAATGGGCTCGATGGTTTCCGGAAAAAGACTCGAAAGTGCAAGGATGATTTCATGTTCTTTCCGGTTTCTGACGATCGCTTTGGTAAAAGACATAGTATAGCGACCAATGCCGCGAAAACGACTCTCACTCTGCGCCCCTTGCATGTCGATGACAATGCGCATTGACACTTTCCCTTAAATCATCACTGTTTGCCACAATAGTTAAAAAACAAGTTCACGGCAACGACTACGCAAATGTTTTATTTTGGACACTTGGTGCGTTCGATTGCTTTTTTTAGGTCCATATAAATGTGTTGGGCTCGCGAAGAAAGGCAAGACAATTGTAAATCACGACTGCTGTCCATGGAATCTTTAAGGCTGAATCCTAAAGTGTGCAGAGAAGTAGATGGAAATGCGCTATATTCTAACCTTTGCAGCTTATCACTAAGCTTTGGAAAATGTTCTAAAACCTTTATTACATGCATTTTAAGTCTTGGGCGGGCATTGATGTAGTGTTTTGCCTTGGTCAGCGTTTGTTCCAACACTCTTCTAGGTATGCTTGTGGGAGAAAATGTAAGCCAAGCGTAGGTACCTATTAGAAGGCGGTTTGCAAACATGCCGGCATATCTCAAAGGTTTTGTAATCCTCCATGATTTGCTGTTAATAATATCCTTGTAAAGCTTCATGACCTCTTCGGCACGCTCCTCTGCGTGGAGCGCACGCTGTATAGCCTGCTGCATTTGGCTTTTTGCTTCGGCCTCTCGGGCTTGTGCTTGAGCGGCGCGTGCTTCCGCCTGCTGGGCCCGGGCCTCAGCCTGTTTTTGAGACACCAATACAAATCCGTCAAAGACATTAGGCGGATAAGCAAAGGTTGGCAGCAAATCAGCACGTTCTTTAGCTACGTAAAAACGATTCAACCCATCTGCATAAGCAAAAATATAATCTGCTTGAAGCAATATAGGTTCCCAAACGTGATGGGACTCTACTTGCGACATAGGCTCCATTGCTTCCACCACAACGATCCATGGACGATTTTTTGTCCAATCATTACCCCTGATAGCTAACTCTTCCAGTCCTTCAATATCAATCTTCAAGAATTGGACTTCTTGCCCGTCAGTGATGTAATCTTCCCAAACTTGACATAAAGTTTTCACTTGTACGAGCTGATTTTTTACACTCCATCCGGCTTCTTTGTAGATGTTGGAAAGTTTCTTGGACAGTGTAGAAAGGCCTGAGTTCTCAACAAAAGTCATTTCCAATAAACCAGGTTTGTCGCTTATGGCAATTTTGAGATTGATATCCCTAGGTCTTTTTTCCAGAAGCATTTGATGGTAAACAGGGTTTGGTTCAATGTTAATACCACGCCAACCCCGTTCATAGAAGACTTTCGTGACAGACTCTATGTCCGGCGACCAAGCGCCGACGTCTATATAAAAACCATGGCTAACATGCTTGAGCGCACGCCAAAGCATAACGTCTTCAAAATTTTGAGCGTAAGAAATGATAGTCATAGCGGTGTTATTCCGATATCAGGATCAATCCATGCACATCCTGCAAAATGTGCGTTGTTAACATTGACGACCTCAAATACCAGTGCTAGATCACGCCATTCATAATTATTTACGAGATGGGTATCTGAACTGCAAAGTGCTGTTTGAATGGAATAAGTACCAGGTCCTAAGGTGGCACGAAATGTAATGTCATACTGATAACGTTCACCAGCAACAACATTGAAGAGCGGCTGATTTTTTAGGTGTGTATTGGTGCCATAAATGACCTGACCTAAACGATCTTTTATGGCGTAACCAAGCACGAGCCGCTCTATGAATGAATTGATTTGAACAACAATGCGCAAGCAAACCAACTGGCCCACATGAACAACTTCAAGAGGTGTTCCACTTTCATCTAGCAAGCGAATATAGCTTACTGTCGCCTCACCAGTGCCAGAAACAGTCTGTGTCTTGCCACTTTCAGTTACAATCTGCTTAACCATCTGTTTTTGGTGACATGCCAGCATAGCATTATAATAATCCATTACTGCCTCGGGCTCGCCCTGCATGACCAGACGCCCCCGGTTCAGGAGAAGGACACGGTCGCAAATGCTCACAATGGCATTACGGTCGTGGGAAACGAAGAGCAGCGTGGTGCCTAATTTCCGGAACTCGCGGATCCGGTCGAAACTTTTGTGCCGAAAATAGGCATCCCCCACAGACAGGGCCTCGTCCACGATGAGGATATCGGGTCGGACGGCCGTGGCCACGCTAAAGGCCAGCCGAACCTGCATGCCGCTCGAGTACACCCGGAACGGCTGATCCATGTAGTCGCCAATCTCGGCAAAGGCCTCGATCCGGGGCATCAGTTCCCGAATCTCCTCCACACGCAACCCCAGCAGTTGCCCGGCCATATAGACATTTTGTCTTCCTGTGAAATCGGGATGAAAACCCATGCCCAGTTCCAGCAGGGCCGACACGCGTCCATGGATCTGAACGCTCCCGCTGGTAGGCTGCACTGTGCCGGCGATTATCTTGAGAAGGGTGCTTTTTCCAGCGCCGTTGACACCGATAATCCCCACCGCCTCGCCGGAATGGACAACAAAGTTTATGTCCCTTAGCACCCAGATCCGTTCGTGATGCGTGCCAAGACCTAACCACTCAAGGAGGCGGCCTGATTTCTTGTGATAGCGCTTATAGGCCTTGCTGATGTTATTGACGCGAAGAACAGCCATATATCAGTTCAAAACCGTGTGCTTAACATCATAGACTTTCTCATAAACATCTATAATTCATCCACCATCTCCCCTGCATGCCTGAGGAACAGCCGGATCCCCAAACTACACATGACAAAGGCCAGCAAGGTGATAGGGATGAGCTTGTTCCATAGCGGCCACCGGCCTTCCACAAAGATGGTCTGAAACCCGGCTATGAGACCGGCCATGGGGTTCAGGTCCAACAACCGCCGGGCCCATTCCGGTAGAGCCGAGACAGGGTAGACGATAGGGGTAAGCCAGAACCAGAATTGCAGGATCACCCCATAGAACTGGCCTACATCTCGAAAGAACACATTGAGTATTCCAAGGGTCACACCGAGACCAATGGCGAAAGCCGCCTCGACGGCAACAAGGGGAAAAACCGCAAGGTAGGGTAAACCGGGAAAGTTTTTCGTCACAAGAAGAAACACCGTAAAAAGCCCGAAGATGATGATGAAATTCAGGATGGCGTTACCGAGGACAATGACGGGGAGGCACAGCCGGGGAAAACTCAGCTTTTTGATGAGATTGGCATGTTCGATAAACACAGTGAGCGATCGACTGGTTATCTCCGAAAACAAACCCCAGGTGAGGACTCCCGAACAAAGATAAATGCTGTAAGAAAAGGCGTTTTCCGAACCCGGAAGCCGGGTTCGCATAAGCTGCGAAAAAACGACCGTGTAAATCAGGATCATGGCGAGCGGGTTGAGCACCGTCCAGGCGGCTCCCAGAAGGGAATTCTGGTATCGAGCCTGAAATTGGCGCCTTACGCTGCCAAGGATGAATCCGCGATAGGCCCAGACGGCCTTCAGGTGCGCAAAGGGATTTACGGGAACGGAAAGAGAGCTCATGCCTCCGTCCCCACCTCCTTGCAGTTCTTCGCGTCCTCTTTGACCATGTCTTTTATCCTCAACCTCTCGAGTACCCACAAAGCAGCCGCTTCTCGTCTGCGCTTTCAATGTCCTCTGTTCGATGATCCCGAAAGGCCCGCACCCTCTCCCCAGTTGTTGACGTCATGCATCGGCCACAGAATGTTGAACTCCCGAGAACCGCCGGCACATATCCAGGGCGCTATCTATGACTATCAAGGAACTGGTGTCAACTCGTTTATGGAAAATACTCTCCATCCCGCAAGCCGCCCTTAGGCCTGATTCCAAAAGGCTGTGTTTTTACGCAGCTCGATTTTCGATGAAATTGCATCGTGACCCCTAGGAAGGCAAAGAACGTGCAACAGGAACATTCTCCAGAGAGCATCTCCAGAGGCCGGTTCCTGCGCCTGAATTCCTTGTTGGGGTTTTCGATCCTGTTGGAGGTGCCAAAGGAAATCAGCCGCCGCCTTTTCATCAAGGGGGAAGTTGCGACACAAGATGGCCCCAGGCTAGCGCATAGCCCGACATCTAAGGACCCGGGCTGAGTCCTGCGGAACCGGGATGAGGTAGTGCCGAGGGTTGGCGGCGGGAAAGGGAGCAGGGTACAAGCCCTGGGCGCGCGAGGGCGCAGAAGAAGCACCCGAGGCCAGGTTCCTTGTGGAAGAGACGGAAAATCTTTATGGCGCCATGCCCTTAACGTTGGAAAAGGCGACGGAGAGCTTCACGCTCTTCGGGAGACAATTGGTTCCATCGTTGAAGGTCCGATTCGACGCGACGCTTTTCTTCCGGAGACATCTGCTGCCATTGCCGCCAGCGTTGTCGATACAGTTCCTGCTCCGCTGGAGGCAGGCTGCGGTATTCATGCATGCGACGGCGCAGAACGTCTTTATCCTGAGCCGGCAGGGACTGCCATTCTTGGTATTGAGGCGCGGGCTTGGATCGGCCCTTGAAATCGAAAAAGGGATTGACGGACTTTTCTCCGTCATCCGGGCGCTTGACATAAAGTTTATCAGGCTGGGCTCCGTGCGGGCCGAAAACCAAAGTTTGGTCGAAGCGTGTCATGACATGGGAAGCCGTCACCGATGCCGGCTGGAAAAGAATGAGGAGATAGATGCACAAGAAAACTAAAGAAAGTCCTCTCAGACGAGGGAGGGTCCATCGTGTGGGATGGCCGGCTGAATGGGTTTTGGTGGGCGAATGGACGTTTTTACACATAAAATTCTTTTTTCAAATGCGATGAAACTTTCAGACCGATTGAGGCGGCGTCCAAAGACGGATTTTTACACATAGGATTCTTTTTTCAAGTGCGATGAAACAGGGGGCGATGAAGCCTCCGTTTCGTCCTCCGAAGAGCTTTCCTGGGCTTCTTTATCGACCACGGAGACCAGTTTTCGAATGGTGTCGAGCTCTTTCAAGAAATCCAAGTTTTCCACGACTTCTCGGTCTTCTGTGGAAATCGCGCTCGTGGTCACGGGTGTGTTCGTGGAGTCTGGGGCGTAAGGGATCATCTTCCAATAGAGTCCCCCGGTGAGCAGCGCGGCGGTGAAAACAAGCCCGAAAGCCCATGCGGGTTTCCACCCAAAGCTTCTCCAAAGTGAAGGTCTCTTTTCGGGGAACCCCCCGCTGGCCTCATTGTTCAAGGCACGGCGCACGTGAGCACGGAGGCGGTCGGCTTCCGATTCAGAAATGGGTTCCGGTATTCCCGCCGCCTTTACGCTCTTCACCATCTCGATAAGCCGTCGACGTTCCGCCGCGCAAAGGTCGCATTCTGCGGCGTGAAGACTCCAGCGGGAAAATTCGTCCGGATTCAATTCGCCGAACACGTCCAGCATAAGAGTTTCTTCGAAGTCCTTGCAGCCTCTCATGAAGTCGTCCCCTGTGGATTGTCGCCGTAACCCATGGCCGTCAGGCGGTCTCTTACGGTGCGTGTGGCACGAAACAGGTGGGTTTTCACGGTTCCTAAGGCCATGCCTGTCACTTCGGCGATTTCCGCAATGGTTAATTCCTCAAACACCTTGAGGAGAAAAACGGTCCGTTGCTTCTCGGAAAGACCTTCCATCGCTTTGCGCACATCCCGTTGCAGTTCCTTGGTGGAAAGGGCTTCCAATGGATCTTTGGGTCCCGTGCCGTCATTGTCGTCCGGCAGATCAAAGAGCCGTTCCTCATTTTCATCCTTGGCGAAAAGGCGCCAGGGCAGAATGAATTGAAGGCGCCGTTTTTTTCTTTTCAGAGCCAGAAGGCTTGTGTTGACGGCGATACGCCGGATCCAGGCGCCTAGAGACGATCGCCCTTCAAATTGGTCGATTTTTCGAAAAACCTGGATCAGTGTTTCCTGAGTGACATCCATGGCCTCATCGCGATCAAACCCGCTCAGAGCATAAGCCACGGAAAACACCATCTGTTGGTAGGCGGCGATGATGGCGTCCATGGCGGCGGCATCCCCCGCCTGCGCTCGAAGCACCAGACTGAACTCATCACCGCCTTTCGGGTCCGAACCGTTGCCCTTTTCGTGGCGCTCCTTTAACGGTTCCGGAACCTCCAAAGGGGTGTCCTCAGGCACCTGAAAGGAGTAAGTCACCGAGTAGCCTTCCGTACGGGGTCCGTCGCACGGGCCCTGGTCGCTAAGCCATGCGTCTTACCAGCGGCCGCCCGTTTCAAAAATCAAGGACCATCCCCCGTCTCCCACATAGCCACCCACATAGGGGCCTCGTGGAGCAGGGTAAGAGCCGCACCAAGGATAACACGGTTCGTAGTAATGGTACACATGAACACGACGGGGCGGTGGCGGTGGCGCGTATCGGTACGTAGGATACGGGTAGTAGTGGTGCACGACGATTTTCTGTGACGGGCATGGAGCCGGAACATAGTGGTAGTGTTTATGGTGTTTCGACTTACGAGCTTCGGCGTCCGCGGCCATACCCAAAACCCCAAGAGCAAGAATAAGGATGAGGATCATCAACGCCTTGTGGTTTTTCCTCATGTCCTCTCTCCTATGAAAGAATCCTGTTCCTCTCCTGATTGACACCCTCTTAGACAAGGCCTTTCGTCAAAGGGTTTACGGCAGTCCGAGAGTGCAGGGAAAAAAAGTTCGAGGCGTCCTTGTCCTGAGGATCGATCTTTGCCAGTATGTCTGGCGATCCATATCGACCGAGAGAGATGGATTAGGCCGTTCAGGTCATAGAACCGCGGAGAAAGGAGAGAACAAGCCGATGATGCATGTGCTTGTGGTAGGAGCCGGAGCCATGGGTTGTCTTTTCGGAGCGCGATTTGCCATGGCTGGAGCTGAGGTTCTTTTGTTGGATGTGGATGTGACCCATGTGGAAGCCATTCAAACTCATGGGCTGCGTCTTCAGGAAATGGATGGGGAGGAAAAGCTTGTGCGCCTGAACGCGTCCTTTGAACCGGTGCCTTTGGAACCGGGCGCAGATCTGGTTCTGGTCATGGTGAAAAGCTACGCCACAAGGGAAGCCTTGCGCTTGGTGCCTCCTCAATCTGTGACGCCTGAAACACTTTTTCTCACCCTTCAAAACGGTATGGGAAACGGAGAAACATTGGCCCATTTGGTAGGTCCGGAACGCGTCCTTGTGGGGGTAACGGCCCAGGGAGCCACCAAGCTGGCTCCGGGAGTGGTCCGCCATGGAGGGGTCGGCCCCACCTCTTTTGGAAGTTTCACCGGATCGAAGCCACCTGGAATCCAGAACATTTTGAACCTTTTTGCCGAATCCGGCCTGGAAGCCCATTACCGTGAGGATATTCGCCGGATTCTTTGGCAAAAACTATGCGTGAACGTGGGGATCAATGCCATTACGGCGCTCTGCGGCCTTACAAACGGCCAAATTCCTGGCATCGTGCTGGCACGGGAACTGTGTGCGGCGGCGGTTCGAGAAGCCATGGCCGTGGCACGAACTGAAGGGATCCACCTTCCCGAAGACACCGTGGAACATGTTTTGGCGGTAGCGCAGGCGACGGCGACCAATCGTTCGTCCATGCGTCAGGATGTGGAAGCCCGGCGACCTACGGAAATCAACGCCATCAACGGAGCCGTCGTGCAGTATGCGGAAGAGCGCGGTCTTTCGGCCCCTGTCAACTGGACCTTGACCCAACTGGTCAGAATAAAGGAGAGCTCCTATGACCACGAACCAAAGACCTGAAGCACCATCCATGACATCGCCGTCTCGAATCACCGTCCCAAACGTTATGGCGGCCAAGGGGCGGCGCAAGCTCACCATGCTTACCGCCTATGACTACTGCATGGCTCGATGGGTGGATCGAGCCGGTGTGGACATGATCCTTGTGGGAGATTCCTTGGCGATGGTCATGCTGGGCCACGAAGACACCCTTTCGGTGACCATGGAAGAGATGTTGCACCACACGCGAGCTGTCGCTCGGGGCGCTCAGAGGGCTTTGGTCATCGGGGATATGCCTTTTTTGTCCTATCAAGCCAGTGTGTCCCAAGCCGTGGAAAACGCCGGCCGCTTTCTTAAGGAAGGGCGGGCTCAGGCGGTTAAGCTGGAAGGGGGCGCTTCCGTGATCAGGCAGGTGGAAGCGATCGTGGAAGCCGGCATTCCGGTGCAGGGCCATCTGGGTCTGACTCCGCAAAGTATTGCCAAGCTGGGAGGGTTCAAGGTCCAGGGAAAAGATGAGGCGGCAGCCAAAAAACTGATAGACGATGCCATAGCTTTGTCCCAAGCGGGATGTTTCAGCTTGGTCCTGGAAGCGATTCCGGCGCCTCTCGCCGAACGCGTTACGGAAGCCGTGCCTATTCCTACCATCGGGATCGGCGCCGGACCGGCGTGTGACGGTCAGGTTTTGGTGATTCACGATCTTGTGGGTTTATTTGACCGATTTGTTCCAAGGTTCGTCAAGCAATACGATATGCTGGGTCAAAGGCTTATGGAGGCGGTCAGCCGATACCGTCAAGAGGTGGAAGGCGGCATTTTTCCAGGACCTGAGCACAGCTTTGGAACCGACAAAGGGCCTTCTTGACCTCGACAGGGACCGCTTCGAACGGTCTGATGCATAAAAACCGCCTGCTTATGCTTAAGCCTAGTTTTTCTTAGTTTCCGGGGGCGGGAGAAAAAAGTCTTTCACGAAGCGGTCGTGGGGCGGACATCTCGGTCCCCCCTTCAAGGTTTCAACGCTTGGCCGGCCCCGTCGGTTCAGGGCAAGATCTTTCCCAAGGCGGAAGATATTGAGCGCCTTTGGAGTGCCGACATCGGCCGGTGCCGCTATTTCCTTGCCACCTACCACGAAAAACGTGTTCTGGAAGTGAATTCCGGCTGCATGGCGCTCTCTTCACACACATTTCCCGATGTCCCACAGGAGCACAATCCCACGGGGAATTTCTCCATGCTTGACAGACAACAAGGTGCTTGCTAGGAGATCGGTGTCCAGGTGCTTTCCAGCTTAATAGGGAATCCCGTGAAAATCGGGAACGGGCCCGCCGCTGTAATCGGGAACGAAGGCTGCCTAAAGCCACTGCCTTTCATCTGAGGGTGGGAAGGCGCAGCCGGTAGGATGATCCGAGAGTCAGAAGACCTGCCTGGATAGAAACTACGGCCGCACCTTCGGGTGGATGAGGATGACGGCCGAGGAAACCACCGGATGAAAAAGGGAGATCCCGGGTTCTTCAGGAACCCGGGTTTTTTATTTGATGCCTAGCGGCGTAGCCCTTTTAACAAGAAGCATTGTCAGAGCCTGGAAGTTGATTTTAGAGACGGAGCACCACCGCTCCCCTATGGGAACTTCCGAGACCAGAGCCGCGCCAATCCAGACACGGGTTGTGAGGGCGGGGTGCCGCCTCGCCCTTACGGGGATTGCCGGCAAGGTGTGCACGTTGGGTTGTTCCTGCATGGAGTTCCTGCATGGATGTGGTGAGGGGTTTGCCATGGAACGAGGCTTCACGGGGCGTGGTCGGGAACACTTCCGAATCAAAAGAGGAGGAAAAGCCATGGGGCAAAGGTGGAAACACCCGGGTTTGGCAGCCATTGTCATGGTCGTGATTTCGGTGTGGGCGATACCAAGCCTTGGAACGGATCAGCCTGTGTGGAAAGCGGAGGATGTGGTGGTGACGGCGACGCGAACGGCTGTTCCGATGCAGTATCTAGGGGTTTCATCCACAGTGATCACGGAAGAGGAAATCAAGGCACGGCGGGCTTCCGACGTGGCGGAACTGCTTCAGGATGTGGCCGGGTTTCATCCCATTCGTTTTGGATCCCGCGGATCCCAAACCGTGGTTTTTCCTCGTGGCGGAGAAGCCAACTACACAATGGTACTCATCGACGGTGTGCACGTGAACCTGAGCGGCGGCGATTTTTATTGGGAAAATCTTAGCACGGACAATATCGAGCGTATTGAAATCGTCCGAGGTCCCCAGAGCTCTCTGTATGGATCCGATGCCATCGGTGGGGTCATACACATTTTCACCAAATCCGGATCCGGCCCCGGCTCGGTGGAAGTTTCCACAGCCCATGGAATACGTTCGGATCGAAATCGCTACATGGGAGAGCAAAAGGTGCGTGTTTCAGGCGGTAACGATCGCTTCGGGTATTCCGCCGCCTACGGCCGAATCGACGACGGAGGTATTCTCAAGATCAACAACGATTATTGGAACAATACCATGAGCACCCGGTTCGATTTCTTTCCTAAGGACACCTGGGAGGTAAGCTTGACGGGGCGATGGACAGACAGCCGCTACGAATACCCTACGGAAAGCACCGGGGATAAGTACGCCCCTTTGGATCCGCACCAAACCCAGAGGCAACAGGACACCGTGTTGGGTGTTTCCACCAGGGTTCAGAGCACTCCATGGTGGGAAAACGTGGTCAGTTTCGGCTATCATCAGAACCGACGTCGGAACCTGGATCCTTACGACGAAGTGACCGATTTCGCTGATTCTTACGGCCGCTACAATGAGGCGCGCGCCACTTTGGATTATCATGCGAACCTTTCTTGGTCTCTTTGGGAGAATGTCACGAGCGTCTTGACGGTCGGTTACGAACGGGATCAGCAAAATTACAAGCAGGAAACGGTCTATTTCGAGACCACGAAACTCAGTGCGGACCGCTCCAACGATGCCGTCTATGTGCAGGAACAGGTAAGGCTGTTTCAGCGTCTTCATCTGGTGGGTGGTTTTCGTGTGGAAGACAATAGTGCTTATGGCACCGAAGTGACACCTCGAGGAATGGCGGCTCTGGACATTCAGGAAACGGGAACCACGCTGCGGGTGGCGGCTGCTGAAGGCATCAAGGAACCCACTTTCTATGAAAATTTCGCCAACGACTCCTGGACCCTGGGAAACCCCGATCTGGATCCGGAAAAAGCCACATCCTGGGAAGTGGGAGTGTCCCAGCGTCTTGGTCGGCGGCTTCAGGCTTCAGCGAGCTACTTTGAAAGCCGCTCCAAAGAGCTTATTGCCTACGTGCCGACCCCTTTCCCAGCCCCGCCCGAAAGGACGCCGAATTTTTTCAACATTCAAGCCGCCAAAAGCCGTGGTGTGGAACTGGGCCTGGAAGCTCACCTGATGGAAAACATGACGGCGGGAGCCAGCATGACCTTTTTGGATACGAAAGTGACCGATGATGGTGGGCTGGATTCCGTGGCTTTTCAGGAAGGAAAGAAACTTCTACGTCGGCCGAAGTATAGCGCTTCAGGCTGGCTGCATTCCCGCTGGAAAAACCTTCATTGCCGACTTGTCGGGCATTACGTGGGAAGCCGAGATGATGCGGACTATCGCGATTGGATGGCACCAGGACGAGTCCGCCTAGATGATTATTTCGTCCTGGATGCCGTGGTCTCTTATGACATGCCGGTTCCCATGCCCATGAAAAATTTGGAAATTTTCCTTAAAGGAACGAACATTCTGGATGCCGACTACGAACAGGTTTTCGGATATTCTGCGCCTGGTGCGGCTTTCATGCTGGGAGCATCGATGAAATTCTAAAAGGCTTATGGGGATGGCCTGTGAACCGTGGACTTGGTCTCGAATCATGGATCAGCTCGGCACGATGTGTTTGGGTCTGCGTTTTTGGACTCGTACTCCTGTCGGCCTCGTGGTCCTACGCTCGTGATGTGGTGGATCCGGTGGGAAGACAAGTCCGTGTTCCGGAAAGGCCCCAAAGGATCATCACCATGGCGCCAAGCCTCACGGAAATGGTTTTTGCTCTGGGGGCGGGGTATCGAGTGGTGGGAGTGAGTCGCTACAGCAATTATCCGGCGTTCCCGAAGGATCTTCCTCGAGTAGGCTCTTACGTGCACCCGGACGTGGAAAAAATCGTGGCCCTGAAGCCGGATTTGTGTCTCGCCATCAAGGACGGGAATCCTCGAGAAGCTGTGGAAAAACTGGAAAGTGTCGGTATTCCTGTGTACGCCGTGAACCCCAGGACTTTGGGCCAAGTCATGGAAACCCTTCTGGCTCTGGGGGATGTGCTTCAAGTGCAAAATGAGGCGCAGGCTCTGGTGGCCGACATGCGCCGACGTGTTCAAGACGTGGAAAAACGACTCGGCACCGTCCTTGACAGACCGAGAGTGTTTTTTCAAATCGGGGTTTCCCCCATCGTTTCCGTGGGAACGGAAACCTTTGCGCATGAGATCATTGTGCGGGCCGGAGGGAGAAACGTGGCGGAAGGCCCGGAACCCTACCCCAGGTTCACTCTGGAGCAGGTCATGAGATTACGGCCGGATTTCATTATTGTCTCGTCCATGGAACGGGAGCAGGTCTTCGAACAGGTGCGTGAACAGTGGCTGCAATGGCGAGGCATACCGGCGGCGGCCATGAACCGTGTGTCTCTGGTGCCGTCTGATCTTTTTGATCGGCCTGGTCCTAGGTTGGTAGAAGGGTTGGAACTGCTGGCGAAAATTCTTCATCCGGAACTTTTCCATGACCTCCCATCAGCAAGATAGGCCCACTCCTGTGGTCACACCGACCCGTATGCTGATTGTGACGGTCCTTTGCGCCTTGGTTTTGGCTGGAGCTATGATCTTTGGCTTAGCCGTTGGATCCTCAGGGATCGATTTTGCGGCCGTTTTTCGATCCTTTCAAGGCAAAGACGCTGTGGATGCCACCATGTGGACCATTCTCTGGCAACTGCGTTGGCCCAGGGTTTGGATGGCCTTGGAAACAGGAGCGGCTTTGGCCCTTGGTGGTCTCGTGTTTCAAGCCCTTCTGCGGAATCCTCTGGCGGAACCCTATATTCTTGGCACATCCGGAGGTGCGGCCGTTGGGGCCATTGCGGGGATCCTCATGGGGCTTTCCCTTTTCCCGGGTGTAAGTGCCATGGCTTTTGTTTCCAGTGCTTTGTCCCTGACCTTCGTGTTGCTTCTTGCTTCCGGGCGCGGCGGTTTACGCCGGGATACCTTGCTGCTCTCCGGTGTCATGATCAACGCCTTCTGTGGGGCGCTCATTTTGTTTTTCGTTTCCACCACGCAGGATGCTCGCTTGCACAGCATCCTTTTCTGGCTCATGGGAGATTTATCCCGCGCCGAAATGTCCGCCGTGTATGGCTTGGGTGTGGTGCTGGTGATCTGTTCCATGATCCTTTTTGCCATGGCTCGTCCCATGAACGTGATGCTCATGGGTCGAGAAACCGCGGAAGCCCTTGGGGTTCCCGTCAAAAGGACACGCCTGTTCCTGCTGGCGGTGTGCACGATCATGGTCAGCGCCGCGGTCTGTGCCACGGGACTCCTAGGATTTGTGGGCTTGGCGGTGCCGCACGCGCTGCGGCTGCTTTTCGGACCGGATCATCGAGTGCTGGTACCCGCCTGCTTTTTCGGGGGAGGGGCGTACTTGATCCTGTGCGATACCCTGGCCCGCTGGATTCCTAAACATGGAGAAATGCCCGCCGGGGTGATCACGGCCCTGATCGGAGCGCCCTTATTCATTCTGTTGTTACGCCGAGCCATGCGATGAAGACCATGGTGTCTCTTGAGAATGTGACTTTTTCCTACGGGGCTGTCAAAGCCCTGGATCATGTTTCGATGTCCGTGAGGGAGGGAGAGTTTTTTATTGTGGCCGGTCCCAACGGGTCGGGAAAAAGCACTCTTCTCAAGCTCCTGGCAGGATTGGAACAGCCTGATTCAGGGACCGTGAGGCTCTTGGACCGATCCATGGCATCTTATCGTCGAAGAGACCGAGCTCGCCTGATTGCTTATCTACCCCAGATTGTGTTTATGGATTTTGCTTTTACCGCCTTGGAAGTGGTGCTCATGGGGCGCCATCCGCACCTCAGCTTGTTGCACCTGGAAGATGCCGACGACACAGCCAAAGCGATGGAAGCTATGGCTCTGACGGATGTGGTCCACCTGTGGAACCGTCCTGTCACGAGCCTAAGCGGTGGGGAGAGGCAGCGCATCTTTCTGGCTCAAGCCCTGTGCCAGGAACCCCGACTGCTTCTGCTGGACGAACCGACCGCCGCCCTGGATCCCGCCCATCAGATCCGCCTTATGGATCTTCTGGAAGATCTGCGACGAGAACGTCAACTCACCGTCATTATGGTCTCCCACGATATCAACCTGGCGGCCATGTACGGAAATCGTGTTCTGCTGCTGAAAAACGGTCATGTCATACGCCAGGGGCCTCCGGAAGAGGTATTTACTTTTCAAACTCTCGAAGAAACTTACGGATGCGTGGTGCTCGTGGACAAAAGTCCACTGGGAAATTTTCCCAGAGTGACCTTGGTGCCCAAAAGATATTTGGAAAGTCGTCATGAACCTTCATCGAAAATCAGTAAAGGAAATGTATCAGCGTAATTGATAAATGACTTTTGGGGTTGCATGGCAACAAATCCGGCTCAAAGGAGTCGCCCCGATTGACAACAAGAAGGGTTTTGGGTAAGAAAGGCTCGACAATGGCGCCTCGAAGGCGTTCCGAAAAACCATGTCCCATGATGAACAAAAGGGCCACGAAGGTCTTCGCTTTTGAAGTTGACGCGAAGCATCGTGGCTTTTTCTTTTGCGCCGCTCGGCAACCCGTTTTGTTGAGCCTGGATAGAAATCCGGCGGTATGCAGCGGTAAGGGAGGTTCGTGGTTGTGATGGCGTTTCTTACCAAGGGTGGCATTCTCATGCTTCCCATTCTGCTGTGCTCCGTTTTGGGATTGGCGATTTTTTTGGAGCGCAGCGTCCGTTTTGCGGTCCTTCGACGCCGCGGCCGCTACGTAGCGGATCGAGTCTCGGCCCTGGTTCGTGAAGGAAAAATAAGCGAAGCCATGGAAACGGCCCTTAAAAGTCGATCCCCCATGGGGCGGGTTTTGGCTCAGGGGTTGGAAGTGGTGGAAGCGGATCGGGAGACTTTGGAAACCGTTTTGGTCCATAGCGTCGAAGAGGAGGTTCGGGAACTTTCCCGGTATCTGCAGGCTCTGGCGACGATCGGCAATATTGCTCCTCTGTTAGGCCTTTTGGGCACGGTCACCGGAATGATCAGGGCCTTTATGGCTATTCAGGAGCTGGGAGGAAAAGTGGATGCTTCCGTGTTGGCGGGCGGCATCTGGGAGGCCATGCTGACGACGGCGGCCGGCCTGTTTGTGGCCTTGCCCGTGATGGTTGCTCACAGTTATCTGACCAGCCAGGTGGACCGCTATGAAGCACGGCTCCAAGATGGTGTGGTTCGTCTTTTCAAAAGCAAGTCCATGGCCTGCGGGAGTTGATCGCTTATGCTGGTGCACCGACGTAAAAGACCGCGCTACACTGTGCAGGCACCACTTACTTCCTTGATCGACATTGTTTTCTTGCTCCTTGTCTACTTTCTGCTGACCACCAATTTCCTGACGGAGGAAGGGATTCGAGTGCAGTTACCTCAAGCCCTTTCTGTTGTCCCATCGGAAGATCGGGAAATCATTGTCACCCTAAGCTCCGAAGGGGATGTGTATCTTGGGGCGAAGGCTGTCACTTTAGAAGACCTGTCGACGGTGATCAAAGAGCGGCTGCAGTCGAATCCGGAAACCGCCGTGGTCCTCAAGGCGGACAGAAGCTTGGTTTTGGATCGCGTGGTGCAGGTGATGGACACTATCAAGGCGGCTGGAGCCGCCCGGCTTCGTCTTGCCACGGAGAGACCGTCACCATGAAACCGTCTTTAACGAAACGCTTAGATTCCTTGCCTGACGGCTCTGTTTCAGAAAAGAGGTCTGGGCACTCGGTGTTGAAAGGACCCCAAAGGTTCCAACGTCGAGAATTCGAGGCTTTCCATGGAGCACGTGAAAAAAACCTGGCGTCTCCAGAGCCTTTTCAGGCTCGATCCCATCGTTTTTTTGGCCTTTTCCTGCTGCTTTCCATGATTCTTCACGGTATGCTTCTTGCCGGTGATGCTCGCTGGTTTCACAAGCAGCCTCTTCAGGTGATCGATCTGGACCTGGTGTCCATTGTGGAGCCACGGAAGCCCCTGGAGCCGGCTTCGTCTTTGGCCATGCCGGATGTTAAGCCGCAGCCTCGTGAAAAACCTAAACCGCCTGAAACCAAACAGGAACCGGTGCCTGAACCGAAACCCCTTCAGCCCGTGGAAGTACCCGAAAAAGTAAAGAAACCTAAACCAAAACCAGTACAAGAAAAGAAGGTTTCGGTCCCTCAAGAAACTCCTTCGTCGAGTGTGCAAGAGGCGGCGCCTTCGGAGATGCCGTCAAGGACCGCGGCGGTCGGTCCGCCTCAGGGACAATCGGTCCCCAAGGCCGTTGGGACCGAAGATCCTGTCAAACTCTTTCTCGGTCAGGTGCGTCAGCGGATCGATCGCTACAAAAATTACCCTTACGCCGCGAGACGTCGGCACGTGGAAGGACGCGTGACCGTGCGGTTCGTCATTCGGCCGGACGGGACCATTGAGGGCTTGGAGCTGGTCAAGAGCTCATCTTCGAACCTTCTCGATGAAGCGGCCGTTAAAGCTGTTCGGGATGCCGCCCCTTTTCCGGGATTTCCTCGAGATGTTTTAAATCGGCCATTGGCCGTGGAGATTGGGCTGGTCTTTGAATTGACGTAGCGAGGCATGAGGAAAAAGTCTTGGGTCTGCCCCAAAAGCTTTTGTTTTTGTTTGTGATGTTGGAGAGGCACAAAGCCGAGCCATGGCAGGAAAACAAAAGGGAACCTGCACGCGGTTCTTCCTGATGAGTGAGGCTTCCTTGCCAACATTGGGCATCTCTTCATAAGACAACGGAAAGCGAGTTTATGGAATGTCCATAAAACGAATCTGTGTGATCGACGGTCAAGGCGGTGGCATTGGAGCCGCCGTCATCAAGGCTCTCAAAGCCGCTTTTGGAGAAAGTGTGGAAGTGATCGCCTTAGGGACAAACGCCATTGCCACATCCCAGATGCTCAAAGCCGGGGCGAACCGTGGTGCCACCGGGGAAAGTGCCATCTGCTGGACGGTCTCGACCGCGGATTGCGTCGTGGGCCCTATTTCGGTCACATGGGCTCACAGCATGCTCGGGGAAGTGACTCCCAAGATCGCTGAAGCTGTGGCATCCTGTCCGGCACAGAAGGTGCTTATTCCACTAAGTCAAGAAAAGGTGGAAATTGTTGGCGTCGTTAAAGAACCGCTTCCCCACTTAGTCCAGGCCGCTGTGGAAGGGAAAATCAAGGAGGTCATCAGCAATGTGTGAAGCCAACGCCTATGTGATCAAGGATGGCCGGGAAGAGCTCCTCATGGAATCGGTGGACATTGTGGAACCGGAGGGTGAGGATACTTGGCGTCTTGTGGGAATCTTTGGGGATCGCAAGACAATTCGGGGCCGTATCAAGATCATGAATCTGGTGGATCACAAGATTCTGTTTGAAGCCCAGTAGTCACATCGGGCTTCGTTGTCCCGGCAACTCGTTCAAAAGCGGGCTTTGTGCGCGGGCGAGCGCAGACGCCCGCCCTGACCTCAGAGTCTGTCGGGGCGGCTCGAGGCTTGATGTGTCCGGCCCTCACCACCAAAAGACGTGTTCCGGCGGATTCTGGGTCATGCCTCCAAACAACACCATCCAAAGGCATACCAAGTGTCCGCCGGGTTTTCTGAGTTTGTAGGGGCGAACCGACACCTTGTCCTCTGATTTTTGAGGGGCGGCCCGATGTGTCCGCTCCGCGTCCGCCCTGCACGTTCCGGGATGCGCATGAAGCGCTTCCCTTTTCGAGCCTGAAAAAGGGCCACGAAGGCCGTTTTTAACTCCTTGGAGAAAGGGAAACGGCGTTTGTGTGCCCTTTTCTTTTTGTTGGAAAACACCTTCTCGGGAAGTGAGCTGTATGAGCTACAGACTCGCAGAAACCTTTTGGCTCAAGGCCAGAAGAAAGCGAAAAATCCTTTTTACCCTGGCAGGCGCCACAGGCGTTTTGGCCGTGATCGCGGTGAGTTCTGGAACCTACCCCATGAACCTTGGGCAGCTCTTTCGTTCCTTTTTTCGGCTCGTGGACGACACAAACGTCTTGGTCGTGTGGAACATTCGACTACCTCGTATTGCCGCAAGCCTTTCCGTGGGGGCGGGTTTGGCCTTGGCCGGCCTTTTTATCCAAACACTGCTCAGAAACCCTCTGGGGTCCCCTTCCACGCTGGGAATCAGTCAGGGAGCGGCTTTCGGAGCCGCCTGTGTCATCATTCTTTTTCAAGCCGGCCCCTTTTGGACAGCCGTAGCCGCTTTTGTGGGTTCCTTGGCAGCCACGGGGCTCATCGTTGTCTTGGGACGGCTTCGAGGCCTCACGCCGGAGGCTGTCATTCTTTCGGGCGTGGCACTGTCTTCACTTTTTGGAGCGGCAACGGTGCTGCTGCAGGTTCTTAGCGATGAGACTCGGTTGGCTATGGCGGTGGCCTGGAGTTTCGGTGATGTGGGACGATCCAACTGGAGCCAGATCGGTTGGCTGAGTGTGGCTGTGTTGGTGCTGTGGTTCATAGGGTATGTGTGGCGCTGGCACCTCAACGCTCTGGATATGGGCGAAGAACCCGCTAAAACCCTTGGTATTTCCGTGGAAACACTTCGCTGGCAAGGACTCGTCGTCGCGGCTTTGGTCTCGGCTTTGGCCACGGCTTTTCATGGAGTCATTGCCTTTGTGGGACTCATTGCCCCTCATGCGGCCCGGCATATCGTGGGAGCAGATCACAGGTTCCTGGTCCCTGTTTCCGCTGTGTTAGGCGCCGCTTTGTTGCTCCTTGCCGATACCTTCTCCCGTGTGGTGTTTGGAACAGGCTCTTTTCCCGTGGGCGTGGTGACATCATTTCTCGGAGCCCCATTCTTTTTGACCTTGTTACTCAAAAGGCGACCATGATTCTTTCCGTGCTGGACATTGAATTTCAATACAACAGTCATGCGGTGCTTCAAGGGGTTCGCTTTGACGTGGGCCCTGGGGAAATCGTGGCGGTGTGCGGCACCAACGGTGCCGGTAAATCCACGCTGCTTAGATGTCTCAACGGCGTTCTTCAGCCTCGAATCGGCTCGGTCCTGTTGGAAGGCGAGGATCTGCGGCTTCTAGGACCCAAAGGGATTGCTCGTTCGATGGCCTCCGTGCCGCAAAAGAGTAAGGATTCCGAGTTAACGGTTTTTGAAGTAGTCCTCCTGGGGGCTCTCCCTCATCGGCGCTGGGGACCTACCCGTCAGGATGTGCACAATGTGGAACGGATCCTCACGACTATGGATTTGGGGCCGTTAGCCCATCGCCGTTTTTCGACCCTCAGCGGCGGCGAAGCTCAAAAAGTCCTTTTGGCGAAAGCCATTGCCCAAAAACCCAAGGTGCTGCTCCTGGATGAACCGACCAACCATTTGGACCTGAAAAACCAGATAGAAATGATGCGGCTTGTGCGCCACATCAGCCGTAAGGACTCTTTGGCCGTGATAGCGGCCATTCATGATCTCAATATGGCCCTGCGCTTTTGTGACCGTCTTCTTTTTCTCAAAGACGGCCGTATCGAAAAGGCCGTATCACCCGATGAAGTGTCCGCCGAGATCGTGCGCCGAATCTATGGGGTCGATGTGCTGGTGTGCCGTATCGAGGATGTTTTGGTGGTTGTGCCCAAATAAGTCAGGGAGGCCTGAGAGTTTTTCCGAGAGCACGAAAGACCGTGGCATCCAAGGCCATTTTGTCGGGATGAGGTGCTTTGTCGCCCCCACAAACCTGAAACAGGTGAAATTCTGAAATCATGGGTCTTCAGCCCACAGAGTGGATGAGCGGGACGCCCGTTCTCCCAGGAGCAATTCGCCGGTGGACAAGCTTGACGGTTTTTGGGCTCAAGGCTTCAGGTCATTCTTTTCGCAGGAGAAAGCGAGTCAACCAAAGGATGCTTTATGAGAAAATGCCTAAGTCTCGTTGTGTCGGCGTATTTTCTTTTCGGTTCGGGGTCCTGGGCGGCGCAGCCTTTTTCAGTAATCGACACGGCCGGGCGCACGGTACACTTTGCGCAAACGCCTCGCCGCATCATTTGCCTGGGACCTGGAGCCTTGCGTTTCATCGTCTACTTGCAAGCTGAAGACCTGGTGGTCGGTGTGGAAGGCATTGAAAAGACCAGTGCTTCCGGTCGTCCCTATCGGATGGCACATCCCCGACTGGCTCAGCTGCCTCTCATCGGTCCCGGAGGTCCCACCAGCATCAACACGAAACCCGATATCGAGCCCCTTCTGGCCGTCAAACCGGATGTGGTGTTCACGACCTATATGGATAGGGCTCTGGCGGACGAAGTGAGCCGCATGGCTGGAGTGCCCGTGGTGGTCTTGAGCTACGGGCGATTTGCTTCCTTCGACGAGGAAATCCTCAATTCCTTGCGCGTGGCCGGAAAGGTTCTGGGCCGTGAAGAACGTGCTCAAGAATTAGCTCGCTTTGTAGAAGAACTCCGTGAAGATCTTCAGCGTCGCACCGAGGGTGTGCCCGCATCGAAAAGGCCTCGAGCTTATGTGGGAGGCATCGGGTACAAGGGGGCTTACGGCATCTTGAGTACAGAACTGCATTATGTGCCTTTTCTATGGAACCACGTCACCCATGCAGCGGAATCCATTCAGAGTCGCCTTGGCGGTCACCTGTTTTTGGACCGGGAGCAGCTCCTGGTCCTAAACCCTGAAGTGGTGTTCATCGACGGCGGCGGTTTGCGGCTTGTGGAAGAAGATTTCAGAAAACATGGCGCCTTTTACCGTCGCTTGAAAGCGTTTCAAAACCGACGCGTTTACCTTTTATTCCCCTTCAACGCTTACGCCACCAATGTGGAATCAGCTCTCGTGGATGCCGTGGCCGTCGGCAAAGTGCTTTACCCGGAACACTTTACCGACGTGGACCTACGCCAAGCCGCGGATCGGATTTACG
Organism: Desulfosoma sp.; assembly: GCA_037481875.1. Classification (NCBI taxonomy): domain Bacteria; kingdom Pseudomonadati; phylum Thermodesulfobacteriota; class Syntrophobacteria; order Syntrophobacterales; family Syntrophobacteraceae; genus Desulfosoma; species Desulfosoma sp. The sequence continues at coordinate 381,729 of JBBFKY010000003.1, read as the reverse complement.
GCACCTTTGTAGGCCGGTCTGTGTACGCGGAAATGGAACAACTGTACGGGCCCCTTGGAGGGGTCGTGTCGCTGGAAGCGACCTCAGCCCCATGAAGGGCAAGAAACGCGATGCCCCACGAAGGGGTCGAGCCGTAGAACCGGTTGCTGTCTGGTTTCACGATAAAACGAGAAAAAATTCGGGCACAGGGAACCCGTGTATCCGCCGCTGAAGCGCATCGTTCTCAACGACAGATCCGATCAGAGGAGGAGGGCTCCATGGACACGACAATCAGAACAGGGGCAAAAAGCGGCACAAGAGAGGGAGAGACACAAAGGCGCCTCAAGCCGAAGCGTACCTGGGTTCTTTGCATGGCGACTCTAGCGGCGATGCTGTTACCGGCCTTGGTTGTTTCGGCCGAACAGAGCGGATCTTCAGAGAAAAAAATCGAGGACATCGTGGTTCAGGCCGAAAAGATTCTGACTCCGACCCGACAGGCCGACGAGACCGTTTACACGGGAACAGCGGTGACCAAAAAAGGCATGGAGGCTCAGGGGCCGCGCGCTTCGACCAGCGTCTATGAAACCTTACGCATTCTTCCAGGAGTGCAGGTGGAAAGCCCGGATCCCTTCGGGTTGGCGGCGGAACAGCAGGCCATGCGAGTTCGGGGTGTGCGCGGTTACCTGGCGGCGCTTACCGTGGAAGGAATTCCCAATTACGGCGGCAATCCCATTGGGCCTCGGGACTATATCTACGACATGATGAATGTGGAATCCATTTCTCTCTACAAGGGTGCGGTTCCAGGAGATATCGGCACCGGCATAGGATCCCGCGGCGGCGCCCTGTGGTTGCAGCCTCGTTGGCCTCAGGACGATTTCGGAGTGCATCTGGGCCAAAGTGTGGGATCGCACACCTATACGCGCTCCGAAGGCCGCGTGGATTCCGGACGTTTGGGCCCTTTGGCAACAAAGCTCAGCGCTTCCTATTCCTATACGGAAGCGGACAAGTGGAAAGGCCCGGGAAAGATCGGCCCTCGAAACAACGCCAACCTCATGCTGAGCCAGGATGTGGGCCAATGGTTGAACGCTAAGTTATGGGTGAACATCAACGACCTGGATCAAAACCTTTATAGACCTCTCACATATCAGCAGACGCGAAACCTCTCCAAAAACTATGCAAAGGATTACAACTCAGATCTGACAGGAACACCTTCAACGGATATAAATTACTACGACTACAACAAGGGAAGCTACAACAACAGCGACGTGTTCGGCATATTGACCGTAAAGCCCTGGGAACATCTTCAGTTCGTTCTCAAGCCTTATTATGCCGACGAGGACACCGAAATTTGTCAAGGCAGCACGGCTCAAGGAGGTATGGTTCAAAAAAGATATCGAGATATCGACCGAAAAGGCGTTATAGGCGAAGTGCGAGGAGTTCTGGCGCCTTTTTCGGCGACGTTGGGGTACATGTATGAAGCCGCGAACATGAACATCACTTCCGAAAACTATGGCATGGCGGGGATGGGCCTTGTTTACAGAGGGGTCGGTGTCGCCGCCACCTCGGGAACCACCTATGTGCACAGCCCTTATGTGAAAGTGTCCGGATCGCATGGACCCTTTGATTGGCAGGCTGGGATGAAATATTTTCGTTTTGAGGACAGTGACAGTCAAGGCTACACAACCCCACCCCCCAGTTACACCCCGGTGCCGGCCCCGGATCTGAACCGGGAAGCTCGAAACTATGACATTTGGCTGCCGACGGTTGGAGCCGGCTATCGTCTTAGTGAAGATTTTTCCGTTTATGCCAGTTACGGCAAAAGTTTCATTCGTCCTTATGCCTACATGCCCTTGATCAACCTCTACAATACCAACCGAAGCACCTTTCGGGCGGCAGGCCTTACCCTGAACGATCTTTTTGAAGGTTACGACATCGAAAGATCCGACAATGTGGACCTCGGATTCCGTTGGAACACCGCCTGGTTGGAGTTGGCCCCCACGGTGTTCTACGGCAAGCACAAGAATCTTCTCACCACGGTCTACGATCCAAGGGTCAACTTGAGCTACCAGCAAAACATCGGGAAAGCGCGAAGCTACGGCTTGGATGTGGAAACAAATGTTTTTCTCATGAAGAATCTCACCCTTTTTATCAACCCGACCGTGACGTTCATGGAATATGATGAAGACATCAATTATCAAGGACAGACCTATTCGGTCAAAGGGGATCAGGTGGTGGATACCCCTAAGGTCATGGTTCGAACAGGTTTGTTATACAGCTTCAAAGATCTGGAACTTATTCCTTCCCTAAGGTATTCTAGCGAACGATACGGGGATATTCAGCACAACGAGAAAATAGACGGCTATATGGTCGTAGATTTCGGCGCACGCTACAAAATCAAGAACCTATTTTTCGACAACACGCTTAACCTTTCTTTGGACATCTATAATATCTTCAATAAAAAATACATTTCGCTGATTAATGTTTCTGACGACAATCGCGGAGGTGCTGCCAGTTATTATACCGGAGCGCCTTTGACGTTCGTGGTTTCGGCGAGTCTGGAATTCTAAATCTTTGAACGAAAATTCATGGGCTTTGCTTTTTGGAAACCGGTTCCACACATGCGTCTAGGTTTCAAAGGGTTCCTCGCCTTCAATGAGAAAGAGGCGTCGCGAAATCAGGATGGATTGTTTTAAAGGTTCGGCTTTCCGTTGCATTTTCTTGGAGTATGGAGAAAGAACGATGATGGAAGGCAATATGGAAAAGAAAAACACGGAGATGTGGGAGCAGTGCGCGGCGTTTCACGGCCATGAGTGTCCGGGGTTGGCCTTGGGGTTTGTGGCCGCAAGGCTTGCCTTGAAAGAACTTCGGCAAGAGCGGGCTGAAGACGAGGAGTTGGTGGCCGTGGTGGAAAACGACGCCTGTTTTGTGGACGCCGTCCAGGTTCTCACCGGATGCACGTTTGGGAAAGGGAATTTTCATCACAAGGATTATGGAAAAATCGCCTTGACCCTTTACAGCCGGCCTTTGGGCCGGGGCGTTCGAGTGGCTCTCAGAGGGGATGGGCTTGGCGATAACCCAGAACATCTTGAGCTTCTCAAAAAGATCATGAGCGGCGAGGCCGATGCGGCCCAAAAGGCTCAGTTTCATGAACTGCACACCCGACGGACTCGCGAGATTTTGCAAGCCGATCCTGAATCCTTGTTCCAAGCCACGTGGGTCGAAGGGCCGGTACCCGAAAGGGCTCGCATGGAACCTTCGAGGCCGTGTTCCGGGTGCGGGGAGCCGACCATGCCGAGCAAAATGATCCGTACCCCATTGGGGAGCCGTTGCCGTTCATGTGCGGAAAAATTGTCAGGAGGTTAACGTCATGAAAAGGCGTTTCTGTGTGAAAAGTGTCGGGAGTATCGTTTGGCTCCTCGGTCTCTATGTTCTAGGGGCCGACATTTCTGGCGCGGCGGAGCCTGGAACGGCTGCGGTTTTGGAGCCGGTCCATGTGGTAGCGTCACCCATTATCGAAGGTAACCGAGGGGATGCCTTTGCTGCTCAGAAATCGGTTGTCACTTAGGATCAGATGGAAGACCTGAACGCGTAGGATCTTTAGACAGCGCTGCGCCGGACCCCTGGAGTGACCATATCTCGGTACAATCCTGTGGGATCTTTTGGAGGGGCGACAGGGGGAGCTGTGTTCATTCGCGGGTTGGGATCAAGCCGGCCCGGCGCTGAAATCAAAACCTTTGTGGATGGTGTGCCGGTTTACATGAGCATTTGGAATCACCCTCTGCTGGATCTTTTGCCCATCGATCCAGCGGAATCTGTGGAAGTTTACAAAAGCCCGCAGCCACACCTTTTCGGCAATGCTTTCGGGGTGGTGAACCTTGTGCCCAAAACCGCGCCTTCCGAAGGTTTCACCACCACGCTCGGGGGTGCCTACGGCAGCTATGAAACCGTGGTGGTTCGAGGAGAACATGGTGGCACTGTGGCTCCCTTCAATTATTACGTCGGTGGCGCTTACCGTCGTTCCGACGGACATCGCGACAACGCCGATGGAGCTTTGGGAAATCTTTACGGACGTGTGGGGTTGGATCTGAATCCCCATTGGAAAGCCTATGCCTTCACCCTGTGGAACGACAATTATGCCGACGATCCTGGTGTGCAAGGGGCTCCAAAGTCCCAACGCCTTGGACGCTATGAAACGCGCCTTTGGCTTCTTTCGGCGACTTTGACCAATGAATACGAAAAGGCATCGGGATTCTTGAAAGTGTACCGCAGCAGCGGGGAGGGTGATTGGTTGAATCAACCCACTTCTGCAAGTGGTGTGCGACAGGATCTGTTCAATGATTTTTTGTTTTACGGACTGAAGGTGCGGGAACGTTTCGCCCTTTGGCCGGGTGGTGAAATCGCAGCGGGTCTCGACTGGGAGCGAACCGAAGGCGACTATGACGCCTATTATACGGATGGCAGAAAGGACGTATGGAAGGGTCACGGCTTCACCATCCTCTCGCCGTTTGTGGCTTTTAGCCACATGTTCGGGGACCGGCAAGGTTTTCATGTCGTGCCTTCGGCCGGTATTCGCTATTACGATCACACAGACTTTGATTCACGATGGGCTCCTCAAACAGGACTTGTACTGGGGTATAAGGAGACGGAACTATACGCCAGGTATGCCCGAGGTGTGCTTTATCCCGGGTTGGACGTGGTGGTTTTTTCCGAGCGTGTCCTTCCGGCTCTGAAAGATTCCTGGAAAAGTCTGGATGCCGAGGTTCTGAACCATTATGAAATCGGGTTACGTCATCGGTGGAGTTCCTGGTTGACGACCGATATCACGCTGTTTCGAGATAAAGGTTCGGATCGTTATGTCGTGTTGCCTCCACCTCCTTTTCCGCCTATTTATACCAATTTGGAAGACTACACTCTGAAAGGCGTAGAAGCCACGGCGACGATTTATCCCATGGATCGGTTGGCCTTGTTCGTAGGAATAACTTACTTGGATGCGGACCCGGAAGATCTTCCCTATACCCCTGAATGGACGGTGAGTGCCGGGGTCAATTGGCGTTTTCTGGATCGTTGGACCCTCAGTCTCGACGGGGAACATGTGGGATCCATGCCCGTTCGCGAGCAGGCTCGGCGTGCCGGGGTTATCAACTCTCAAAGCGTCGATGGTTATTTCCTCATGAACGGCAAACTCAGTTACCGTTTTCCTCTACTTTTCAACAACGTAGAAGGCACAGTTTATGTGGCTGTGGAAAACATTTTGGATGAAAGTTACGAGTATCTCCCTGGATACCCCATGCCGGGTACCAATGTGATGGTGGGAGCCAAGCTCATGTTTTAGAAATGGTTCGGCCATGAGGCGCATTTATCGGTGCGTCCCCGCGGTGAGCGCAGGTAAACTTAGAGGGTAAGGGGGCACTGGCGTCAATGCCCAAAACCAAGCTCGATAATGAGAAAGAAGCGGTGGTTTTCCCGGCGGTTCAGGGGCTTCCCGCAAAAATGGCGGGGTAGCGACCCGGGCCCCCAGGACAAGACTCAGCTTCGGTTTTGGAGAAGCACGGCGCGCCGTGCCCCTCCCATGAAACGGCAATGAAGACCTTGGTCTTGCGAGTGGTCTGACACGCTCTGAAAATGCCTATGAAACCTAGGATCCAAAAAGAATCCTTCCTTGTATCGTAAACAACAGAAAACAAGATGAGGGCTAGGGAGCGCCCCATGACTGCCAAGGTGGAATTTTTTGAAGCGCGGGCCCGCACATGGGAGGAATCCTGTTATCCTCCAGAAGTTCGACGTCGTTTGGAAGGGCTTCTGCCTGAGTTCGGTTTACGACTCGGCGAAAAAGTCTTGGATGTAGGCACAGGCCCCGGGATTCTTATCCCATACATCCTTGAGCGTATCGGGCCGACGGGGTTCATCGTGGCTTTCGATTTGGCGCGAGCCATGACCCTCGAAGCCGCGAAGAAATGCCAAGCAGTGACCGCCCATGTCCTGCAGGCCGACGTCCATGCCATTCCCTGCCGAAGTGCTGTTTTCGACCGGGTCCTATGTTTTGCGGCTTTTCCTCATTTTGACGATCCCTCCCGAGCCTTGTCCGAGATGGCTCGAGTGCTTAAACCGGGCGGGGACTTGATCATCGCCCATTTGCTGAGTCGTCTGGAGCTTGCCCGCCATCATGCCTCTCACGACGACGTCCGTCGTGACGTGCTCCCCGATGCTCCCACCATGGCACGGCTTCTCATGGATGCAGGTTTTCGATGTCAGGAACTGGTTGATAAACCTGGTCTTTATCTCTTAAAGGCCACTCGTTGCTAGCCTCCGAAAAGCGCTGGTCTGGATTTTTCGCTCTTGGACAATTATAAGGAAGGACTCGGTAAAACCTCCAGGCGGACCATGAGGCGCTTTTCATGATCGAAATTGAAAACCTGGAAAAACGTTACAAGTCGGTGGAAGCTCTTAAAGGGGTCAGTTTGTCCGTGGCTGCGGGCGAGCTTTTCGCCTATCTTGGACCCAATGGAGCCGGCAAGACGACCACCATCCGCATCCTGACAGGCTTAACCCGGCCTAGTGGCGGTCGGGCTTTAATCGGCGGTCAAGATGTGGAAAAAGAAGCTTTGAAAGCGAAAAGACTCCATGGGCTGGTGACGCAGCATGTCAACCTGGATGCGGAACTGACGGTGGAAGAAAACCTGCTCATTCATGGAAAACTTTACGGCTTGAGCAACAAATCGATTCGGGATCGTATCAAAGAACTTCTCGATTATGTCGGACTGGAAGAGAAACGCTCGAGTTTGGTCAAGCACCTTTCCGGGGGCATGAAGCGGCGGCTCATGATCGCTCGAGCTTTGTTGCATCGGCCGAGAGTCTTGTTTTTGGATGAGCCTACGGTGGGACTGGATCCAGCCATTCGACGTCGTATCTGGACATTGGTCAAAAAGATTCAGCAAGACGGCGTGACGGTGTTTCTTACCACTCATTACATCGAAGAAGCCGAATTTTTGGCCGACCGCGTGGCTTTCATCGATGAAGGCAAGATCGTGGTCATTGACACCCCGAGGAGACTCATGGACGGCCTGGGGCAATGGGCCATCGATTCCTACCGGGAAAACGAGATGCAGACTCATTATTTTCCAGACAGAGAATCGGCTCGTCAGTATGCCGAAGCTCATCGAAACGGCTATACTCTGCGACGGGTGAATCTGGAAGATGCCTTTCTGTTCTATACGGGAAAGAGGGTGGCATGAGTGGCGCTTGGGCCGCCGTTTATCTAAGGGAAATTCTTATCCTACGTCGCCGTTTATTCCGACAGGTGCTTTCCTGGTCTGTCGCGCCCCTGCTTTATCTGGTGGCGTTCGGCTATGGCATGGGTCGGCACGTGCATGTGCAAGGGTCCGATTACTTGGAATTTCTCATTCCTGGGTTGGCGGCCATGACGAGCATGACGCAGGCCTTTGCCATAGGAAGCGAGATCAATATTGCACGGTTTTATTGGCACATTTTTGAGGAGTTTCAAGCGGCTCCCATAAGCCATGTAGATTACGTGCTGGGCGAAGTGCTGGCCGGCGTGACCCGTGCCATGCTGGCCGGTTTGGTGATCATCGGGCTCGGGGCCCTCTTTGGGGTTTTCCTCTCGTACAACATCTTGTTTTGGGCTGCTTTCATCTTAAACAGCTTGGTTTTTTCAGGGCTTGCCGTGGCTTTGGCGATGCTCGTAAAATCCCATGCGGATCAAGCTTTTATGAGCAACTTTATCATCACGCCCATGGCTTTTCTGGGCGGCACCTTTTTTCCTTTAGCCCATCTGCCCGTATGGGCTCAGAAAATGCTTCAGTTCTTACCGATTACTCATGCCACTTCAGCCATGCGCGAAGCAGCCTTTGGCCGAACCCCGGATGCCTTTCCTTATGTCCTGCTTGCTTTCTTGGGTGCAGCCTGTTTCATGATGGCGGTCTTTACCGTGGATCGAGCAAGGGATTAAAGCGTCAAAGACTCTTTCGGCTGTTTTTTCCGTTCCCGGCCAACGTCTTTTCCACAATGTCGGAACCTCACGATTTTTTGGCGGAACTTCCTCAAAAAATCCGAAAACCGTCTTTCAATTTAAGGCACAGCTCGCTGCTTCAGACACCACCTTGAAAACCGCGGCGGAAACTTTTGGAAACAAGGGTTTCTCTTCCGGCAGGGATTCTTTATCGGGCGCACGGATGATCGAAGCTTTTGAGTACGATTGTCGGGATTTCGATCCTTGCGCAGGGCCGCCCGGTGGCGTAATGTAACGTTTCGAATCATCGCCGATGACGTTTGAAAGCAACGCTGGAGTCTGTTCTGTGCCATGGGAATGCCCATGATCCTTTTTCGGGGTGTCAACAAATGGTTCGGCCCGTTGCATGTCCTCAGGGATATCGACTTTGATGTGGCCGCTGGGGAAGTGGTGGTGGTCTGTGGGCCGAGCGGGTCGGGAAAGAGCACCATGATTCGCTGCATCAACAAACTGGAACCCATTCAAAAGGGAACTATCGTGGTCGATGGCATGGATCTGAACGATCCTCGTACAGACATCACCAAGCTGCGGGCTGAAATCGGTTTTGTCTTTCAGCAGTTTAATCTCTACCCGCACATGACGGCTTTGGAAAATATCACCTTGGCTCCCATGAAGGTTCGTAAGATGTCGAGAAAGGAAGCCGAGGAGTTGGCGCTTGAGATTTTGGAGAAGGTCGGGATTCGAGAAAAAGCGAACCATTACCCGGCGCAACTTTCCGGAGGACAACAGCAGAGGGTGGCCATTGCTCGAGGGTTAGCCATGCGGCCCAAGATCATGCTGTTCGATGAACCGACATCGGCATTGGATCCGGAAATGATTAACGAAGTGCTCGATGTCATGAAGAATTTGGCCAAGGAAGGGATGACCATGGTGGTGGTCACCCACGAGATGGGGTTCGCTCGGGAAGTGGCGCACCGCGTGGTGTTCATGGACGAGGGGCGTTTACTGGAAAGCGCGCCTCCTCAAGAGTTTTTTACCAACCCGCAGAATGAGCGGACGCGGCTGTTCTTGAGCAAGATTTTGACCCACTGACGGGGTCGGCTTTGGATCGTGGGAAAGAGGGGGTTCTGTATCGAAAAAGGGTCAGTCTTCGTGGGGAGGTGACTATGGAAATCGCCATTCATGCTGTGGCACCGCAACAGAGAAAAACTCGACCGGCGGATGCGGGATTGGTTTTCGGTAAAGTCTTTACGGATCATATGTTCCTTATGGACTTTAAGACCGATGGCGGGTGGACAAACGCCCGTATTGTCCCTTATGGGCCGCTGCCTTTGGATCCGGCCGCCATGGTGCTTCATTACGGCCAAGGCATATTTGAAGGGCTCAAAGCCTACCGCTGCGCCGATGGACGCATTCTCTTCTTTCGTCCTTTGGAGAACATGAAGCGTTTCAACCGGTCCGCGCAGCGCCTATGTATGCCCGAAGTGGACATTCATTTTCACCTTCAGGCCATCGAAACCTTGGTGCGCCTGGATGCGGACTGGGTACCTCGAAGCAAAGGCGCTTCCCTTTACATCCGGCCTACCATGATCGCTTCGGAACCCCATCTGGGTGTGCGACCGGCGACGGAATACATTCACTATGTGATTACCGGGCCTGTGGGAGCTTATTATCCGGAAGGGTTCAATCCTGTAAAAATCTATGTCACGGACGAATATGTGCGGGCCGTGCGGGGTGGTGTCGGGGAAGCCAAGACCATGGCCAATTACGCGGCGAGCCTTCGTGCGCAGGAGGTGGCCAAGAAAAAAGGCTACACGCAGGTGCTGTGGTTGGACGCCGTGGAGCGCCGCTACGTGGAAGAAGTGGGCACCATGAACATCTTCTTCCTCTTCAAAGACGAACTGGTGACACCTCCCCTGAGCGGTTCCATTCTTCCCGGGGTCACCCGCGATTCCGTTATTCATTTGGCCAAACATTGGGGCCTCACCGTCCATGAGCGACCCATCGCCATTGATGAAGTCGTCGACGCCATCGAGTCCGGAACGATGAAGGAAGTTTTTGGAACAGGTACCGCGGCTGTCATTTCACCCGTAGGTCAGGTCTGTTACAAGGACAAGATTTACAAAGTGGCCGACGGAGGCGTGGGGGAATGGTCCCGACGTTTCTATGATGAAATCACAGCGATTCAATACGGTGAGAAGGAAGATCCCTTTGGATGGGTTTATCGTCTAGACATTTAGGGACCTTGGCGCCCATCCCTTGGCCGTCCTGACCTGCGGGGTGGGCTCGTTTGCCACGAAAATGTCATCAAGGATTCTGCGCAGAGGGGTTGAATTCCGTTCAGGATGTCATTAAAGTACGCACAGGTAGGCGAACGCGATGTCGCCTTCTCCTAACCCCTCCTTGGCCTGCCCGGCTCCCCCCTCCGGCCGGGCAGGTTCTTTTTTGAAGCCATTACAACCACACTTGTTCGACGGAAAGAATGCTTGGGTTCTCTCGAAGGGTTCGTAGGGCTTCTTCGGGAGCTTCGCTATCAAGGCGAATAATGGCTACAGCCCTGTCCCTGTCAGGCGTGCGGCTCAGGTGCATATTGGCAATGTTCACTTGATAGGCCCCCAAAGTGGTGCCGATAAAGCCGATAACGCCAGGAGTGTCCTTGTTTTGAACAATCAGATTGATGCCTTCCAGTTCAGCTTCCAACCTATAGGTGTTGAGGCGAATAAGGCGGATTTCGTTTTCGGGAAAAACGGCGCCGGTAGCTGATTTCTTTTGGCCCTTACTTTCCACGGTGACTCGAATGAGACCGGTGTAGCCTCGACTTTCTGAAGTCCGGGTGGCTGTGAGCTGGATTTTGCGTTCCTGCAAAAGCATGGGGGCGTTCACCAAATTGACCTTTTCGGCCAGGACGGGATCCAAAAGCCCCTTGGCGATGCTTTGGGTCAAGGGATCCAATGGTAATTCCTGAAGTTCCGGGCCGCTGTATTCGATTTCCACGCGTTCGATGGGCGTGCTCAACTGGCCGTGCAGGTGTCCGAGTCTTTCGGCGAGGACCATGTAGGGACGAATACGGTCGTATTCTCGAGCACTGATGGACGGAAAATTCACGGCGTTTCGAATAATACCCCGTTTCAGATAGTCTAAAATCTGGGTGGCGATGGCTCTGGAGACGTTTTCCTGGGCTTGGTAACTGGAAGCTCCCAAATGCGGCGTGAAAATGACATTGGGTAAAGTCAGGAGCGGGCTTCCTTCCGGAGGTTCCTTGGCGAAAACATCCAAGGCCGCTCCGGCCGCATGTCCGGCCACCAGCGCCTCATAGAGGGCCTCTTCGTCGATGAGGCCACCGCGGGCACAGTTGATGATTCGTACCCCCTTTTTCATTTTGGCGAGAGTGTCTCGATTGATGAGGTTTCGTGTTTCGGGGGTGAGGGGTGTGTGGAGGGTAATGAAGTCTGAGCGCTGCCACAACTCGTCAAGCTCTACCCATTCGGTTCCTAGAATGGCCGCTGTTTCCGGGGTGATGTGTGGGTCATGGGCCAGCACGTTCATTTTGAAACCAAGAGCCCGATCGGCGACAATGGTTCCAATTTTCCCCAGGCCGATGATCCCCAGGGTTTGTTGGTACAGTTCGGTGCCCATGAAACGCTTCTTGTCCCAGCGGCCTTCTCGCATGGACTGGGTCGCTTGAGGCACATGGCGAGCCAGAGCCAGCATCAGAGCCATCGTGTGTTCCGCGGCCGCCATGGCGTTGGCTCCAGGCGTGTTCATGACAAGAATTCCACGAGCACTGGCTGCAGGAACATTGATATTGTCCACACCTGTACCCGCTCGGCCGATCACCTTAAGGCGAGGAGCGTTGTCCAGGAGTTCTTCGGTAACTTTGGTGCGACTGCGCACCACCATGGCGTCGCATTCCGGCAGCATCTCTCGAATCTGGTCGGCGCTGGGCTGATCCGGCGCCAAAACTTCCACGTCCGAATCGGCACGTAAAATGTTCAAACCCTGAGCGTGCATCCCGTCACAGATAAGGACCTTCATGGGTTTGCTCCTGTGTGTCAGCCGAGATAGGCTTTTTTCACTTCCGGATCTTGAGCCAGCAGATGGGCCGGCCCTTCCATCACGATTCGCCCTGTCTCCAAAACATAGGCTCGGTGAGCATACCGCAAAGCAAGATGCGCATTTTGCTCCACCACCAAAATGGTGGTACCTGTTTCGTTAAGTTCCTTCAGAACACGAAACAGTTCCTGCATGAGCAGAGGAGAAAGGCCCATGGATGGTTCGTCCAAAAGAATCCATCGCACGCCGGACATGAAAGCTCGACCCATCGCCAGCATTTGTTGCTCACCACCACTCAGGGTGTCCGCTCTCTGGTTTTTTCGGTCGGCCAACCGGGGAAAAAGCGTAAAAACCCTGTCCATGTCCTTGGCAATGGCGGCGTGATCTTTTCGAGCATAGGTGGCGATGCGCAGGTTTTCCATGACGGTGAGATTCCCGAAAATGTGGCGTCCTTCCGGAACCAAACCGATACCGTGTTTAGCGACCACCTCGTGAGGCGGGACATTCAAAAGGTCTACACCTTTAAAGCGTAAACTTCCCTGGGTCACCACAGGCCCTTCAGGAGGTGGCAGCCGCATGATGCTGCATAAAGTGGTGGTCTTTCCGGCACCGTTGGCTCCAAGCAAAGCCACCATTTCTCCTTCCCGAACGGTGAAAGAAATGCCGTGCAGGGCTTCGATGTTGCCGTAGCGGACATGCAGGTTCGTGACTTCAAGCATGGCTCAGTTCTTCACTCCCAAGATAAGCCTGGATCACTCGAGGGTTGCGTCGAACCTCATCCGGAGGACCGTCGGCGATGGTTTCTCCAAAATCGAGGACCTGCACGCGTTCACAGACGTTCATGACCACCCGCATGTGGTGTTCGATGAGCCAGATGGTCAGTTGAAAGGATTCCCGGATCCATCGGATGGTTTCCACCAGCTGACCGATTTCGCCGGGGTTCATGCCCGCGGCCGGTTCATCCAGCAGCAGGAGTTTAGGGCGAGTGGCCAGAGCTCGTCCGATCTCCAGGCGGCGTTGCATACCGTAGGGAAGATTGTTCGGGTATTCATAGGCGTAATGGCGCAAACCCATGATTTCCAAAAGCTCTTCCGTGGTGCGACGCACGCTTCGTTCCCGGGTGATGTATCGTGCCGTGCGCAACACAGTGTCCAGCAAGCCGTACCCCAGTCGAAAATGCTGGGCGATACAGAGGTTATCGAAGACGGTGAGGGTGTTCCAGAGTCGAATGTTTTGAAAGGTTCGGGCGATGCCCATGGCGGTGACGGCGTGAGGCCGTAGCCCGGTAATCTCTTTGTCCTGGAAGAGAATTTGGCCTTCCGTCGGCTTATAGAACCCGCAGACAAGGTTAAAGACAGTGGTTTTTCCCGCCCCGTTGGGTCCGATCAGCCCCAAGAGCTCTCCGCCTTGCAGACGGAGGTTGAAATTGGCAACGGCGCGAAGGCCTCCGAAATAGTGTGTGAGTTTTCGAACTTCCAGGAGCGCCATCTAGGCCTCCTTTTCCGTGGCAAACCATCGGCGAAGCTTCGGAAAGACGTCCGTCAGTTCCCGATTGCCGAGAATGCCCTCGGGTCGAAGAAGCATGAGCAGAATGAGCAGGAGAGGAATCACGACCCATTTGATAACCTGAAGCGGTCGAAGCAGTTCCAGAATGACTGTAAAAACCACCGCGCTCAAAACCGACCCGCTCAAGGATCCCATTCCTCCTAAATAGACCATGACCATGACTTCCGTGGATTTCATGATCGTGAAGGTTCCCGGGTTAATGTAACCGAGAATGTGCGCAAAAAGGCCTCCGGCGATGCCGGCAAGGCCGGATGAGAGCATGAAAGCCACAAGCTTCATGCGCCGAGTGTCCACACCCATGATTTCAGCAGCGATCTCATCGTCCCGAATGGCGACGATCCCCTTGCCGTAAGAGGAAGACACAAACCGGTGCAGAATCCAAACGGTAAGCCCTGTAAAAACGAGAACCCACAGCAGCACCCAGGGAATACGCCAAACCGCTTCCATTTCTTCGATAACTTTGCGCATGCCCATGAATCCTCGGGCACCACCGATGGCTTGAATGTTTTCCACGGAGCTCTTGACAATGTAGTTCACCGCCAAGGTGATAATGGCCAGGTAGTCACCTCGCGTGCGAAAGGAAGGAAAAGCCACGAGAAGGCCCGCCAGAGCGGCCGCTAGGCCTCCTGCAACCAGTGTCACCGGAAAGAGGTAGACGGCTGCCGAGGGTGTCAAGATCGGAGGACCGAAAACCTTATGGGACGTAAACAGCCACACATTAAGAATGGAAGCCACATAGGCCCCAACGGCCATAAATCCCGCATGTCCGCAAGAAAATTCTCCCATATACCCGTTGATGAGGTTCAGAGAACTGGACAGGATAATGTTGATGCCGATGAACATGATCACCAGTTGCACGTAAGGAGTGAGCCATCGAGCTTGACAGATCCCCAGAAGCACCAAGGAAAAGGCAAGGTATAGCCAGAGTCCGAGATAACGTTGCATGCTCTTCTGTCCTGCACTCAGATTTTGGTGGCCCGTGCGACACCGAAAATGCCTGTAGGACGGAAACTCAAAAACACCAGCAAAATGCTGAAGGCGATAAGATCCCTCAGTGTGGACGGGAAGAAAGCGGCTACAAAAATCTCCACAAAGCCGAGAAGAAATCCGCCCACAAAGGCCCCTCGAATTTCACCGATGCCGCCGATGACCGCCGCAATAAAAGCTTTCCAGCCGATGAGAGCCCCCATGTAGGGTTCTAGAACCGGGTAAGCCGAAGCGAAAAGCACCCCTCCCAAAGCCGCCATGGAAGACCCCAGAACGAAAGTGAAAACAATGACACGATCCACAGGAATACCCATCAGGGGAACGGCCATGCGATCATAGGAAATAGCCCTCATGGCCATGCCGAGCTTTGTTTTGCGCACGACGGTCTCTAAAAAAATAAAGACAAGAATGGTCGCGATGATGACGAGGATTTTCACGTTGGTGACAAGCACGCCGGCTACGTCATAGACCGTTGTGGGAATCAGGGTGGGAAAACTGCGTCGGCTGGCTCCGAGAAGAGCCAAATTGCCATTTTCCAAAAGCAAGCCGCACATCAGAGCGGTGATGACCACATAAAGACGCGGGGCACCACGACGTCGCAACGGCCGATAGGCCACTCTTTCCAAAGTGACACCCACAAGAGCCGTCAAAACCATAGCGGCCAAAAGGGTAAGCACGAAAACCAAGGGTGGAGAAAGGCTTACGGGCAATTTAAAAGCATAGACGCCCAAGAGGAAATTAGCGACGAAAAAGCCGATGTAGGCCCCTACCATGAAGATGTCTCCGTGGGCGAAATTGATCAAGAGCAACACCCCATAGACCAGGGTGTAGCCCAGAGCGATCAGGGCGTAAAAACTTCCCCACTGAAGAGCGTTCAGGATGTTTTGCAGAAGCAAATCCACGAGCCGTTCCGTTTTTCTCTAAGGGTTGACGTTGAAACGCTTCGGGGATTCCCGGAAAAACCCCGTTGCAAGGCAAGGGCTCCCTCGCCGTACGAGGGAGGGCGAGGGAGCCCGTCCATGTGAGCAATCAAGCAAGACTTTCGTTCAAAACTGGACCCACCGAATGATGCTATAAGGGGAGCGTTCCCTGCCGGTTTCCTGTGCTTTCAGAAAAACCAAGGCTTGCCCCTTTTTGCCGGTCTTCGTGGATGCCATGAAGTGAGAGCCCATGCTGATTGCTATCTTTCGGCTTGCCATCGAGAGCGTGTCCAAGAGCACACAATGATTGGCGCCTCGAATACCTTTTCCGGTAGGAGCGAGGCGCCGCCTCGTCCCTACCAGCCGACACCTGTATCTTTTCGTCAGCGGGCTCTTGTCCCGCCATTTGAGCGGGCGGGGCGCCCGCGGTCCCACGGCAAAATTGGTTCTGGGAAAAACTCGAGAGGGTTGACCGAAAACGCCCAATGACCTCTGATACGAACGCTGTTTCAGGTAGGGGTGAGGCGCCGCCTCGCCCCTACAAACCTGAATCGGAGCTATTTTTCTCGGAGCGAAGGTTCTCCACCCGCACAGATGGCGGGCCGAAGGCCCCTGCTCCCAGAAAAACCATTGCCTTTTCTCTCTTTCGGACAAGCCCCCCTAGGTTACGCCGCACCATGGGTTATGGGCATACGGACTTGTAAAATTCAAATTCCCCCTTATCACTGATCTTCACCACCACGGCGCACTTGATGGGATCGCCTTCAGGGGTGAAAGTCATTTTCCCGGTGATACCTTCAAAGTCCTTGATTTGGGCCAAAGCATTCTTCACGTTATCACGGTCTTTTTCCAGATCCCCGGTTAGCCCTCCCGTGTTTTGAATGGCTTGAACCAGAAGCCGAATGGCATCCCAGGTGAGGGCCGCCACATCGTCCGGCACATACCCGTATTTGGCATTGTATTTGTCGATAAACTCTTTGGTGGCCCCTTTAGCTCCCGCAGCCGCATAGTGGGTGGTGAAAAAGAGCCCCTTGCAGTCATCCCCGCACAGTTTCATGAGTTCCGCCGAACCCCAACTATCACTGCCCATGATGGGTTTCTTCCATCCCAATTGATGGGCCTGTTTTACGATCAGGGGCACTTCGTCGTAGTATTGAGGGGTAAAGAGAACATCGGCGCCGGATTTGATGATGTTGGTCAGCTGCGCACTGAAATCGCGATCCTTGGTGGTAAAGGTTTCAAAAGCCACCACAGAACCGGGTCCGTGAATCTTTTCAAAAGCTTCCTTAAAATATTCAGCGAGTCCCTTGGGATAATCGCTGGCAATGTCATAAAGGACTGCGGCTTTTTTGGCTTGAAATTCTTCAGTAGCGAACTTGGCCGCTACCGGTCCCTGAAAAGGATCCAAGAAACAGGCTCGAAACACATAAGGGCGGTTCAATGTGGTCTGAGGATTGGTCGACCATGGGGAAATCATTGGAGTCTTGTAAGAATTACACACTTCCCCTGCGGGAATGGCTTGTTTGCTGGCCTGAGGTCCAACGATGGCCAGGACCTGGTCTTGCGTGATGAGCTTCAGGGCAGCAGCCGTAGCCGATTCCGCTTTGGATTCGTTGTCCTCATAAATAAACTGCAGTAAGTAGGTCTTGTCTCCGACCTTGATGCCACCGGCCCCATTCACCTCCGCCAGAAAAATTTCGGCCGCGTACTTGGATCCTTCTCCCACTTTGGGAATGTCGCCGGTGAGAGGAATGTTAAAACCGATCTTGATCGTGTTCGCAGCCGACGCCATGGACAGGTAGCCTACGACGGCTAAGAAAGCAAAAAAAACAATCAAGGGTTTTCGTCGCGACATGGTTTTTCCTCCTTGGCTTGAAAAGTGATGGGGTTTATGGGACATCACAGTCGATCCAAGACGAAAGCCTCTATAGCATAGGCGCGTACGTGCTTTCAATCACGAAGGTTTTCCAACAAAGGAGAAGAATTCATGCATATTGTGGGGATTTACGGATCACCGCGGGTAGGTGGAAACACGGATAAGATGCTGGATGCTTTTTTGGAAGGAGCCCAAGAGGAAGGGGCTTTAGTCAGCCCCATTTACGTGAGAAAACTCTCCATGCAGGGCTGTCTCGGGTGCGGCGGCTGCGATGAAACAGGTCAGTGTGTCGTTAAGGATGATATGCAAGAGGTTTATCCTCTGCTGGAAAAAGCCGAAGGCATCGTGCTAGCCACTCCCGTGTATTTCTACAATGTCACCGGACAAGTGAAGCTGCTTATCGATCGCTGTCAAGCCTTGTTCATGAAAAAAAGCTTGCAAGAACAAGCCCATCCCTCTTCAAAGCCCGAGGAAGAAGGGGTGAGCAAAAGAGGTTACCTGCTCAGTGCCGCGGCGACTCGCGGGAAACGTCTTTTTGACTGTGCGAGGCTCACCTTCACTTACTTTATGGACGCCGTAGGCGGCCGAGTGGTCGGGGAACTCTGTTTCAGGGAATTGGAAGGGAAAAAGGATATCGAAAAGGACCCGGCGTGGCTTCGCCAGTGTCGTTTGGAAGGAAAGCATTTCACCCGCAGATGATGTGACACAGGAGAATTTGGCGCTGAACGTTTTAGTCTGCGCCCGGGTTTCGGGGCGATCAGGGAAAGGGCCTCGGATGTGACAAGTCACAGGACATGTCGGCGAGGGGAAAGCGGCATGAAGTGTCCAAAGTGCCGATGTAATCGGTGATCGCGCCGAGACCTTGCTGACGGCAAAACCTTTCGATACCGTCAAGAATGTCCAAGCTGGCCCTGGGGTGAACAAAATTGGCGGTTCCCACCTGAACGGCCGAAGCCCCCACCAGAAGGAATTCCAAAGCATCCAGAGCCGTTTGAATCCCTCCGATGCCGATAACGGGACAGGAGACCGCTTGCACGGTTTCATACACACATCGCAAGGCGATGGGCTTAATGGCGGGCCCGGACAGCCCTCCAAGAATGTTGGCCAACTTGGGACGCCGGCTGAAGGGATCCACGGCCATGGCTGAAACGGTATTGATGCAGGAGAGGATATCCGAACCCGCATCCACGACGGCACGAGCAATGTCCGCTATGGAAGTGACATTCGGGCTTAGTTTTGTGATGAGAGGCAGGTGCGTACGCTTGCGCACGGCGGCGACGACCTGAGCCGCCATGTGAGGGTCGGTGCCGAAAACCATGCCACCCTTTTTCACGTTGGGACAACTGATATTGATTTCTAAAGCGGCGATTCCTGGGACACCTGAAAGAAGAGCCGCCAATTCGGCGTATTCTTCCACGGTGTTGCCCAGAATGTTGACGATAATCAGGGCACCCCTCTGGCGAAGCAGTGGTAGTTTGTCCTCGATGAACTTTTCGACGCCCACATTTTCCAAGCCGATGGCATTGAGCAGGCCGCAGGGGGTTTCGGCGAGACGAGGCGGCGGATTCCCCGGTCGAGGTTTCAAGGAAAGGCCTTTAACAACGATGCCGCCTAGCCGAGAAAGATCTACAAAATCGGAAAATTCCAGCCCGTAGCCGAAAGTTCCCGAGGCGGTGAGCACCGGATTGGCCAGTTGCAGCGGCCCTAAAGAGACACGTAGGTCTGGGGCCGAACCATGAGGGGTTGGACTTTGTCCCATCGTATCCTTCTCGGGTCTAAAACAGGACCGTCTTGACAAACATGAAGATAGTGTTCCACCTCGGGGCCGTCGGCATGCACGGCGGGCAAAGCACAACCTAAGCAAGCCCCAAGGCCGCAGGCCATCATGGATTCCAGGGACATTTCAACAAAAATGTTACGCCCTTGAACCCAACGAGCCAGACTCACCTGCATGGGCAAAGAGCCGCACGCATAGAGTCGTTCCGGCATCGACGAAAGATCTTTCACGGACTGCTGCACCGCTTCCACCACCGTGCCCGATTGTCCCGTCGATCCATCATCGGTGCTTAATACCAAGTGTATTCCGGTTCGCTTTAATGAATTCAAGGAGATGAATTCGCCGGCCGTACGAACTCCGTAAAAAAGATAAACACGTTCCGGATGATCTTTATGGGTGGTGGTCAGCACATGGTCAAGCAGGGCTTGAAGCGGCGCGATCCCGATGCCTCCGGCCACGAAAAACACGGTCTCTTGCGCGCTGGTCGGTAAGGTGAACCCACGTCCCAAAGGCCCCACCACCTGCAGGGGACTTCCTGGACGGCTTTGCGATAGAAGCTGTGTCCCCCTGCCGACAACTCTTACCAAAAGTTCAAAGAGGCCGTCTTCTTTATGAAGCCGATGAAAGGAAAAGGGTCGGGCCAACAAAGGGTCCGATCCTTCCGAAGCGACCCGCACCATGACAAACTGACCTGGGCGAGCGGTGGGGACGATTCTCGGTGCATAAAGCACAAGGCGGTAGATTCCTTCCGCTTCCTTGTGATTTTCGAGAATTTTGGCTTTTTCCTGAACCCTAGGCACTCGTTTGAACTTTCCCTAATCTGATGTCAATCCGATTACCGCCGCCATGCGGCCCTTGGTTTTTTCACCGCGGTAACTGAAATAGATGTCTCGACGGCACACGGTGCATTCACCTGCCGTGTAGATGTTTTCAGGCCGCAGCCCGCATGCTGTGAGCTGATATCGACTGACAGCCCAAAAATCGAAATAAGTGGGACGGATTTGAAATTCCCACAATTCTTGAGGAATTTCGGAGGCATAGCTGCGGAATTCCGCGCAACAAGGTCCCAAGGACGGGCTGATGGCCGCCAAAAGGTCTTCGGGACGGGTTCCAAACCGGGCCTGCATGACCTGGACGGTTTGAGCCAAAATATTTTGGACGCTTCCCCTCCAGCCGCAATGCACGTTAGCCACGACACGTCTCAGCGGGTCGACAAGGAAAACGGCTTGGCAGTCGGCAATCTTGATCAAGAGACCGACATGCACCATGGAGGTGACCATAGCGTCGGCCTGAGGACCGATGGCGAGGGAAAAGCCGTTTTCGGTCTTTAGTGGAAAGGTGTTCAACGAGGTTTGATCCACCACGAGCACCTGGGAGCCGTGCACTTGGGGTGCGGTGACCAACATTTTCAAGCCGATCCAGGAGGTGATCCTTCTCAGGTTTTCCGAGACGGCTTTCGGATTGTCCCCATTGTTCAGGGCCGCATTGAGTGTTGCGTAAGGCGGGTCACTGACTCCACCGTGGCGTGTAAAAACGGCGTGAACAAGTCCGGAGACGGCACTGAGTTGGGGCCACACAAAAGGGTTCAGGGGGTGCTCGCACGGGCTCATGGGACTCTATCCGCCGTTGGTTAGAAACCTGCTTGAAGACTTATTTCATTCATACCCGTTGCAGGCAAACCTTTTCACGATGCGCCGAGGGTGGGTCCTCGTGTTGTGCATTTTGTTTTCGGCGCATACTAGAATCTTGCTTGCAGCGCTTTGGCCTTAAGGAAAAACCCGAGGGCATCCCTATAGCACATGTGAAGTGAACTCAAGAGAAAAAACGGCTTTGTTTTGTGGGAAGTAGCCTTGTCCGTTCATGCCGTCGGACGAACTCGAGCCGTCTTCTGCAGGACAGACTGAAGAGTCGGCCTTCAAAATCCATGTGGCCCAGCGTGGACATAGGGCGCACACACCGATTCGCCCTTACGAAGGATCTCGGAAATTCTCCTGACTTGCGGAGGGGTTCCTGGACCGTTCCCGAACATCACGAGGCGTTTCACGATCCCTACGAAAGGTGAGTCGAACGCTACTCCTAGGCAGCCGAACAATGTTTTCGGAAAGCCTTCTAGACATCCATGACGAAGAGTCTTAGATAGTTTGGGTAATCATCAAGATTTTCGTTCGTTCACAAAGGAGAATGCCGCCCATGAAAGAAGCTCTGCAAGTCAAACCGTGCATGAAAGTCACCATTGATTTCACCCTGAAAACCATATCCCCCGACGGCACAGTGACCGAAGCACCTCCTGGAACGTGCACCTTCGTCTATGGTGTGGATGTGCAATATCCATCGGTGGAAGCGGCTATCATGAACAAAAAAATCGGGGACCGTGTCTCCGTCTATGTGCCTCCGGAAGAGATCTTCGGTCCCTATGACCCTGAACTGGTTCGAGAATTGCCGAGAAGCGACTACAAGCCCGAGCGGCTGAAGCCGGGCAGGGTTTATCGAGAGATGCGCAACCGATGTCTTGTGGAATTTTTGGTCCGAGAACTTCGAGATGATGTGGTTGTGGCCGATTTCAACAAACCTGGTGCGGGCACCTACGCCGAATTCGACATCGAGATCAAGGATATCTGCGAGGCATCCAAGAGGGAATTACGGCCGTCTTGCACCGGTGGAGGGCGCTTGGAATTTTTCCCTGATAAAGGTGCACAAGGATCAAGAGTTTCAGCTTGACACAGGAACGCGGGAGCAGGTAAACGAGAGGCGAAAAGGGTTCCGATGGACGGGCAGGGTTTCATGAGGCAGAGGAGCATCATGGTTTTTTCGGTTTCCCGGCGATATGACTATTACGGCTACGGCTACCTCAGGCGGTCTGCCCGTCGGTGACGTCGACACTCCGCCAAGTTAGCCGTGGGCAGACCGCAGATCCAGGTTTGCCCACGGCTTTTTTTGTTAGGGCCGTGGGATGTTCCCACGGCCCTTTTTTGTCACTCTGGGCACAGGGAGGATGAAGGGATGAAGGCAAAGCAGCGTTGGGTGTGGAGTGTCCTTGGTGTGGTGGTACTGTGCGGGTGGGCTGTCGGCCTCGTGCAGCCGAAGGGGGTTCATGCGGGAAAAGAACCTTACAAGGTCGGTGCCGTTTTTGCCATTACTGGAACGGCTTCTTTTCTCGGGGAACCGGAAAAGAAAACGGCGGAAATGATTCGGGACGAAATCAACAGCCAAGGAGGTATCAACGGCCATCCTTTGGAACTCATTATCTATGATGATGAGAGCGATGCCACCAAGAGCGCGCTGGCGGTCAAGAAGCTTATCAAAACGGATCAGGTCCCGGTGATTATCGGGCCTACCCAAAGTGACGCCAGTTTGGCCGTGGTTCCCATCGTGGAAGAGGCGCAAGTGCCTCTCATCTCCTGCGCGGCCAGCTACAAAATTGTGGAGCCGGTGGCCGAACGACGCTGGGTTTTTAAGGTTGCAGGATCCGACAAGCACGTGGTGGGAAAAATGTACGATTACATGAAAGCTAAAGGCATTTCCAAGATCGGTATCATGACCGCTTCCACGGGCTTTGGAGCCAGCGGCCGAGAGGAACTCTTGCGTCTTGCCCCCGAATATGGCATCACGGTGCTCGCCGACGAACGGTACGGCCCCAAAGATACGGATTTGACGGCCCAATTGACCAAAATGCGTGAAGCCAAGGTGGAAGCCATTGTGAACTGGTCTGTGGGACCGACCCAGGTGCTGGCCGTCAAAGGGTGGCGGGACTTGAGAATGGAAAACATTCCTTTGTATCAAAGCCACGGCTTCGGCAGCCGCAAGAATCTGGAATTGGCAGGAAATGCCGCGGAAGGTGTCCTGCTGCCGCTGGCTCGGGTGAATGTCGGCCCGCTGCTTCCGGACACGCACCCGCAAAAGAAGGTCATCATGGCCTACACGGAAGCGTACGAAAAGAAATATAACGAGCCGGTTTCTTCCTTCGGTGGTCATGCCTGGGATGCCCTGCACTTGGCCGTCGCCGCTTTGAAAGCCGTGGGGCCGGATCCGGCAAAGATTCGCGACTTTTTGGAAAACACTCAAGGTTTTGTGGGCCAGCACGGTATTTTTAATTTCTCGCCTCAGGATCACAATGGCTTAAGTAAAGATGACCTGGAAATGGTTGTAGTGAAAAACGGCGATTGGGCTTTGGCTCCCTGGTAAAAAGCAGGGGCAAGCTTTCAAGCCGGCGTGCCGACACATGCGGTGACGAGCACGCCGGCTTTTTTGAGGAAAAACCGAGCTAAGGGCGTCTTCATGGGCGACTTTTTTTACGGAGCGGCATGGCTTCAGTACGCACTGGGTGGCATAACCATTGGTGCCATCTATGCCCTGGTGGCCATCGGATACAACATCATTTACAACGTCACTGAAATCATCAATTTTGCCCAAGGTGAATTTGTGATGCTTGGGGGGTTGTTTGGGGTTTTTTATCATCAGACGTGCGGTTTGCCTTTGGCGCCCGCGGTGTTCAGCGCGGTACTCACGGTGGGAGTTGTGGGGTTGTTTTTGGAACGATACGTGATACGGCGAGCTCGCCACGCCACGGTTCTTTCCATGATCATTGTCACCATCGCCTTTTCCATTCTGCTGAAAGGTGGGGCCATGCTGGCCTGGGGCAAGGATCCTCACAGACTTCCGGCTTTCAGCGGCACCGGAGCTTTTCTCTGGCACGGTGTGGCCGTGCAACCTCAAGCTCTCTGGGTATTGGGAATCAGTGCTTTGGTTGTGGGTATCTTAACCGTCTTTTTTCGTAAATCTTTTTACGGCAAAGCCATGCTGGCTTGTGCCGACAATCCCAATGCCGCGAGACTTGTCGGAATTCCCGTGCGCACCATGGTGATGCTGTCCTTTGTTTTGAGCGCCACCGTAGGGGCTGTGGCCGGGGCTGCCATCTGTCCTATCACCCTTATGGAATATGATCGTGGCGCTTTGCTTGGGCTCAAGGGTTTTGGCGCCGCTGTCCTCGGAGGACTCGGGCAGTTCTCCGGGGCTTTGGTAGCCGGCCTGCTCTTAGGATTGTCGGAATCCTTTTGCGCCGGTTATCTCTCCTCCGGTTACAAGGACGCCGTGGCCCTTGTGTTGCTCATGTTGGCGCTGTTCTTTAAGCCGGAAGGCCTGTTTGGAAGCAAAGAGGCCGCCGGGCTGAAGAGGTTTTAGGCGCCATGTCTCTTCGGGAAAAGACCGCCTTTGGTGCCCTGACCATTCTTCTCGCCGTATTCCCGTGGCTCGCCGGGATTTCTCGCTCTTTTTCCCATTACACGGACGTCATGATTTTCGCCGGCATCTTTAGCCTTGTGACGCTTGGTTTGAGTCTTCTCATGGGATTTGCCGGACAAATCTCTTTGGCTCAAGCCGCCTTTTTCGGTATCGGCGCCTACGGTTCGGGAATTTTCACAGTGCATTTTCATTGGAATCCTTGGGCCGCCTTGGCAGCCGGAGCCTTAGTTGCCGTCGCTATCGCTTGGCTTGTGGGAAAGCCGGCTTTACGCCTTAAAGGGCATTACCTGGCCATGGCCACCTTGGGTTTTGGGGTCATTGTCCACATTATCATGAACGAAGAAGTGGATTGGACCGGAGGACCTTCGGGGTTGGGAGGTATTCCCGGACTTTCTGTCGCAGGTCGAAAACTTACGGGGGATATGGCCTGGTTTTACCTGGTTTGGGGCATGGTTCTCCTCGTTTTTCTGTTTTCACGCCATGTGCTTCATTCTCGTGTGGGCAGAGCTCTGCGCGCCATTCACGATGACGAAAAGGCAGCAGAAGCCATGGGGGTTCCCGTGGCGACCCTCAAGGTGCAAGTGTTTATGTACAGCGCCGTTACAGCGTCCATTGCCGGAAGTCTTTATGCCCACTACGTTTCCTTTCTTTCACCGGGATCTTTTGATTTGATGTGGTCCATTCGGTTTGTGCTCATGGTGGTGGTCGGTGGAATGCAGAGTCTGTGGGGCGCCTTGGTGGGGACCGTGCTGTTGACGTTCGTGGGGAACGAATGGCTTCAGGTTTTCGCCGACTTTGAAATCCTTGTCTACGGCGGCATTCTTTTGATTGTGGCCCTGTTCGTTCCGCAAGGGTTGGTGGTCTGGCTTCAAGGCATGGTTGGACGAAGACGTGGCCTGCGTGAAACTCACTCAGATGGCGGCTCATGACCCATGGGCGAAGGATCCTTATCATCATCGACCGCACCCATTTTAGAACTCCATGAGGTGCATATGCACTTCGGGGGCGTTGTGGCCCTTAAGGGCGTGACCACTCAAATCCCTCGAGGCATCATTCAATCGATTATCGGACCCAATGGAGCAGGCAAAACCACACTGCTCAATTGCATCAGCGGTCTGCTCAAACCGTCTTCCGGCACCGTGCTTTTTCAAGGGGAGCCTGTTGAAGGAAAGCGTCCCCACGAAATTGCACGACGAGGTTTGTCCCGCACCTTTCAGCATGTTGCTTTGTTTTCGCACATGAGCGTGTGGGAGAATGTAATGGTCGGGCGCCATGCCCGGACCCGTTCAGGGTTTTGGGCCGCAGGATTTCGGCTGCCGTCCATGCGCCGTGAAGAGGCCAGAATTCGTGAAGAGGCCGAAGCCTGGTTGGTTTTCGCAGGACTTCAGGAGGCTCGTGATTTGCCTGCGGGAGCCCTGCCTTTGGGGAAGCAAAAGATTTTGGAGATCGCTCGAGCCCTGGCGACGGATCCCATTCTGCTTCTACTGGACGAACCCGCGGGGGGATTGAATACGCGGGAGACGGAAGAACTTGGAGAATTGCTTCGAAGGATTCAGCAAAAAGGGATCACGGTGGTTCTCGTGGAACATGACATGAATCTGGTGATGGATATTTCAGACCGGGTTTTGGTGCTCCATTTCGGCCAAGTGCTGGCCTCCGGACCTCCACGGGAAATTAAGGACAACCCAAACGTCATTCAAGCGTACTTAGGAGAAGAGTGGGGAAACGGGAACAGTGGACTCCAAAAAAGATCGTCTGCGGACAACGATGAACCACGAAAAACAAGGGCTTGATTCCATCAGCCGTGCGGGCAGAAGAGCCGTGTTTCATAACATCCAAGTCATGAGTCGTTCCGTAAAGGGAGTAAAACTGTGCTGACGGTCAAAAGTCTGCACGCCTACTACGGGAATATTCATGCCCTTAAGGGGGTCTCCCTTCATGTGCGCTCCGGTGAAATTGTGGCCCTGATCGGCGCCAACGGTGCCGGAAAGACGACCTTGGTTCATTGCATCTGTGGGCTTCTTAAACCCACCAAAGGCGTCGTGCTTTTTGAAGACACGGACCTAACGCAATTGGCTCCTGAAGATGTGGTGCACAAGGGTGTTTCTCTTGTTCCTGAAGGGAGACAGATTTTTGCCACCCTATCCGTGGAAGCCAACCTGGAAATGGGCGCTTTTGTTCACCGAAGAGATCGCTATGGCATGCGCCGGGACATGGATCGGCTTCTGGACAGATTTCCTGTCTTAAGGCAAAGGCGGCATCAGTTGGCAGGAACCTTGAGCGGTGGAGAACAACAAATGCTTGCCATTTGCCGAGCTTTAATGGCACGGCCTCGGTTTCTTCTTTTGGATGAACCCTCCATGGGATTGGCCCCCTTGATTGTCCGGGAAATCTTCGACATTATTCTGGAACTGCGAAAAGAAGGACGGACCATTTTGCTCATTGAACAAAACGCTCGTGCTGCCCTTCAGATTGCAGATCGAGGCTATGTTCTGGAAACCGGAAAAATCGTCTTACAAGGCGACGGCCGGGACCTTTTGGCCCATCGTGAAGTCCAAAGGGCTTATTTGGGCAAAGGGGCCAAAGAGATTTGGGATGCCTAAAAAGGCTTTTCAAGGATTGATGGTTCAAGGGTGTGAAGGAATACTGCTATCGCACCGATTTTTTTGAAAAGAGTAGACCATAGCGTCCGCCTGGCTTTAAAAGGCCCGAGCTCTACGGGGATGCTTCACGAGCCTGTCACCTGGTCCTATAGTCTTTGAAGCGTGCGCAATGGAGTTTTCAGAATATAAAAAAATGCAATGGGTCCGTTTGAGGGGACAGCCATGACACCGGATACGGTTTCAATTTGGGAACCGGAAAAGGAGTGCCTAGACCTGGAGGAGCTGCGTCAGTTGCAACTGGAGCGGCTTCAGGCCACTTTGAACCGGGTCGATCGCAATGTGGCCTTTTATCGAAGAATGTTTCGGGACATCGGCTTTGTGCCTGAAAATGACTTAGGGGACTTGGAGGATCTCAGAAGGCTTCCCTTCACCACTCGAGACGACGTGAGCAACAGCTACCCTTACGAAATGTTTGCCGTTCCTCTTCGAGAAGTTGTTCGAGTGCATTCGTCTTCGGGAACATCCGTCAACCCTCGGGTCGTAGGCTACACCAAGCGGGACCTCAAGAATTGGGCGCAGCTGGTGGCCAGAATCCTGGCTTCGGCGGGACTGACGCATGATGATGTCATTCAGGTGACCTTTGCCTATGGATTGCTTACGGGAGGTTTAGGCATTCATTATGGGGCGGAGCGATTGGGAGCCTCGGTGCTTCCCACATCGGTAGGGCGAACCGAACGCCAGATCAAGATCATGCAGGATTTTCGCACCACAGCCTTGGTCTGCACGCCTTCCTACGCTTTGATCATTGCAGACACCATGGAAAAACTGGGAGTGGATCCCAAGAGGTTAAGCCTAAGGCGTGCCGTGTGTGCCGGAGAACCATGGACGGAGGAGATGCGCCGAGAGATTCAGGAAAGACTTTTTGTTACCGCCACGGACAATTACGGCATCAGTGAAGTCATGGGACCCGGGGTTGCCGGAGAATGCCTTGAACAAAACGGCATGCACGTCCAAGAGGACCACTTTCTCGTGGAAATTGTGGATCCTGTGACGGGAGAGCCCTGTGAGCCTGAGCAAATGGGGGAACTGGTCATCACGACACTGACCAAAGAGGCCTTTCCGGTGATACGTTACCGCACGGGGGACCTGTGCCGACTTCTTCCAGAGCCGTGCCCTTGTGGAAGGACGTTTCGAAGAATTTCCCGCATTGAAGGCCGCTGCGACGACGTGGTGGTCATCAAGGGCATCAACATCATTCCTGAGCGTATTGGGGATGTCTTGGAACAGGTCAAAGGGGCAAGGCCTCCTTATCAGGTGGTGGTGACACGCCAGGGCCATATGGATCAGCTGGAAATATGGATAGAGGTTACGGAACAACTGTTTTTTGACAAGATGAGGGAGCAACGAACTTTAGTGGACGAAATGCGCCAAAAGGTGGCCAACTTTATCGGCTTGGTTCCACGGATCAAATTGGTGGAGCGAGGTTCTCTGGTGCGGGAACATGGGAAAGTGAAACCCTTTGTGGATTATCGACGCACGACGACGTAAAGGAGGAGGCGGCCGACATGCATGACCTGCTGATCGGGACTCGAGGTGAAAAGAAATTCCTTTTAGGCAATGAAGCTATCATTCGCGGAGCCGTTGAAGCCGGAGTGGGCTTTGTCGCTGCTTATCCTGGAACGCCGTCTTCGGAAATCATCGACGGCTTCGCCGCCTTGGGTCCTGAAATCGAAACAGAAGTGGAATATTCGGTGAACGAAAAGGTGTCTGTGGAATCCGCTTGTGCTGCGGCTCAATGCGGCGTGCGCAGTCTGGTGTCCATGAAGCATGTAGGGCTCAACGTGGCTTCCGATGCTTTCATGACTTTGGCCTATGTGGGCGTTAAGGCAGGTATGGTCATTGTCTCGGCCGACGACCCTTCCCTTCATTCCAGCCAGAACGAACAGGATAACCGGTATTTTGCTAAGATGGCCGGGGTGCCCATGTTGGAACCGGCCACACCCCAGGAGGCCAAGGACATGGTGGTGACCGGTTACGCCTTGTCTGAAAAGTACGGACTTCCCGTCTTGCTGCGAACCACGACTCGAGTCAACCACTGCCGAGGCCCCGTCACCCTGGGAGACATTTTTCCTGGAAAATCGAAAGGCACCTTTACCAAGGATCCATTCAATCTGGTCGTGGTCCCCATGGTCGGGCGAAAGCTGCACCTTAAGCTTTTGGAAAAACATGCCCAGCTCAAAGAAACGTCGGAAACAAGCCCCTTTAACACCGTGGAAGGCACCGGGCCTTGGGGCATCATCTCCAGTGGTGTTTCGGCACTCTACGTTCAAGACGCCGTGCGGGAACTGGGGATCAAGGAGCGCGTCCGTTTTCTAAAGCTCGGCATGACGCACCCTTTTCCCGAAAGGCTTGTTGCAGAATTTTTGAGCGGCCTCGAAACCGTGCTGGTGGTGGAGGAACTGGAGCCGTTCCTAGAAGAATCCGTGCGGGGGATTGCTCAAAAATGTGGATTTCGCGGAAAGATTGCCGGAAAAGAGTTTGTGCCCAGGGCTTTTGAGTTGGACACGGTGCTGGTGAAGAAGGCTGTCAGTAGGTTTTTCGGGGTTGCGTTTCAGGATCCTGAGCCTTTGGCCGTGCCCCAGGATCTACCGGCTCGTCCTCCCAACCTATGTCCGGGATGTCCTCATCGGGCCACTTTCTTTAGTGTCAAAAAGGTCTTCGGCGATGAAGCCGTCTATCCGACGGATATCGGCTGCTACACCCTGGGGCTTTTACCTCCTTTGCAGATGGCCGATTTCTTGATCTGCATGGGATCCAGCATTTCCACGGCCGGAGGTTTCAGCCGCGTGTTGGATCGACCGGTCGTGGCTTTTATCGGGGATTCCACCTTCTTTCACAGCGGTATCACGGGGCTTATCAACGCCGTGAACCATGAAAGAAACCTCCTTTTGGTGATTCTCGATAACGGCACCACAGCCATGACGGGCCACCAGCCTCATCCCGGTGTGTGGCTCACCAAGGAAGGCAAAGGACAAGCCAAGGTGGATCTGGAAACCTTGGTGCGCGGATGCGGCGTGAAAAAATTGGCTGTGGTCAACCCCTTGCAAGTAAAAAAGACCCAGCAGGTTCTGCAGGAAATGAAAACCGGCATGAAAGAGGGTGGGGTTTCCGTCCTCATCAGCCGATCCCCCTGCCCGCTTTATGAGCGTCGAATCCTTGGCACGAAACAAAAAGTCGTGTTCCAGGTTACAGGCGATTGTCGTCCATGCCGAGAAGATCTGGCGCAGCTTGGCTGTACCGCCTTTGTGTGGACTCAAGATCGAGGCGGCGAAGCCTGTGTTCGCATCAATGAAGTTCTGTGTGGAGGCTGTTCCGTGTGCGCTCAATTGTGTGACGCCATCAAACCGAAGAAAATCGAGGCCTGACGGTCCGGTGTTTCTTTTTTTTAAGCAGCTTTCTTAAGAGATCCAACCAACCAAAAGGCTTGAAATGGATAAGGCTGCACAGGAGGATGAAACGGTGACGACAGAAAAAAATGGGCGCTTTCATGGTCTGCGCCTTTTCTTTACAGGGGTGGGAGGGCAAGGAACCCTTTTGGCCACGCGATTGGTGGGAGAGGTGGCTTTGGCCGCGGGACTTCATGCGAGCATGAGTGAAATCCACGGTATGGCCCAACGGGGCGGTGTGGTGGAATCTTCCGTCGTGGTCGGAGACATTCAAGCCCCCATTGTGGGAGAGGGCCAGGCCGACGTGCTGGTAGCCTTTGAACCCTTGGAAGCTCTGCGGGCTCTCAATCGGTGCCATCCCAAAACCTCTGCCGTGGTCAGCATATCACCCATCGTGCCTTTTACGGTGGCGGCCGGACAGGGGCGTTATCCCGATATCGGGGATGCCGTCAAGTACCTTAAGGAAAAATTGGCAAAGATTGTCACGCTGGATGCAGAAGCATTGGCCCGTGAAGCCGGTTCCGTCAAGGCGGCCAACATGGTGGTCATGGGAGCCGTAGCGGCCATGCAGGTGCTTCCTATTGCCAAGGAAGCGTGGGACGCTTGCCTTCATCGGCTCTTTTCGCCCAAACTGTACGATATCAACCAAAAGGCCTTTGACCTGGGCTTCGCTAGAGTCTGTAGCTAAAAAACTATGCAACGGATTGCCGAAAAGTGCAATCCGTTGCACACCTCCCTGTGCGGCCATGGTCACTTCAAGACCCTGAAGCTCGTTCCAAATCGTGCCAGGGTTCTCTTCCCAGGACATGGAGGTCCTTCATGAATCGTTTGTAAGTGTCTTACTTTTAAGGAATTTAGCCATTTGACAGTAAAATGGAAAAAGCCGGGTTGCAGCTGACAAGGTTGTGCGGTGTTTGGTATGGAATGTGCATCGAACCTTTATGGGCAAGAAGTGCTTATTGACCTTCTGAAAGTTTCCGATTAAACAGGTAGACTTTGGTGATGGAAGGTTGTTGAGATTATGAGACCGAGGGGTAACACGGCATGATTATTGGTCACGATATTCTCGAGAAAACCTGCAAGAACATGATCGAGACCATTCTGCTGTGTTTGGATCATGCGACCAAGGGAACCGTTTACCGTATCGGTCCCATGCCCGAATTGCGTTCCGTGAGGGTGACTTCCGGCATTCGAGAACACGGCAACGGAACCATTCACTGGGGGCTTCCAGCTGTCTCGGACTACAATCCACCGGGAAAAACCTGGGAACAGTATCGAGATCGTCCCGGCCGCGCCTTGGAAGCCATGGCATGGTGCGTGGAACGGCAAAAGAGCTGGACGGCGGACAATCCATATGAAGATCAGCGCAGTGTGCGCAAGCAGCTGAGTGGAGAGCCTGAAGACTGGCACCACATGGAGCCGGTTTTGGTGAAAAAGACGGATCTTTACGGAGACGATCTTACCGGCCTTGAATATCCGCTCAACTGGAAAGGCTCGCCTATTTGGCAAGACACGGACTACGTGGTGGTGGCGGTCATCAAGATACATTTTTTGCCGCACACCATTCAACGAGGGGATCGTGCCACCAAGGTGATCAAGAAGCTTTCTCGAATTTTGGGAACCGAAATGTTCTCGCTTCATATTCGGGAAACCCTGAACCAGGTGCAAAATGAAATGGCCCTTCAACGGTTCGCTTCTTGTAACGCTTTGGCGCATGAGCTTCGTAACACTTTGATGAAGTTAAGTTTTATCTTTTCCGCCATCAACGCCGAGGTGGGTTTTCTTCGAGAACAGTGGGAAGAAGAGATTCGAAAACACGTGGCAGGCCTTGAAGACAAGACCTCGCTTGTGCGCCGCCTGAATGAATACATTGAAGGGCGTCTGCACTCACTCAACGGACAGGGGGATCTCGCGACCTTGGGGCGCGATCTCTTGGCTGAGCAAAGAGAGTTTTTGGTGACACCTCTGTTGCCGGAACAAGCCGTCAATTGGATCGCCATGAAGATTCAGCCCAAATGGGAACGCCTTTTGAGGGAGACCTCGGTGTGGAATGATCTGAGCCGTGAAATTCAAGGGGTTTTGGAGCGGTTAAAGAGCGCCGTGTGGCTGGGAACCGACGAGGCACTGGCCGATCGTCTTGAGCATTTGCCGAAAGAGGTGCGCACCTTGTGGCCTCAGGTGGCTTACGTGGAATTTTCCGCGGAAAAGCTGCCCATGTTGGAGCAGGTTCTCGAGCTTTTGAACCACCCTGGGATGGATGTGCCTCATAAGAAACACACTCAAAAAGTGCTCTCCAGCTTAAAAGCCTTGGCGGAAATCATTCCTGACATGGAAACCCGCACGAACCGTATCTTGGAATTCATGAAAAACGGCTCGGCAAAGAACCTTCCCGATTACTGGCGTCCTCTGTTGCGATCCGAGGAAATGTCGGGACCTTCGGTGGAGCTTTCTCCTCAGCAGCCGTAAGAATCACTCTTTACGTCCTTTTTTTGTCCTCCACATGGCGTCGAAAAGATCTGCCAGTTCCCGCATCTTTGGAGCTTCCACGGCGTCAGAGTGCACGTAGACGAAATACCCGGATCCTTCTTCGATAATTCGATGGCTGTGATTATCGGCATGAAAGCCGAGGTATTCATAGACGTGCACGGGCTGATGCAGACCCTTCAAGGGCATAGGACCTAGGTCTCGAGCCTGAATCTTGTCCGCCACCAGCGTGTAGGTGGCTCGGCTGATCAGGATCTGGTCGGGTTCGGCGATTTGTTGCAGCCTGGCCGCCACGTTGACCTGGGAGCCGATAGCTGTGTAATGAATCCAGTGTTCCGACCCAAAGCTTCCAACCACGCTCAGCCCAGTGTGCACACCCATGCGCACTTGCAGGGCGTGAGGATAGCCTTTCTGGGTCCACTTGTGGTTGAGGACCCTGAGTTTATCTCGCATGGCTGCGGCCATTTGCAGGCACCGGTGCGCGCCTTCCGCCGGGTCCATATCATCGGGAGCTCCAAAGAGGACCATGATGCCGTCTCCCATGAGCTTGTCCAGAGTGCCCTTGTGCTCAATGACAAGTGGGATCATGGCGTGAAAGTACTCATTGAGCTGCTCGGCCGTTTCCTCAGGCTCCATGGTGTCTGTAATGGTGCTGAAACGACAGATGTCCGAAAAAAAGATGGTAATCTTCCTGCGCCTGTGTTCGAACAGAGAGCCACCTTCTTCCCTGGTCAGATGTTTCACCAAAGGATCGCTGACAAACCGGGCAAGCTTTTGATTAAGCCTTGTGATTTCCCGATCTTTTTCCCTGAGCTGCGCGATGGATTCCTTGAGATGGGCTTTTTGGGAAGCAAACCGATCCAGAAGCACAGCCAGAAACACGCACACCGCCAGGAAAGCCCCGATACGGACAACTTCTCGAAGATAGTCCGGCCTGTGTCCATCCATGCGGCTCATGAGGACAAGAAAAGCGAGATAGAGAGACATGTAATAGCAGGCCGTCAGAAGAACACATCGAAAACGCACGTGGCCGGCTAGAAAGAAAAAGCCCATAAGCCATCCTATAAGCATGAGGTCGCGGGCCGTGCCGACAGCATAAAAGCCGTAGGCGGCGACTGGAGCGAAAAAGAACCAATTGGGTATAAGCACAAAGTGAGGGTCAAAACGAAAGAGGGAATCCCATCCAAGAAGGACCATAGTCCAACCGATGAAGTGAGCCAAAGTTGCTGCTGCGATGAAGATGCCGATTTGATGGAAGGTAATGTCACTGTAACCGAGTTTTTTGAGAAGAACGATGGTGGCCGAAGCCACCACCCATCCCAGGTAGCCGATCCATAAGGCGCTAATCTTTCGTGATCGTGCCGAGTCGGAAGGTGTGATGGTCATGGCAGCACCTCCTTCTTAAGTCGCCAAGAACCATCCCTTGGGCAGCGTCTCACGCTCTCAACGTGGGCCGAAGGCTGAAAAAGCGTTAACCCTCCGGTGGTCCTTTCTTTTCCGAGCGTTTGGTCATGGTAAAACGAATTTCGACACGCTCTTGAGCCGGATCGGCCAGCTTCAGGGAAGCCGGTGTGATGATGAGGGGGACGACGAGGGAGCCGGATTGGGTGAGGCTGTCCACACGTACGGGCGCCGTGTAAAAGGTATGAATGCCTGCTAGGAGCGTTTTGCCGCCCAGCACTTGAACTTCGGATGGGACGACTTGCACGTCGGTAATCAGGATGTTGTCCGGAAGCTTTCCTGTCCAGTCTACCTGCACGGGAACAATTTTAGTCCCTGGAACGTCCAGAGTCACTTCCAAAGTGGCCGGGTTGACGCTGTTGAGGAAAAGTCCTGGAGGCATCTGAATATTTTCCTTGGTGATGGGAAAGACATTCAGACCTTCCACAGCCTTGGCAAGATTGATTCGAACAGTGATCTGTTCGGGTCGCAAGGATTTCACAATGGCGCTGGATCCATGAAACTGCAAATGGACCTTGTTGGCGGAAGTGTCCAGGATTTGAAATTGGGCCGGACGATTGACGAATTCTACGGGCACGTCCAGTTCCATAAGGGTATCTCGGCCTCGAGTGAACCCAAGCCAAATGGCGCTTATGATAAAGAGGGAGAGCACCCCGGCGATGGCCAGTTTGGTCATTTCTCTCTTGCGGTATCGGGGATCGCGCTGTTGCTCGATGCCCAGATGGTTTTCCAAAATGTGAATCAATTCTTCGGGTTGGCCTACCGGCTTGATCCAGGAGTCTTTGGCGGCGGTGACCCGTCCACGTTCTTCGGAGACGGCCACAACAAGAGCGTCGGAGCGTTCCGCAAGACCGGCGGCGGCGCGGTGCCGTGTGCCGTAAAAGGTGGGCAGGTCCGTTCTTTGGGACAAAGGCAAAAGGACTCCCACTTCCGTCACCTTGTCCCCTTCTACAATGGCCGCTCCATCGTGGACGGGATTCTTGGGCCAAAAGATACTCATGAGCATTTCCTGAGACACACGTCCATCCCACGGAATGCCGCCGTGAATCAGTTCTCGAAGGTCTTCCTTGCCCGGAAAAACTATCAGGGCGCCCATACGTTTCTTGCCCATGTGGAACAGGGTATCCACCAGCACGGTGACCGGGGAGGACTTTTCTTCCAAAGGGGATCCCCAAAGAAAGTTCTTGAGGTTACGAGCCTGCAGGGCAGTACGGATTTCGTTGCGAAACACCACGATGATGATAATGGCGGCGGCAGCCGTAATGGCTTGAAGGGCCCAGCTGGTCAGGATCAGACCCAAGGAGGCGGCTAATTCCTGAATGACCCAGAGGGAAGCGATGCCTGCCAGAATACGGAAAGCGTTGGTGTGCCGAAAGAGAACGTAGACTCGAAACAAGATGTAGCTGTTGATTAAAATGTCAACCACATCCTGCCATCGAATAGACGAAAGAACCAGAAGAATGGATCGCATGGAATTTAATCCACAATGCTGAATCGAAGAACGTTTAAAACACGCCCTTCGGCGTCGGTGATTTCCACTTTCCAGGGCCCCTTGTCCGCCTCACGCAGCCTTAACACGCTGTGGGTTGACCATCGTGGAGGATAAAGTTTCAGCCTAATTTGTGTGGTTAAAGAATCCCGATGGTACCAACGATGAAAGATCACTGTTTGGGCCCGTACCGTCAGGAATTCCGTGAAGCAGTAAATTTGACCTTGCGAGACCGAAAAAACCCACGCGGGGTTGACCGGATTGAGGTTTTCCACAGCCTCGCAAAGCACGGCTCGACCCAATGTCAGGCCTGCATTGACATTGGTAGACGGTTCGGCCTTTTCCTCTGCGTGTCCTGCAAGGGGTTCGTAGAAAAGGAGAACGGCGGTAAGACCCACGATCCCCAAAGCGAAAAACACTAGCTTCCGTAGGGTTTGAAAGTAAGAGTGGCGTTTCCGTGATCGTACGATGACAGCACAACGTTCGATGCCAACGGCCATGGGCATGGATCGATTCCTTTCGCTTGAACGGACGAGCACACCACGCCTTCAGAAGATGAACCCTAGGTGGCACTGGTTGACATGAAAAAACCCAGCCGCTTCGAAGGCCTCATGCCATGAGCCCGAATCTGTGAGGTTGCGGAAAACCTGCATCCTGATTTCTTACGTCATTGCCGCGGAAGCGGGCCTTTGAATTCTTCAGCAAAAAAGACGGACTTACGACTCGTCTTCCGGATGGATACACATCTGCGCGGCGCCCACCTATTCCAGAACTTCTTTGACAGCCTGTTAGGAGCTTGTCCGAGATCTTGCAATACCGAAGTCTTCAATGGCATGTCAGGATAGGGGCGAAACGCCGCTTCGCCCTCACAAACCTGAAACCGTGTCTTTTCCTTGGGCACGGGCCTTTATTCCACCGTTTGTGCGGGCAGGACGCCCGTGCTCCCAGGAAAACAAAGGTTTTGAGGCGCCAAGGCACGACGCGCCGTGCCCCTACGTTCCGGCCTGAAAGGGGTCATTCTCATTTTCGAACAAGCTCCTAGACCGCAAAACATACCATGAAAATGGCGGGGGTCAACAGAGGCTGTTCAAAAATTTCTTCAAATCATGCTCCTTTTGAAACAAAACCCATGGAAACGGACTTTGGTGATGTCCGCTTCCTAGAGCGACATCAAAATGTCGGCATAGATGCGCGCGGCTGTGGCCACCTGATCAAAGGATACGGATTCTTCCGGAGAGTGAGCCTTTTCCAGCTGCCCAGGCCCCAACAAAATGGGTTTGACGCCGGCACTCCACAAAGTGTTGGCGTCACTGTGGCTTCGAAAGGGCACGGGATCCCAGGGTAAGGCATGGGTTTCCAGAATTTGGCGAATCTTTTGCACAAAAGGGCCGCGATCGGGAATGTCGTAGCCGGAATGAATTTCCGTAAAACGTAAGCTCGGGATCACGTGAGGGTTATGTTCACGAACGGATTCCGTGAGCTGTTCCAGTTCCATGATGATTTCACCTAAAGGAAGGGTCGGTGGAAGATGCACGTCCAGCCACGCTTCGCAATAATCCGGAACGACGAAACCAGCGGAAGAACTGCTTAAATCGCGTATGTTAGGGATCACTTCCGGCCAACGTTCTTCCCAGTAATGGAGAAGACGCAAAAGAAAATGCAAAAGACTTTCGGCTGGATGAGTGGATCGGTTGGCCATGGAAGCGTGCCTTCGCTGGCCTCGAATAACCACTTGCATTTCCAGATAACCATAGTGCACCAGCGAAACCTTCAGATCGGTGGGTTCCCCGATGATGGCCCACGGAAAATGATAATCCCGAACCAGTCTTCGAGCCCCGTCCCCTTCTTCTTCTTCACCGACCACCAAGGCCAAGGCCGCAGGAATGGGGGAGGAGGACGCAGCGGAGGCGCTCAGGTACGCCTCGATCATGGCTGCACAGCCACCCTTCATGTCGGCGGTGCCGAGACCGAAAAGCTCCCCGTTTTCTTCTTCACACCCGAAATCCTCCAGATCATAAGCCGAAATGGTATCCACATGCCCAATGAGAGCCAGCTGTATGTCTTCATCCGGGGGCACCACCAGAAGGTTGGATCGTCGGTCGTCCACAGGCTGACGAATGACGGTCACATCGTAGCGCTTGAGAAAGGAGTAAAGAAAATCGATGGCGTCTTCTTCTTTTCCTGACGGGCTGTAAATGTTGACCAAACGTTCCAGAAGGCGACGCAGTCGCGCCGTCTGAATCGCCGGACGAGCGGAAGGGGTCACAAGAACCTCCAGGTTGGTTGTCTAAAGGTTTTTTGAAGGATGTCGTATCAGGGCGACGGCGATGAGGCCGGGGATGTGGATTGCCTCTTTTTGGAAGCTCTAAGATCGGATCCGGCCTTCTTGAGCCTTTCTGTCAAATTGAGACTCAGGTAGATATGTTCCCTGGGATTGCCGAACCCCATTTTCTTAAAAAAGGCCAAGGCCGTCTCGTTGTCCGCCTCGGAATCCACGAAAAGGATGCGCGCCCCCTCTTCCATGACAGTTTCCTTGAAGTATTCCAAAAGTCTTTCGGCCACATGGGAACGCCTCAAGTCTCCTCGAACACCAAGCCATACCAAGTGCGCGTACTTCCATGCCGACCGAGGCTTGGAAATGGTCGTTCCCAAAGCAAAGCCCACGATACTGTCGTCCATCTCCGCCACGAAACAGTATTCCCAATCGCTGAGGTAAAAGGACACCACCTCAAAGGGATCCCATGTGCGATACAAGTTGGGAACCTTATCCGCCGTAAAGAGCTCCTCCCCCAAATGAAACACCTCGGCCAGATCGTCGATTTCCATGTGGCGAATGGTCACCGGAACCCGCTTTTTCTTTGTGCCGGAAACAGATGAAACCTGTTCACGTGTGTCTTCTTTCATGCCTTATCCTTTGCGCCTTGTTTAACTCTTCCATTTTCTGGATAATCGATTCCACGAAAGTCGGTCAAGTGTTTGAATCAGAATAAAGTTCTCCATGGGTTTGAGCGAGAGGGATTGAGGCAGGCTTCGCCGACGAAAGGAAAATCATGCGACATATTCCACTTGCCGCTGCCGCTCGTTCCACAAGGAAGTTGTCCCGTACCTTTTGGATCTTGATTTTGGGGATGCTTGCCATTGGTGCGGAGACCTTGTTTGAGTATCCCTTTGCCAAGGGTGCTGATTCATCGAACATTTTCAGGGGATCCTCGATGCCCGCCAGCGGCGTGGTGGTCAAGGTGCTCGACGGAGATACGGTAATTCTGGAAGGCGGTCTTAAGGTGCGCTACATGGGTATTGACACCCCGGAAATGGATCATGAAACGGGACGTCATGATTGCTATGCTGTGGAGGCTCATCAACGCAACCAGACATTGGTTCTGGGGCGTTCGGTTCGATTATCGTATGACGTCGTGAAAAAAGACAATCATGGAAGAATCTTGGCCTACGTGACGACATCTGACGGCGTGTGCGTGAATGGTGAGCTGCTTCGTGGCGGTTTCGGGTATGTGTCACGAGGACCTGAAGGTTTTTCCAGGTTTGAGGAATTTCTCGGCTTGCAACGTCAAGCGGTCTTAGAACGCCGAGGTCTTCACGGAAATTGTTTGGTTCGCGAAGACTCTTCTTACTTAGGCAACACCCGGTCCTATATCTTTCACAGGCTCAGTTGCCTTTATGGCACAAAGACTCATCCTCAAAGCCGAATTTCCTTTTCTTCTCGATGGGAGGCCCTTCTTAAGGGGTATCGGCCGTGTCGGCAATGCCAGCCGTGAGGTTTCGGAGCTAGGTTTCATGAGCCATCGAAAATATCCGGATCGGCCCTTGGTGGGTGTGGGAGCGGTGATCTTTTTCGAGGGAAAAGTTTTGCTCGTTCGCCGCGGCCGAGAGCCGGCCTATGGGTTGTGGTCTCTGCCCGGAGGTTTGGTCAAATTGGGAGAAAGCCTTAAAGCGGCGGTGGAACGCGAGGTGTTGGAAGAAACGGGTCTTCGCGTTAAGGCTTTGGATGTGGTGGCCTGCCTGGATCGGGTCATCAAGGACACCTCCGGGCGCATCGCTTACCATTACGTTCTTGTGGATTTTTTGTGTGAAGTGCTCGGCGGCCGTCTTCGGCCGGCAAGCGATGTTTTGGATTGCGCCTATTTCGGCCCAGAAACGCTTCAAGACCTAAATCTCACTCAAGGTACCGCCGAAGTTATTAACAAAGCGACCCAGGCCCGTTCCTTTCACGGTTTCTGTATCTACGATCCGTCCCTTTAAAATTTCTGTGAGCCTTTCTTTCAGCTTGACACACATGATCTGGATCGTTAAGACGGACCGGTCCGTCACAAAATGCCGGGACAGGGGTCGAGAAGGGTATGACAAAGCCGCAGTCTACGTGGGCAACCCTTTTAAAAGACGTTGCCATCAGGAAAAACCCTCAGGAACTGGCTCGGGTTTTTTCCGGGTTTTTTCGAGGAAGCCAAGATGGACACACGAGCGATCAGCTGGTTCAGGCTTTTGAAGCGGTTCTTGTGGAATGGAGTCATCTTCCCGTCGCTTCCCGCCCTGCGGCCTCGGTTCTCGTGCGTGCGTTTCGTCATGCGGCAGCCGAATGGGGTTTATCGGAACCGGATCTTTTGGAAAAGCTTTTGGCCGTCCTGGTGGAACAGTCCAGTGGCGAAAGGGCTTCACGTCATGCCGAAGGGCGCAACACGCGGGAACGGATTCTTATCGCGGCACAGGAAGTCTTTTCTCATAAAGGTTTTCACCAGGCGACCATGGATGAAATCGCCGAAAGGGCCGAGGTGGGCAAGGGAACCATTTATCGACATTTTCCCAGTAAGGAAAACCTCTTTCACCAATTGGTTCAGATTCGCCTGAAGGAACTGGAAGCAGAAGCGGAGCGGGTTTTGGACAGTGAAGACGATGTGCTGTCCATGATTGAAAAGTACCTCTACATCTACTTTGCGTTCTTTGACAAAAACCAGGGGCTTTACAGGGTCATGGTCCACGAGCATCCGGATCTGGATGAGCGACTTCAAGATCTTTACGTAGAAAAAATCATGCGCCGGATACCTCGCCTCAAGCGCAAAATCCGTCAAGCCCGCCTCCAGAATGTACTCAAAGATGTCAATTTTTACACCGTGTTTCATGGCAGTATGGGTTTTATTCACGGCGTGATTCAACGCTGGCTGGCCCAAGACTGCTCCTATTCTTTGGTCAAAGAACTGCCGACGGTACGGGAAGTGCTTTTCTATGGATTCGTCAATAAGCCTAAAAAAAGAGAGGAGGACATGTCATGGACATCAACGCAATGAAGGCCAAAGTGGTGGACATCATCGCCAACCAGCTAGGTGTGGAAAAAGACGCCATCACACCCCAGGCTCATGTCATCGACGACCTTGGAGCTGATTCTCTGGATGTAGTGGAACTGATCATGGCCTTGGAAGAAGCTTTTGATGTGGAAATCCCCGACGAGGAAGCGGAAAAGATTCGAACAGTTCAAGACATATATGACTATATCGAAAAGTTACAGGCTGCTTGAATGTCTTAACGCTTTTTGTTCTTGACCTGCAGCCGCCGGCACACCGCTTTGAGGGGGAAGTCGGCGGTTTTTTTATCCCTGTGCAACATGTGAAGACGGTGCTCGGAACTTGTCTTGGAAGGCGGATTAGGTCTCTTCAGTGGTTTCCAGCAATGCGGTACCCAAAGCCGAAGCCCTTGAATCCACAAGTGTATTCTTGACAGCCCAAAAGACAGATCGAAAAGTGCCTTCAAAATTGGTGGGAGACACTCTGCCCAGTTCGATGAATTTGATGACAATTTCCTTGGCAATCTTGAGGATCATCTCGTCGTCGGCGTTCATACTTTACCCCCGTTTTGGTAATGTAGTTGTGTGAAAAAAAAAGCCTCTGCTGGTTGGAGGGAAGGCCGGACGGGCTTAGCAGAGGCTTTTTAGGTCTAAGGGACATACCCCGGAAGGCATTTCCCAGACCCGAAGTGTCATTAACATGATTGGTGGGGCGAAGGCAAGGGTGTAGCATACAGCAGGTCAAGAAGAGGGAAGCACTTTTATGGCAAAAGACATGGTGATCTTAGTCCTTCTTTTGGGTTTTTCGGCTTTTTTTTCAGGATCCGAGACGGCCTACATGGCCGTGGATCGCATGCGGCTGCGCCAGAGAGCCCGATTCGACAGGCGGGCGCGCTTGGCACGAGGAATCCTCAAGGACCCGGAAAAACTCATCTCCACTTTGCTCTTCTATAACAACCTGGTGAACGTAGCCGTTTCGGCCCTGGCAACGGCCTTGGCCATCCATTTTCTGGGCGACAAGGGAGTGTGGGTGGCCACCGCCACTATCACCGTGTGTCTTCTTGTCTTTGCCGAAATAACGCCCAAGACCATAGGCGTCTATTATGCCGAAAACATTGTCGTGACTGTGGCTCCGGTTCTTCTCTGGTGCATTCGCCTCTGCTATCCCGTGGTGCATCTCTTGTCCCTGGCAGCCAAAGGCTTGA
Organism: Desulfosoma sp.; assembly: GCA_037481875.1. Lineage (NCBI taxonomy): Bacteria > Pseudomonadati > Thermodesulfobacteriota > Syntrophobacteria > Syntrophobacterales > Syntrophobacteraceae > Desulfosoma > Desulfosoma sp. Next base: position 339,389 of record JBBFKY010000003.1, on the reverse strand, counting down.
TTCGTCTCTTCGGCCTTCAAAAACCCATACGCCCTGTTCGATGGACCGAAGAAGAAATCGCTATGGTCATTAAAGCTGGGACCGAGGAAGGTATTCTGGATGAGGAAAAGAAAGAGATGCTTCTGGGAATTTTGGCCATGGAAAAGGTGCAGGTGGGGGACATCGCCGTCCCCCTTCGCGACGTGGTAAGTGTGCGTTTGGATGCGACCTACGAAGAAATTTACCGGACCATCGAAACACATAAATATGCGCGCTATCCCGTCTACAGAGAAGATCCCAGCAATATCGTTGGCTTTATTCACGAACGGGACTTTTTCCTGCAACCTCGAGGGGCTTCTTTTCATTTGAGAAGCATTGTGAGACCTCCAAACTTTGTTCCTGAACTTCGAAGCCTTCGGCAGCAGTTGCTCAATTTCAAAAAGGAACGAGCCCATCTCAGCATTGTCGTCGATGAATATGGAGAGGTTACGGGCATTGTGACCATGGAAGATGTGCTGGAAGAAATTGTCGGGGAGATTCAGGATGAACATGACCCGCAGCCACGTTGGGTGCGAAAAGTTGGAGAGGCGACTTACATGGTCGAAGGGCGGCTTCTGGTGCGGGATTTGAATCGATGGCTTCATTTGAATCTTCCTGAAGAAGGAGTCAAAACCCTTGGCGGACTGGTCCAAAAAGCCCTGGGACGCATTCCTCAACCGGGCGACCAAGTGGTTTTGGAGCCTTATCGACTTCAAGTCTTGGAAATGCGGGGGAAGAGTGTGAAAAAAATACGCTTGGAGGTGCTTGCACCGCCGAAAGTGTTCTAGGAGCTTGTTCGATCACTTAGAATGAACGATGTCAGGCCAAGACGTAGAGGCGAGGCGCCGCCTCGCCCCTACCTTGATATGCCATGAAACACCTCGGTATGGCGAGTTCTCGGACAGCCTCCTATGTGTCCGCCCCATGACCAGCGACTCTCGAGGACGAACCCAAGGGTCTGTGCCGTTTCAACCTTTCCGGGAAGACAGCGAAACGGCTTTCAGGTTTCAACGCTCTCGGGGGAAGGAATGGGATGTCCGCCCGCCCCCGCACGTCTTGTGACCGGTTAGGATTCTCAACCCTTTTCCAAAAGCTTCCAGCATCCAGTAACCTATCAAAGTCACTGAAAGTTTCATGCCTCTCTTTTTCTATAAAAATTTTTCCCTTTACCGCTTCGTCGCACCTCTTTGCGTTTGACATGGAAAACATGTGGTGCTAGATGTGCTCCAGGTGGGGAAAAGTGGTGAAAAAGGGGGAAAAAGTGGGGCTCCTCAAGACGCCGCGGTTTCGAGGTCAATTTGTGGTGCGCTTGGATGACAAGGGGCGCCTTCGGATTCCCACCAAGCTGCGAGAAACATTACAGCAAAACTACACGGACGGTCTCATTTTGGCCGCCGGTCCTCGATGGCTGGATGCCTATCCTCCCGAAGTCTGGGAAATCCTAGAAGAAAAAATCATGGCCAAGGCTGGCCTGCACGAGGACTATCGGGCTCTGATCCGTTATTACATTGCCAGCGGTGTGGAGTCTGAAATCGACAAACAGGGGCGCATTTTGATTCCATCCCTGCATCGGGAGCGGGCGAGTATTCAGCAAGAGGTTTTGGTGGTGGGTAGTTTGGACCACATTGAGATTTGGGATATGAGCCAGTGGCGCGAATATGACAAATGGGCTGCGGACAATTTTGAGCGTCTCAGTAAGGAGGCCTACTCCTGATGGGGACGTTTCTTTCTAGGCAGTGGACAGGCTGAATGACGTGAAGCCGACTTGTCCCTCGTCGAGCCGCCATGCTCCGGTTCTGCTGAAGGAAGTTATCGGTTTGCTCAAGTGTCGCTCCGGGGGTCGATACGTGGATGCCACCGTGGGGGGTGGAAGTTATGCCGAGGCAATACTGGAAGCTTCGGCCCCGGACGGCCTTCTTCTCGGTGTGGATTGGGATCGAGAGGCTGTGGATCGCGTACGGAGCCGTTTAGCCTCTTATGGATTGCGAGTGGTCCTGGAATGGTCTCCTTTCGACAAGTTGCTTGATGTTTTGACCTGGCATGGATGGCCTGCCGTGGACGGTTTGGTGGCCGATTTGGGAGTCTCGTCCGATCAGTTGGACGATCCTCGACGGGGCTTCAGTTTTTTTCAGGAGGGGCCGTTGGACATGAGGATGAATCGAGCGGAGGGAGTCACGGCGGCCCATTTGGTCAACACCCTGCCTGAAGAAGATCTGGCGCGTCTGATTCGGGATTTGGGGGAAGAGCGGTTCGCGCGTCGCATTGCCGCGGCCGTGTGCGCTCGTCGGCAGTTTCGACCCTTTGAAACCACGACGGACCTTGCCGAAATTATAACGGCGGTTGTTCCCAAGAGCGCCGATACACGGCGTCTTCATCCGGCGACACGGACCTTTCTTGCCCTTCGCATGGCTGTCAATCGGGAATTGGAGGTTCTGGAGCGATTCTTAAATTCTGCGTTGCACATGTTGAAGCCTGGAGGACGTTTTGTGGTGGTGAGCTTTCATTCCTTGGAGGATCGGCTGGTGAAGCGCTTTTTTCAAGAATGGGCCAAATCATGCCGGTGTCCTCGGGATGTTCCGGTATGTCGTTGTGAAGGCCGTCCTCTGGTGAAACTCGTGACTCGAAAACCGATTCGACCTCAAGCAGAAGAAGTGGCGAGGAATCCTCGCGCTCGAAGTGCCAGGTTGCGGGCTGTCGAAAAGCAGCCCTGATGGGCGAAGTAGCTCAAGGAAAAAGAAGCGATGCGTGTGTTGCTGATTCTTTTGGGGGTGATCGGAATCGGGCTGGCTGCATCCTATATGTGGCTTCAAACCCGGCAGGTGAGTGACAGTTATCGTCTTATGCAGCTACAGCAGGAATATGGCAAATGGTTTGAGGTGAAGCGCCGAGTGGAACTGGAATGGGGAAGGCTGCAGGCTCCCGATTCCATGCGGTCTTTGGCTCACAGTCAATTTCGGTTGCGGGAGCCTCGGGAGACGGAGCGGTGGTATGTTCCTGAGCCCTGACGGCCGGAGATGTGAAGGATTTTTGGGCCAAAGCACGATGTGAATTAAAGGGTGCGTTATGCAAGGGGAAGAGCAACGAACCGGAAAGAAGAGGCCGGGCTTTCGGTTTTGGTTTTCGTGTCGTTTGCTCCAAGGGTTTGGTTTTCTCATTTGCGCAGCTATCTTGGCCCGTTCCTTTTATCTTCAGGTTTTGGACCATGCGAAATGGAAGGAGATTCAAGTCGGACAGGCCCAGAGTGTGGTCGATGTTCCCGTTTACCGAGGAAAGATTCTGGACCGGCGAGGATTGGACCTTGCCCTGTCCCTGAAATCTCCATGCTTATTCGCTGATGGTGGGCTCATCCAGGACCCGAAGTCAACGGCCGTCCAATTGGCGCGCATCGTAGGAGAGCCGGCCGACAAGCTGGAACAGAAGTTGCGTCAAAACAAAAGGTTTATTCGGCTTCGGCGCGGGCTTTCCATGGAAGAAGCCATGCAGGTTGAAGCTTTGAAACTTCCTGGGATTGGGATTCTTCCTGAGTGGCGGCGGTATTATCCTTTCAAAAATGCGGGAGGTCATGTTGTAGGTTTTGTGGGCCTTGACGGGGTCGGTCTGGAAGGCATCGAGAAGGTTTACGACGGCCTTTTGCGGCAATCACCGCGGACAACGACGGCTTTTCGAGATGGAGGACGTCGCAAGATCTGGCTTCGGGAGACTCCGCCTCCGGTTCCCGAAGAACGTTACGGATTACAGCTGGCGCTGGATGGGTATCTGCAGTCGGTGAGCGAGCAGGCTTTGGCAAAGGCCGTTGAAAAGCATCAAGCTGCGGCTGGCCAAGTGATCCTCATGGATGCCCATACTTTTGAGATCATGGCTTTGGCGGTGTGGCCGGGTTTTGATCCCAATAATTACGGCAGCCACCAGCCTGCAGAATGGCGTAACAGAGCCATCACCGATACCTTTGAACCGGGAAGTTCTTTCAAAACTTTTCTTTTGGCCGCCGTGTTGGACGTAAAAGCGGCCAAACCGGAAGATCGCATCTTCTGTGAAAACGGAAGGATCCAAGTGGCGAGCCACATCATTCGCGATGTTCATCCCCACGGTTGGTTGACCGTTGCGGAAGTGCTGAAATTTTCCAGCAACATCGGAGCGCTCAAATTGGCGGACGCTCTTGGGGCTGAACGGTTTTACAGGTACTTGGATCAATTCGGCTTCGGCAAAAAGACCGGTGTGGACTTACACGGAGAGGTGTCCGGGACTCTTCGCCCTCTCGCGTCCTGGCGTCCCATTGACTTGGCGGTGACGGCTTTTGGCCAGGGCGTCACCGTGACAGGCTTGCAGCTGACCTGTGCCGTGGCGGCCATTGCCAATGGAGGTGTTTTAAAGACGCCGAGGGTGGCGAAAGCCGTCATCAATGCGCAGGGGCAACTTGTTAAGGTTCTTGGCCAGGATGAAGAACGTCGTGTGCTCGGTCCGGCAACGGCGGCAAAACTTCGAGAATTGATGCAGGGCGTGGTGGAACCGGGAGGAACGGGAACCAAGGCGGCTCTGGCTCAATACACCACCGCCGGTAAGACAGGCACGGCGCAGGTGGTGGAACCTGGAACACGTCGGTATTCTGCGGACAAGTATACTTCCGTTTTCGTGGGTTTTGCCCCGGCAACCCGTCCTCGTTTGGTCTTGACGGTGGTCATTCATGAACCCCAGCCGGAACACTATGGCGGTGTGGTTGCGGCGCCCGTGTTTCGGGAGGTAATGGAAAAGGCCTTGCCATACCTGGGAGTGTTGCCTGACAAAAAACCGGAAGAGGTGCCGCAAGTGGTGAAAATGGTTTCCACCACACGCAGTGAAGCCGTGGCGGAAGGCTCCTCTATGACTTCCCTGGAAGACGGCAAGGTCATGGTTCCCAATGTTCAAGGGTTGTCATTGAAAGCGGCGGTTATGGTGCTTAAAGAATCGGGTTTTAGTGTACGGCATGAAGGTCGAGGACGGGTAGTTCGACAGCGTCCTGAAGCCGGCGTCTGGGTGCCCAAAGGTGCCGCCGTGCAGATTCAGTTGGAAGAGGTGCCGTGAGTTCCCAAGGAAGCCGAGAGAACCCCGTCAAGCCATTGGAGGCTTTGTTTGAGCATGTGCCGAGCGCATGCATTCTGGGTCCGCGCCGTGTGCAGGTAAACGGTTTGTGTACGGACAGCCGTCGAGTTCTCCCGGGCGATCTTTTCGTGGCCATGAGCGGGTCGCGTGTGGATGGCCATGATTTTGTGGAGGATGCGGTGCGTCGCGGCGCCTGCGCCGTTCTGGTGGAAAAACTTCCCCATGTTCCGCTTTCAGTGCCTGTGGTGATGGTGGACGATACGCGCAAGGCCATGGCTGCGGTTGCCGCCGCCTTTTTTGATCATCCGGTGCGTTCATTGACCCTAGTGGGTATTACAGGGACAAACGGCAAGACCACCACATCCCTTCTGGTGGAAAGCATTTTGGTGCATGCCGGCTACCGAGTGGGGGTCATAGGCACTCTGGGGTATCGATGGGGAACGGTGACGGAAAAAGCGGACATGACCACACCGGATGCCGCTCATTTGCAGCGTCTTTTTTACCGAATGAAAAAGGACGGTGTGAGTCATGTGGTCATGGAAGTTTCCTCCCATGCCTTGGAGCTGAAACGAGTGGATGGGGTTTTTTACGATGTCGGTGTTTTCACGAATCTGTCCCAGGATCACCTGGATTTTCACCAATCCATGGACCGTTATTTTGCTGCCAAAAGACGTCTTTTTGCTGAACACATGAAATCTCATGACCCTCAGACCCTGGTCATAAACAGCGATGACTCCTACGGCAGAAGGCTCGCTCAGGATTTCCCTACAGCCGCCTGCACCTTTTCCGCGGAAAACAGGCGGGCTGCCGTACATCCCTTGTGGTACCGACTTGGGGGGCGGGGCATCGAAGCATCGGTCCAGAGCCCGGGAGGGTTGGTTTCCGTTTCGTCGCCTCTTATGGGTCGTCTTAACCTTTACAATATCTTGGCTGCCATTGGTGCCGTGCAATCCCTGAGCGTTCCTCCCCACTTGGTAGCTTCGGGAATTCAAGCGCTTGCCGCTGTGGACGGTCGACTCCAGCGTATCGATAATGACTGCGGCTTTGATGTGGTGGTGGATTTCGCTCACACACCTGACGCCATGGAGAAGGCTTTGGAATGCCTTCGAGAATTGGCCAGAGGGCGTCTGTGGGTGGTTTTTGGGTGTGGCGGGGACAGGGATCGAACCAAGCGGCCCCTTATGGGTGCCGTAGCCGGCCGCTTTGGAGATCTGGTGATCATCACCAGTGACAACCCTCGAACAGAAGACCCGAACGCCATCGTGAAAGAGATTGAACCCGGCGTACAATCCACGGGGAAATCCTGGTTTTCTTTGAATGATAAGTTTCTTCCCCCATGTGGTTACACCATCGAAGTGGATCGCCGCCAAGCGATTCAGAAGGCCATCATGAGAGCGGAACCTGAGGATCTTGTGTTTATCGGGGGCAAGGGGCACGAAACCTATCAAATTGTGGGCACCGAGGTTCGTCCTTTTGACGATCGTTCGGTGGCTAGAGAAGCTTTGGCCCAAAGGCGTGAAAGGATGTCCTTGAGTCTTGCTGCTGGAGGGGGTTCATGATGTGGACCCTTGAGCGCATGGCCGAAGCTGTCCATGGCCTCCTTATGGGGGAATCCCGGGAAGTTTCTCCGACTCGAGTGGTTACAGACACGAGAATCCTAAAAGCCAACGATATTTTCGTGGCCTTACGAGGCGAGCGATTTGACGGTCATGATTTTGTCGAGGAAGCCGTGCGCAGAGGTGCTGTGGCCGTCGTGGTCGAAGGACGGCAATCGGCGCAAAGGGTTTTGGACCGGGCGGCCGTCATCGTGGTTCAGGACACTCTGCAGGCTCTGGGCGATTTGGCGCGATCCGTTCGAGCGTGTTTCTCTTTACCCGTTATCGGTATCACGGGCAGCAACGGCAAGACCAGCACCAAAGAGATGACGGCCTGTATTCTTTCCAGGCGTCTCAACATCTTAAAAAACCCAGGAAATTTCAACAACCTTATCGGCGTTCCTTTGACGCTCCTTCAGCTGACGGCCGCTCATGAAGCGGCCGTTATTGAGATGGGCATCAATATGGTGGGCGAGATGGATCGCCTGGTTGCAATGGTCCAACCGACGGTTGGGATCATCACGAACATTCATCCCACCCATTTGGAAGGTTTGGAATCTCTAAACACGGTGCTTTCAGAAAAGGGAAAGCTTTGGGCGTTCTTGCCGGAAAACGCTACAGCGATTGTCAATGGGGATGATGCTTTACTTCAAGATTTCTCTGAGACCATCAAAGCTCAACGTGTTCTCTGTTCCCTGGAGAGAACTTCGGCAGATTTTTGTGTGGAAGGATCGGTTACCGTCCTTCCCGGAGAGAGCCGATTTCGGCTTGTGACCCCATCGGGAAAGGTACCGGTTCGCCTTGCGGCCATGGGAGAGCATCACGTTCGAAATGCCTTGATGGCGGCGGCCGCTGCTCAGGTTCTCGGATTTTCTCTTGATGACATTAAGGCGGGTTTGGAGAGCCATCAGCCGGTCAAGCAGCGGATGGCGATTGTAGAGCTGCAGGATGGAATGGTTCTTGTGGATGACACTTACAATGCCAATCCCATGTCCATGAAGGCCGCTTTTCGTGCGGTGAAAGCCGCCGCTCGGGGAAATCCGGTGGCTTTGGTGTTGGGAGAGATGAGGGAATTGGGGGAATCGGCCGCCCAATGGCACCGATGGGTAGGGGAACAAGCGGTGGAGTCGGCACCAACCCTGCTTATAGCCATGGGAATGCATGGGAAAGATATGCTTGACGGGGCTCAAAGCGCCGGGTATGCGCCGGAACGCTGTTACCTGGCTTCAAGCCATGAGGAAGCAGCCCAGATTCTTTTGGCACATGTGCAACCCAAACTCTGGATTTTGGTCAAGGGTTCTCGAGGTATGACCATGGAACGGGTCGTAGAAAAGGTAATCGAAAGTAAAGGCCTGAAGTAGCTTTCTCCTTCAGGGTGAAAAAAGCCACAAGATCCTCATGGTTTGAAAGCACGAGTCGTGCAAATTTTACAAGCGTCAAAATGAACGAATGGAACTCAGAAACCGATGACTTCCTGTCTTCCTGCTGAAAAATCTATTGAAAAACCCCTCCTTGTGGTGGTGGGACTTGGTGTTTCCGGGCAGGCCGCCTGTCGATGGGGTCTTCGGCAAGGGTATCGCGTGCTTGGCATGGATCTGTCCCAGGAACCGCATCTTCGTTCCGTAGCCTCAACTCTTGAAATGGAAGGGGTTCGAGTCCTTTTGGGGACTCATCGTTTGGAAGATTTTGAAGGTGCTGACCTGGTGGTGGTGAGTCCCGGAGTACCCCTGGAAGTGGAGCCTTTCAGAACGGTTCAAGATCAAGGGATTCCTGTGATCGGCGAACTGGAATGGGCCTGGAGGTTCGTGAAGGTTCCCACTATTGCCGTTACGGGTACAAACGGGAAGACCACGACTACGGAACTGGTAGGCACCCTTTTAAAGACGGCCGGCCTAAAGGTTTTTGTCGGCGGCAATATCGGCACTCCCCTTTCCGGCTGGCTTGCAGATCATTGCAAAGACCTTGGTACCGAAATCTCGGGAAGCCGGCTTCTGGACTGGTGCGTTCTAGAGGTGAGTAGCTTTCAGCTGGATACGGCTCCCACCTTTGCGGCTGACATCGGCATCGTTTTGAACGTGACCAAAGACCATCTGGATCGGTATCCAAGTTTTGACGCCTATGCGGCCTCCAAGTTTTCCCTTTTCAAAAAACGATCCGGACTTGTGCCTTCGGCCGTGATCAACAAAGACGATCCTGTATGCCGTCGTTGGGCTTCCGGAATAAACGCCGACATTCTGTTCTTTTCTCGCTTAGACCCATCCGCGGAGGCTTATACGGACGGACGACTCCTTTGGGCGATGGATCTTCACGGAGTTCGCCGTGAATTTCGTTTGAGCCGATGGGCTCTGAGGGGATGGCATAACCTGGAAAACCTCATGGCGGCTTCGCTGGCGGTGCTTCGTTGCGGAATCGATCCCGAAATCGTTCAGGAAGTGATCAACACCTTTCGACCTTCTCCCCATCGCATGGAATGGCTGGGAACCGTAAACGGTGTGGGTTTTATCAACGATTCCAAGGGGACCAACGTGGGCGCTGTGATGAAAGCTTTGGAAAGCTGCGAGCAGCCGGTGGTTCTCTTGTTGGGAGGGCGTTCCAAAAAGACCGATTTTCGAGAGCTGGCTCCTTTGTGCGCAAAAAAAGTGCGGGCGGTTGTGGGTTTTGGAGAAACGGGGCCTCAAGCGGCCGAGGAACTTTCAGGGAGCGTGCCCACAATGGCCGTCAAGGACTTGGAAGAGGCTTTTCACGAGGCCGTGCTACGGGCTCAGCCCGGAGATGTGGTCCTCTTGTCGCCCGCATGCGCTTCCTTTGATCAATACACCAATTACGCAGCTCGCGGAGACCATTTTCGTGCGCTGTTTGAGCGTTACAAGAACAAGACCGAAGGCGTTGTTCGGTAAAGGGCTGACGATGGCAAGAGGCATGGATGGCCCGGTGGCGACGACAAACATGATGGCCTATGGGGCTCCGGAGAGAGACGATGAGCCGGCAACGGCGGGGCTGTGGAGTCCCTCCGGACAGATTTGGGCCGTCGTGTTGATCCTTATCGCCTTTGGCATACTGATGATTTGGAGCGCCAGTGTTTCTTCCGGGTTGGGACAAAGCCGCTCCTTCGGCGGCCTGCCTTCTTATCCCGTAAAGCAGGCTGTTTTTGCCCTCGTCGGTATTGCCTTGATTGTGTTTTTTGAGCGTTTTCCGTACCGGATTTATCAGCCCTTATCAAAATTAATCCTTTTGGGATTGATCGTTTCTCTGGCTCTTGTGTTGATTCCTGGAATCGGGGTGGAAATCAATCGAGCGCGCCGATGGTTCGGTATCGGATCGTTCCTTTTGCAACCATCGGAGTTCGCGAAGGTGGGCTGGGTGGTCTACCTCAGCAGCTATCTCAGTCGAAAAAAAGATAACCTCAATCGATTTCTTTTCGGCATCGGCCCCTCCTTGGGCGTTCTTGGTGTGGTGTGCTTTCTCCTGCTCATGGAGCCGGATTTCGGATCCTGCGCTATTTTGATTGCGGTCAGTTTCGTTTTATGGACAGCCGGCGGCGTGCCTTGGAGACATTTGTTCCTTTTTATTCCCGTTGCAGGGTTTGGGCTGACTGCCCTGGTGATCCATTCTCCTTACCGACTTGCCCGTCTCATGGCTTTTCTGAATCCCTGGACCGATCCCCAAGACACCGGCTACAACCTGATTCAGTCCCTCATCGCTGTAGGATCGGGTGGGCTCTGGGGCAAAGGACTCGGCGCCGGCCACCAGAAGCTCTTTTACCTGCCTGAAACTTTTACGGATTTCATCGTAGCCGTGATGGCCGAAGAATTAGGATTTTTGGGGATCCTGTTTTTAACAGCCACGGTCATGTTTTTCTTTTGGAGAGGCCTCAGTGTGGCTCTCAAAGCCGCAGACGATTTTGGAGGTTTGCTCGCTTTGGGACTGACCTTTCTTATCGTTTTTCAGGCGTGGTTCAATATCGGAGTGGTTTTGGGACTGTTTCCCACCAAGGGGCTTACCTGTCCTTTCATCTCCTATGGGGGCAGCTCCTTGACCGCCAATTGTATCGCAGTGGGCATCATTTTGAGTGTGGCCCGGCGGGCCCGCATATGAGGCTGTAACGTGTACAAACGGTACCAGCACATTCACTTTGTAGGCATCGGCGGCATCGGCATGAGCGGCATTGCCGAACTGCTGCTTAACCTAGGATATCGTGTGAGTGGCTCAGATCTTCGAGAAACCGAGATCACTCGAAGGCTTCGTGAATTGGGAGCCGAGATTCATATTGGTCATCATGAAAGTCATGTGCAGGGTGTCGACGTGGTGGTGCTCTCCTCGGCTGTGACAGAAAACAATGCCGAGGTCATGGCCGCGAAAAAACTGGGCAAGGTCCCGGTCATTCGTCGAGCGGAAATGCTTGCCGAGTTGATGCGGCTCAAATACGCCGTTTTGGTCGCGGGCGCTCATGGAAAAACCACGACCACTTCCATGGTCGCCACCGTGCTCGCTCGAGGAGGTCTGGATCCCACGGTGGTCATCGGTGGCAAACTGAATGCGTGGGGCACCAACGCCAAATTGGGAGCCGGTGATTTCGTGGTGGCTGAGGCGGACGAAAGTGACGGAACCTTCCTCCTCCTTTCTCCCACCATCGCCGTTGTGACCAACATCGACTGGGAGCACGTGGATTTCTACAGGGATCTGGAACACATTCGAGAGACCTTTTTGCAATTCATCAACAAGGTTCCCTTTTATGGCCAAGCCGTCTTATGTCTGGAAGACGAGAACATTCAACAGATCTTGCCTCGAATTCAAAAACGTTTTGTCACCTATGGATTTTCCTCCCAAGCTGATTTTCAAGCTCGTGAAGTCACCGTGGACGGCCTGGGAACCAGGTGCCGCGTCTATCATAAAGACTGCGAATTGGGGGAGATGGTGCTTCCCCTACCAGGGCGACACAATGTTCTCAATTCCTTGGCTGCCGTTGCCGTGGGTGTGGAACTGGAATTGGACTGGGATGCCATTCGGCTGGGGATTCAGGACATGACCGGAGTCCAACGCCGATTTCAGATCAAGGGAGAGCGTTGTGGTGTTCTGGTTTTGGACGATTACGGTCATCATCCCACGGAAATTCGAGCCGTTTTAAAGGCCTTGACGGAAAGCTACCCGCATCGGCGAAAGATCGTGGTGTTTCAGCCGCATCGCTACACTCGAACACGCGGCCTTATGGACCAGTTTGCCACCTGTTTTTACCAATCGGACATGCTGCTCATCACGGAGATTTACGCCGCCAGTGAACCACCCATTGAAGGGGTAACGGGCCGACGCCTTGCGGACGAAGTCGCCAAGTACGGCCATCACGACATTACCTTTTGCCCGACCTTGGAGGATGCCGCGAAAGTCCTTCTGGAGCGAATCCAACCCGGTGATGTGGTGATGACGCTCGGAGCGGGAAACGTGTGGCAGGTCGGGGAATGGATCTTGGAGCGATTAGAAGGGGATTTTTCACCTGCGGTGCCTGGAGAACGCTGCTGATGGACTGGACGCATCAGCTGAAAAACCTGGGCGACGATGTGGAGATTCAATGGAATGTTCCGGCTTCCACACTTAACACGTTTCGTGTGGGCGGGACGGTTCAGTGTGTCGTGCGTCCGAGAACGGAGACATCCTTAAAAAGAGTGTTGCAAACGTTGCAGGCCAAAGGTGTGCCTTGGATCATTCTCGGAAAAGGCAGCAACGTTCTTTTTCCCGATGGCCTTTGGCATCGGGTGGTGGTTCTTCTCGACCTCTGTTGTGCTCAATTTCAATGGTTGCCTGGGGACGACCGCTTTGGGACCGTCAAGGCGGGTGCAGGAATGCTTCTCTCCCGGTTACTGAAACAATGTGTCCGTTATGGATGGAGCGGATTGGAATTCCTTGCAGGCATTCCGGCGACGGTCGGCGGTGCGGTGGTCATGAATGCGGGGACTCGAGCGGGTTCCATCGGAAACGTGCTGCAACAAGTGCGACTTCTTGACAGAGACCTTCAAGAACAGACGTTGCCCCGTACGGCTCTGACCATGGGATACCGAAACGGAGGACTGCCTGCTGGCGCCGTGGTCTTAGAAGCGGATTTTCAAGTGACGTCGGCGACGCCCCATGAGGTGGCCCAAAGAATAGCTGAAATGTTGCGACACCGACGTGCCAGTCAGCCGCGCCGATGGCCTTCCGCGGGTTGTGTTTTCAAGAATCCTGGGAACCAGTCGGCCGGAGCGCTTATCGATCAGGCGGGATTGAAGGGATTTCGTGTCGGGGATGCGGAAGTATCGACGGTGCATGCCAATTGGATCGTCAATCGAGGGCGAGCCACGCGCTCCGAGGTGCTTCAGGTCATTGAGGCTGTTCGCCGAGGCGTTCGAGAGCGTTTTGGTGTGGAGCTGGAACTGGAAGTGAAGGTTTTGGAATGATTCGTCCCAAAAGAAACAGATACCGAAAAGATCCGCGTCGAGTGGGAGGCCCGATCCATTGGCTTCTGGTCCTTTTGGCTTTGGGAGTCATGGTGGGGACCGCCATAGGCATGAGCTGCCTTTTTTCCCGAGCCTATGCAGCTCTTTTGGACGCGCCGCTTCTTTCGGTAGAAAGCATTGAAATACGTGGGGCGGTCAAACTGGATCAAAAAACCGTTCTCAATGCGCTCGGCGTGCCCAAGGGCATCAACCTGCTCAGGCTCCAACTGGATGTCTTGGCGCAGAGGCTGGAAAGACTTCCTTGGGTCAAATCGGCTCAAGTGGCCCTAGAGCCTAACGGCCGGCTGCTTGTCATTGTCGACGAGCGAAAACCTCTTGCGGTGGTCATGGGTGCGAGTCCCCTGCTCATGGACGAAGACGGCTTCCTTTTTCTCGAAGTTAACCCGGAATCTCACGTGGAACTGCCCTATGTCACCAAGGTGGGGGACAGAAGGCCGGTTCTGGGGGAGCGCGTTCCAAAAGACTTTCTTGAGGCCTTTCGGGAGCTCATGAAAGCTTTGGGAGGCGCTTCTGGCTTGGATCCGCGATTTGTGTCGGAAATCCTGTGGGATCCTTTGGAAGGTGTCTCGATCCTTGCCAATCCCAAAGGGACTCGAATCCATCTGGGGGACGGGGATTTTGCCCACAAGATCCAGCGCATGCGGTTGGTTTTTAAAGAAGTGGAACGCCGTATGGGCACCGACGGCCTTGGTGCCATACAGAGTGTGGATTTGTCTTATCCCGATCGAGCCTACGTTCGGGGGTTCTTTCAGAAACCGCAGGGAGTGTGAACGCATGTCCACCTTAGGCGCAATGTGAACCCTGGGGGTCAAGAGGGGATCATGGCGAAAAAAGATGACCTGATCGTCGGCTTGGATCTGGGCACCACGAAGGTGTGTGTCGTAGTCGGGGAAATGACACCCGAAGGGATCGATATTGTCGGCGTGGGAACAACCCCCTCGGTAGGCATGCGAGGCGGCGTGGTGGTGAATATCGACCAAACGGTCAACGCCATTCGCAAAGCTGTGAGCGAAGCGGAGAGAATGGCCGGATGCCAGATATCTTCAGTGTACGCCAGCGTCGGTGGCACGCATATTACAAGCCTCAACAGCCATGGCGTCATTGCTATTAAGAGCCGCGAGGTGACACCGACGGATGTGCAACGGGTTCTGGAAGCGGCCAGGGCCATTGCCATGCCCTTTGACCGTCGTGTTTTGCACGTGCTGCCTCAGCAGTTCATTGTGGACGATCAGGAAGGCATTCAAGACCCTTTGGGTATGTCCGGTGTGCGGCTGGAAGCCAAAGTGCATATCGTCACCGGGGTTTCCAGCGCCTTGCAAAACATTGTCAAGTGCTGTGAGAGGGCCGGATTGCATGTGCTCGACATCGTGATGGAATCCTTAGCCTCCAGCGAATCCGTTTTGGATCCCGATGAAAAACATCTGGGGGTGGCTCTTGTGGACATGGGAGGAGGTACCACCGACGTGGCGGTATTTCGAGAGCAGGCCATACGGTATTCCTCGGTGATCGGCCTGGGCGGTAACCATATCACATCGGATATTTCCGTGGGACTTCGAACGGCTATCGATGAAGCGGAAAAGATCAAGCGCCAATATGGCTGCGCTTTGATTGACCGCGTGGATCCTCAGGAGGTGATCGCCGTAGGGTCTGTCGGCGGCCAAAAACCTCGAGAACTGGCTCGATCCATCTTGGCGGAAATTATCGAAGCACGTGTGGAAGAAATCTTAAAGGTGACAGAGCTGGAACTCATTCGTTCCGGCTACATGGAATTTCTTCATGCAGGTGTGGTGCTCACGGGGGGAGTGTCCCTGTTGCCGGGGATTCGAGATTTAGCGGAGCGGGTTTTTGATCTTCCGGTGCGGATCGGCATTCCTTATCGGTTTGGCGGTTTAGGGGATGTGGTGAAAAACCCGGTCTATGCGACAGCGACAGGGCTATTGCTTTATGGACGACACCATGGCCCAAGGCCGCGTGTGAGGTCATCGGATGGTTCCATATGGCGCCGAGGCATTGAGTTTCTCAAAAAGATCTTTAAGGAATTTTAACCCTTAGGCTTCGAATGTCACGTTTTTGAGTAACAAAGGATCTGGGAACCGGTTGAAAGTGTTCCGCCTGAACAGGGTGGAACTGGACGGGGCAAGGTCAACAACACCATGAGGGGGAGTCGCTATGGAGAGCAAACAGGTGAATGGAGCAAAGATCAAGGTTCTGGGTATCGGGGGTGGGGGTGGCAATGCCGTCAACAACATGATCGATGCCGGCATGGAAGGTGTTGAGTTCATTGCGGCAAACACGGACTTTCAGGTTTTGGAAAGGAATAAGGCTCCAGTACGCATTCAGCTGGGCACCAACCTGACCAAAGGTTTGGGCGCGGGGGGAGACCCGGAAAAAGGAGCCAAGGCCACCGAAGAAGATTTGGACAAGGTTCGAGAAGCCCTTGAGGGCAGTGATATGGTGTTCATCACAGCGGGTCTCGGCGGAGGGACCGGAACCGGAGGTGCTCCTATCATTGCCAAGGTGTGCAAGGAATTAGGAGCCTTGACAGTGGCCGTCGTGACCAAACCCTTTAGTTTTGAAGGTAAAGTTCGACAACGAAATGCCGAACAAGGCCTGAAGGCTTTGGGAGAAGTGGTGGATACCCTGATCAGTATTCCCAACAACCGACTGAGCAGCCTGGCAGATCGCCGCGCCACGCTACTTGAAATGTTCCGAAAGGCCGATGATGTGTTGCTTCATGCCGTCAAGGGCATTTCAGACCTCATTATGAATCCCGGCTTGATCAATGTGGACTTTGCCGATGTCAAGACGGTCATGAGTGAGATGGGCCTGGCCATGATGGGCACCGGCGTGGCCAAAGGTGAAAACCGAGCTGCCCAGGCCGCTCAAATGGCCATTTCCAGCCCGCTTTTGGAAGACATTTCCATTCACGGAGCGCGAGCGGCTCTCATCAACATTTGTGCGGGTCCGGATCTGGCCATGTACGAGTTTGAAGAAGCTTCCACGATCATTTATAACGAAGTGGACAGTGAGGCTCAGATCATTCTGGGCACCACCATCGACGAAACCATGGGCGACGAGTTGCGGGTCACCGTGATCGCTACGGGGATTGGCCAACCCAAGCAACAGGCCAAGCGTGACGTGTCACGCATAAGCAAGTTAAGGCCGGAGCTGGCGACGGAGCCTATTGTGCGTCCAATGCCGGAGCCGACGATATTGCCTGTTGCCGCCTCGGCTCCTATTCGAGATGACTTGATCCTCGAGGAGCGTCCCAAGAAAAGAAGTTTCTTCAAGAGATTGACAGGAGGAGCGGTCGACGAGGAAGACTGGAACATTCCCACGTTCATTCGCAAACAAGCCGACTGAGTTTTTGCGTTTTTCCATGGTTCGACTCCCCGTCCTGCGGCTATGAGGGAGCGGGATCGGAATCTCCAAAAGGTTTCGTCCCGTTCCTCAAACACATGCCAAACGAGGCCAAGTCGTTCGGGATAGGGGAAACTGGTTTCCGGCTTACGTGCGCGAGCGAGGGGAGTGTTCCCTCTGGAGCCGTTGACCTCGCACGCTGATGAGTTGGAAACAAAGACATCGAGCTCAGCTTCGCTTATCCAAAGAGAAAACCATCATCTCCCGAAATCCGGGAGGCTTCCTTCATATCGCCCTTGCCTTTCCCAACACCTACCATGTGGGTATGTCCAACCTGGGTTTTCAGACCGTGTACCGTCTTTTTAACCAAATACCTCAGGTGACATGCGAAAGGGTTTTTTATCCGGACCCTGAAGTGGTTTCAGAGTTTCGCTCAGGCAGAGAACATCTGGTGTCCATGGAATCCGCTCGTCCCCTGACGGATTTTCACCTCATTGCCTTCTCCATCTCTTTTGAAAACGATTATCCAGCCGTGCTCGAGATGCTTCTCTGGGCAGGGCTTTCCGTTCGAAGTGCCGATCGACAGGAACGAGACCCTTTGGTTGCGGCGGGAGGGGTCGCCGTTCTTTTGAATCCTGAACCTCTGGCGAACTTCATGGATTTTTTCTTCATCGGTGAAGCCGAAGGCCTTGCGGAGACTTTCGTGCACACCTGGAGCGAAGCCGCTGGAATCAGGACGTCGCGCCAGGAGTTATTGGAGCATTTTTCGGAGCAATGTTCCGGTATTTATGTGCCTCGGCTTTACAAGCCCATTTATGCTGCAACCGGGGTTTTGCAGGACATAGAGCCACGAGGAAAGGCCCCTTTAAAAGTTTCAGCTGCCAAGGCAGATCCACGTTCCGGCAAGCCTGCCCATTCTGTTATCGTCACTCAAGAAACAGAATTTTCCGACACGGCGTTGATCGAGATCGGTCGCGGATGTGGGAGAGGGTGTCGTTTTTGTGCCGCTGGGTTTATCTATAGACCTCCCCGGTTTCACTCGCCCGAAGTCATCACTTCCATCGTGCAAGAGTGGATGCCTTACACATCCCGCATCGGTCTCGTCAGTCCGGCTGTATCCGATTATCCGGATATGAATCTTCTCTGCCGCCAGCTTGTGGCATGGGGACTTCAGGTACATTTTTCCTCACTTCGAGCGGACAGGGTATCTTCAGACCTGTTAATGGCTTTGGGAGAGAACACCTTAAAGGCAGTGGCCATCGCGCCCGAAGCGGGTTCCCAAAGGCTGCGCACCGTCATCGGCAAAAACCTCACGGACGAGGATGTGCTTATGGCGGCTGAGCGTCTTACGGACTGTGGTGTTCAACACCTGAAACTTTATTTTATGATCGGATTACCTTCGGAAACTCGGGACGATTTGGCGGCTGTGGTGGATTTGGTCAAAAAAGTCAAGCATCGCGTGCTCGAGCAGGGTCGAGGTCGAAAAAAGGTGGGGATTATCACTTTGAGTGTCCATTCCTTTGTGCCAAAACCTTTTACCCCGTTGCAGTGGGCCCCTTTTGAAGGTGTAGGGGGGTTAAGGGGAAAGGCGAAATGGCTCCAACAGGCTTTGGGGAAGGTGGCCAATGTACGTGTTCATTTTGATATGCCCAAATGGGCTTACGTCCAAGCGCTCCTGAGTCGAGGAGATCGAAGAGTGGGCGATCTATTGGAAAAGGTGGTGGTGAAAAACATCAGTTGGAGCCAGGTGGCAAGAGAGTCGGTGCTCAATCCTGATTTTTGGGTTATGCGGGAAAGGGAGCTGGATGAACGATTTCCGTGGGAGATTGTGGATCATGGAATCAGGCGATCCTTTTTACGTTCCCAATACGAAAAGGCTTTGCAGGCCCATCCCTCGGAACCGTGCGCTCAAGAGCCAAGCTGTCGAAGCTGCGGCGTATGCGGAAGCATCTCCGCCAAGGCGTGATTTTGACCATAAAGCTATCGGTGCGATTGAAGCGCGGGCCTTTGCATGCTCTAAATGGACGTAAACCTTGCGACGATTTCTCTCTCCCTTTTCGGCTCATGTGGTAATATTTAGAAGTTGCAAAAAATCTTCCAGAATCCTGGAAGGGTTCGGCTGCAGAGTTTCAGAAATTTTTTGTGGAAGGAAATCACTATGAATTCAAGCCATAACGACTATTACACCATCCTAGGGGTTTCATCGGACGCCTCGGCGGAGGAGATCAAGCGGGCCTTTCGAAAACTGGCTCTGGAAACCCATCCGGATCGTAATCCAGGAGATCCAAAGGCGGAAGAGCGGTTCAAGAAAATCAATGAAGCCTATGGGGTGTTATCGGATCCTCAAAAGAGGGCCGAATATGACCGGTACCGTGCCATGGGTTATCAGCCCGGTGGACCGTACGGAGTTGGGGGCGGCTTTGGTTACAGTCAGGAAGACATCTTTCGCGATTTCTTCACAAGCCGACAGGCTCAGGAAATATTTTCGGAAATGCGTCGAGAATTCGAGCGCATGGGGTTCCGTTTTGACGATAGCTTTTTGAACAACATTTTCTTTGGGGGTAGAACCTTTATTTTTCGAACCACCATGTGGGGAGGACCGGAAGGGGTTCGAATGTATCATTACTCGCGAGGGCCTGCTGCGGATTCCGCAACCCATCGCCATCAAAGTTTTTCTCAGCCGCCGTCCAAATCTTCGTTCATTCTTCCCGTATTGAAAATGGGAGCCTCACTTCTTTACCAGGCTGGAAAGAACTTGGGCAAGCGTATGGTGCGTAAGGCCTTGGAATGGGTAGGGCTCGCAGATAAAACACATGGGGAAGGGGGACATGGGGAAGGCGACGCCGATGTGGTGTATCGGCTGACCATTGATTTGGAGGAAGCCATGCATGGGACGGTGATGGAGGTGGCCTTACCCCATTTGGACAATAAGCGTGTGGCGGTGCGAATTCCTCCGGGGGTTTCCAACGGCACGAGGTTACGATTGAAAAACCTTGGAAAGAAAACCCGGCATCACGGCTTACAGGTGCAGGGGGACACCTATATTGAACTACGGGTAGAAGGTTTGTGATCTGTCGCGATTGGGCCTTTGATTCCCACGCATCGCTGAACCTTAAAATGAAAAGGAGCGGAAGCCATGTTGGAGCTCATCAGAAAAGGGCTTCTAGCGAGTCTGGGCGCTGTGGTGATGACCAAGGAGCGGGTGGAAAAAGCCACCAAAACCCTGGTTGAAGAGGGAAAGCTTTCTCGAGAGGAAGCCGACAATCTGGCAGAGGAGCTCATTCGCAGTGGGGAGCGACAATGGGAAGAGATTCAGCAATCGCTCAGTGAAAACATTAAAAAAGCTGTGGAGCGCGTGGATGTGGCACGACGCAGCGAGGTGGAAGGGATCAAAGATCGACTGGAAAACCTTGAAAAGCGGGTCTCCATGCTGGAAGAACGTTTGAGCAAGGGCTAAGGGCCAAGGGCCCGTCACATGCCTCTGGACATGAGGGGGCCGCGTGGATTTTAAAACAATCATGCACCTGGGGCGATTCAAAGACATCGCCGTGATCCTTTTTCGATATGGTTTTGACGATGTCTTGAACCGCTTGGGGTTTCCCACCCGCCGTCTTCCGGGTAGTCGCCATTCCCTGGACCCAGAAACGAGCACGTTTGAGAGAATCCGCCGGGCTTTGGAAGACTTGGGTCCGACCTTTGTCAAATTCGGCCAGATGATGAGTCTCCGGCCGGATCTTCTCCCGTACCCTCTTATTCAAGAATTGAGAAAGCTTCGAGAAGACGTCGCACCGGTGCCCTTTTCTCAAATCCGCACCGTCGTCGAAAAATCCCTGGGAAAGCCTCTGAAGGAAGTTTTCTCCCAGTTTGAGGAGGAACCTTTGGCCTCGGCGTCCATGGCTCAAGTCCATCGGGCCGTGCTGGCTCCATCGGGACACCCTGCAGCCGTTAAAGTGCAGCGTCCTGCCATCGCTCAAATCATCAAAAAAGATCTTTATATTTTGGAAATCGTTGCGCACGAAATTCACGAGAGACTGGAAGATTTTCGTGTCTATGAACTTCCTCATCTGGCAAGAGAACTTCGGCGCACTATGATGCGCGAGTTGGACTTCACGCTTGAAGCAAGAAATATACGAATTTTTCGAACCAATTTTCATGGCTTTGAGCACTGTTTTGCGCCTCGGGTTTTCGATTCCTACGTCAGCCGGCATGTGCTCACCATGGAACTCATCGAAGGTCGACGACTCTCGGAAGTCATGGTCGAGGCCGAATCAGAAGAGAAATTTCAATTGGCCCGGCTTGGCTTGAAGGCCATGGTCAAGCAAATTCTCGAAGACGGTTTTTTCCATGCCGATCCACATCCGGGAAACATTTTGGTCACGGAGACGGGAGCCATCTGCCTGCTGGATTGGGGTATGGTGGGTCGCCTAAGTCGTGAGATGCGCTATGAGATTATTGACCTCATTCATGCTATTGTGGAAAAGGACAGCGACAGAGTCTTGGAAATTGTTCTGGAATTTGCCCGCGGTGGACCCAGTGCTCAAGACCGTGTCCTCATTCACCGTGAAATTCTGGACCTCCTGGACGCCTACCACGGGATTCCTTTGGAACAAATCGATCTGGGATCCCTTCTTATGGAGATCGCAACGCTGCTTCGGGACTACAAGCTGCATTTGCCATCGGATCTCGCCATGATGATTCGAGCCCTTATCACCGCTGAAGGGACAGCGAGAGAATTGGCGCCGAATCTCAACGCGGTTGAGGAAGCCGAGGATTTGGTGAAGCGCTTGTCCATGGAGCGATGGAAAATTCAAGAACTGTTGCGAAATTTTCGGCGCAGTTTGCGCCACTTAGGTCAAATGCAAAAGGAGGTGCCGCCTCGAATCTTACAGATTCTGGACAAGATGCAACGAGGGGAATTCAATGTTCGATTTCAGCACGAAAACCTGGGCGATCTCAGACGCACTCTCGACAGCATGTCCAATCGGCTGACCTTGGGGCTCATTATCGCAGCCATGATCATTGGATCTTCCATGATCATTACAACCGGCGTTGAACCGTATCTGTTCGGATACCCGGCTTTGGGTATTGTAGGCTACATTGTCTCGGGGCTGTTGGGCCTCTGGCTGATTAGCACCATTATTCGTTCCCGCCGTTTTTAAATGGAGGTTGAGCCGAGGGTTTAGTCCTCGGGCATGGAAAGAGCACGAAAAAAGGGCTGCTGAAGCCCTTTTTTCGTCCACAATGCTTATGGAAGGCCGTTTTGGATTTTCAGCCGCACGAACCTCCACACGAAGTTCCGCAAGAACCGCCCCCGATGGAGACTTCAGGCAGGACACGGAACCCGGAAATCATGCCGTGATCCACAAAATCGATGGTAATTGACTTTGTGAGTTCCAGCAAATTACGGTTTACAACCAAAGTGAAACCATTGATCATGAAGACTGCGTCCGAGTTCGTAGGTTCATCCAGAACCATTGCCAGTGACGGACCGCTTCACCCGCCTTGCTGCAAAAATATTCGAATGGGATGAACTTCCTTGCCCTGGAAGTACTCCTTGAGGACCTCTTCCGCTTTTGGGGTCATGTGAACCATCGTATTCTCCTTCTCTCTTGAGTCTTTTCCTCTCTGTTAGGCATGGCCTTACACCGTGTCAACTTGAGCAGGGGCGCACCTTAGCAACAATTGATCGGTTTGAGAAGTGAGATGTGCAGTACGAGCTTTGAAGGGACAAAAGGAACTAGGTTGTTTCCGCGCAAGGATTCCGGCTAGGATAGGATGCATTTTACGGTTGATGTGGGTTGGTGAGATATCCTTTCGGAGGTCGGCGTGGAAGACGTCCACTGGCAGCGCACCTTGTGGATCATGTTCGTGGCTCAACTGATTTCGGCGGTTGGATTTTCCGTCATTTTTCCATTTCTTCCTTTGTATGTGCAGCAGCTTCCTTCTTCTTGGCACTTGGAAGCCAAGCTCTTAGCCGGCCTTGTTTTTTCCTCCCAGGCTCTCACCATGATGATTGCCTCACCCATCTGGGGTAGTTTGGGGGATCGTTTTGGACGAAAGCTCATGGTGAAGCGGTCCCTATTTGGAGGGGCCTTGGTTCTGGCGGCCATGGCTTATGTGCGTACTGCGGAAGAGTTGGTCGCGCTTCGTGCTTTCCAAGGTCTGGTAACCGGCGTCATTTCCTCGGCCAATGCGTTGGTGGCAGCTGCGGTTCCGAGGCATCGCATGGGCTATGCCATGGGCGTTATGCAACTGGGCCTTACAGCAGGGATCGCCGTAGGGCCTTTGCTTGGTGGCATTTTGGCCGACACGGTGGGCTATCGTGTCGCTTTTCTGATCACGGGAGCCCTGTTGGCCATGGCGGGCGTCCTGGTGACGGTGGGCGTGCGTGAAGTTTTTCAAGCTCCGGAAGGGGACAAGCCCCGTGGTTTTTCCTCAGGCTTGTGGAAATCTTGGCAAAGCGTGTTTCAGCATCCTGGGGTGGGCATGGCTTATGGACTACGCTTTTTCGCCTATCTTGGGCGCATGATGATTGTCCCCATTGCCCCTTTTTTCATTCAGACCCTTCTTGGACCCGAAGCTTCGGTCAACACCTTTACCGGGCTTGTCTTTGCCGTGGTGGCTTTTACGGGCGCCCTTTCCGCTGTGTTGTGGGGAAGACTTGGCGACAGGATCGGTCATGAGCGTGTTTTGGTCATGTGTGCTCTTCTGAGCGGGATAGCTTATGTGCCGCAAAGCTTCGTTCAGGAAGCCTGGCAACTGCTGGCCCTTCAAGCTGTGTGTGGGTTGGCCATGGGTGGCACACTGCCTTCCACCAGCGCTCTTCTTGCAGCCTATACGACCCCGGGAGAAGAGGGGGCCGTGTACGGCTTGGACAGTTCTGTGGTGTCTGGTTCCCGCGCGGTGGCCCCGTTGATTGGTGCGGCTGTTGCCCAGGGGTTCGGACTTCGAGCGACTTTTACCGCCACGGGGATTCTCTTTTTCCTAATGGCTCTGTTGGCCCTTCGAGCCCTTCCATCTTTACGTTACCGTTGTTCTTCCAAAGCTTCGCTTGGAAGTGACATGGGAGAGGCTGATTAAAAAATCTTTCAAAGAACCCCGACACATCATCCTTCATGCAATAATCCTGGAGCTTAAAAGCCTTTCTTCAGCCGGCCAGTCGGGTGAAGGCTTCCACGATGGTTTCTTCATCCCCGTCTCGAAGTGTTCGCAGATCCATAAGAAACCGTTCGGATTCAATCCGGCCGATAATAGGCGGGTTGTTGGCTCGAAGAAATTGTTCCAACTGGTTAGCGCTCCAGCGTTTTGAGGAGACGGCCACAACGTAGGTGGGCAGATTCCTTTCCGGCAAGGCACCTCCACCTACCTGGGAAAACCCTTCACTGACCTGGACGTTCCAGAGGGAACCATCGGTTCTTTCTTGAATTTTTTGGGCCAGACGAATGGCTGCGTCGCGGAGGATTTCCAAAGGCCGAGCGATCATTTCCAGCGTGGGGATACGGCGCCAAGCTGTAGGTTCATCGCGGTACAGGCGCAATGTGGCTTCCAGGGCGGCCAAGGTCATCTTGTCCACTCGAAGAGCGCGGGTCAGAGGATTTTTCTTGCACTGAGCGATGAGTTCTTTTCGTCCTAAGATGATCCCAGCCTGAGGGCCTCCCAGCAGTTTATCCCCGCTGAACGTGACGACATCCACACCGGCACGCAAGGCCTGCTGAGCTGTGGGTTCCTGAGGCAGCCCGACAGGGGAGACATCCACCAGGGAGCCGCTTCCAAGGTCTTCCACGACCAGAAGCTGATGACGATGGGCCAATTGAACGAGATCTTCCAGAGGAACTTCGGCGGTGAACCCCACCAGGCGATAATTGCTGCAGTGCACCTTCATCAAGAGCCGGGTTCGTTCTCCAATGGCGTTTTCATAATCATAGAGATGGGTTCGATTGGTGCATCCCACCTCGCGAAGAATGGCGCCACTTGCGGCCATGACATCAGGAATACGAAAAGAGCCCCCGATTTCCACCAATTGCCCTCGAGACACAATGACTTCCTGTCCTTTGGCAAGGGTATTGAGCACCAGTAGGACAGCAGCGGCGTTGTTGTTGACCACGAGCGCCGCTTCGGCTCCCGTAATTTCTCGAAGAATAGCTTCGGCATGCACGTAACGGGACCCACGGCGGCCGTGGACCAGATCATATTCCAGATTGGAATAAGAACGACAGACCACCTGCAGCCTCTCAAGAGCCTCTTCGGCCAGCAGGGAGCGTCCCAGATTGGTGTGAACCACGATGCCTGTGGCGTTGACGACGGGTTGAAGGGTGAAGGCATTTTTTTGCTCGCACAGAACCAAGGCCACTTGCACGAGTTCCGTGACGGACGGCACGGGGGGTAAGGGGTCTTCCCGGTGCGACAACAGATGCCGTCGAGCGGTTTCCAGAGCCTCTCGAAGACTTTCCACCACAAGTTTTCTGGGGACCCTGGCCAACAGCTCTTGAATGGTGGAATCCTTGAGAAGTTCGTCCACGCTGGGAAGTCTGCGCAGACAATCCTGAATCGTTCGCCTTTGGTCGTTCGACATCTTGGCTCTCCACGTGGACAGAGTCACAGGGGTATAAGCGTCCTGAACGTGACGGCGATTATACCGGATCCTTCACATCAAGAAAAATCCTCTCCACCGGCTTCTTGATAATCGAGAAATTTTTGATGACAAAATATTTGGAAGTGTGGAAAAGGCATCGTCTTTACGGCAAAACGGTTCAGGATTATGGTGCAATCAAAAAGTTGGGAGGTTTGGAAAAGCTTTGCACGCCCCATACGTTCAACCCATGGAAAAGCGACCTCTTAAAACTTTTGACGATGATGTTTCCCTTTCCGCCTCACACATGGCGGAACTGGTTCGAAAGGGCGTCAATCCCCTTTCTCTGTCCCACATGCCCTCCTCGGCTCTGGCCTTATGGGTGGCGCAACTTATCGACGTCGTGAAACGCCCTGTGGTGGTGATCACTTTTTCTGACCGAGAAGTGGGATACGTGGCCGACGAGATCCAGTTCTTTCTGGAATCCCATCGAAGCTCGGACCCGCTGGATCGAAAGCTCTTGAGGTTTCCTTCCCGATTCGGTCATCAGGCACAGGTTTTAGGCAAAATGGAATCCACAGCTCATCGGTTGAGAAGTCTGTGGAGCATGAAGAACCTGAACAGACCTTTTGTATTGGTTACATCCGCAGCCGCGATTCTTGAAAGAGTGATACCCCCTCAAGTGCTTACGGAAAGCACCGAATACCGCGTCGTGGGAGAAACGGTCGATGTGGAAGCCTTGGTGCGACGCTTGGTGGCTGGAGGTTACTACCCGACGACGCTCGTGGAGGAATACGGCGATTTCAGCCGCCGCGGTGGGATTTTGGATGTTTACGTTCCCTTGTACCCCTGGCCGGTTCGTATGGAATTTTCCGGGGATGTGCTGGAATCCATACGATTGTTTCACCCGGCGACCCAGCGTTCCCTGGCCGTATTGGAAGAAGTGGTGCTGATGCCGGCAAGTGAAGTGGTTCTTCATGACGAGGGGCGCCGGCGCGCACGGCGTCTTCTCATGGAAGACGTGCACACGGGACGGCTCAGCCCCTCCTTGGGCAATGTATGGCTCGAAAGGCTGGAAACAGAGCATCAGTCCTCGGCTTTTGAAGGGGTCCTCTCCGTCTTTTATGAAGAACTCGCTACCCTTTTTGATTACCTGCCTCAAGAGGTCGTGGTGCTGTGGTCCGATTATGCGGAATTGAAAAAAGAGTTGCATGAGATTTACGGCCGGCTTCTTTGGGAGTGGGGCCAGAAGGACGATCAGGAGGTGTGGCGCCGTCCCGCTCAAGAGCTTCTTCTTGCACCCGAGTCTGTAGAAGGCTTTTCCCGGCGTTTTCAAAACGTGTGGGTCAACGCCATGTCGGATCGAAAAGAAGCGGCCGTCCACTGTGATGTGGGCGTGCGCACACAGAGTGACTTGTGCTTGGCTTTGAAGTCTCATCCCAAGCGGGAAAGGCTCTTGGAGCCGGTCGTGCAGCAGGTTCGTTCGTGGCAAAAGCAAGGCTTCTGTGCCGTGATTGTCAGTGACCATCCAGAACAATCCAAGAGGCTCAGGGAACTGCTCACCCATTACGGCATGGAACCTGAGGGAACTCTTCGTGGTTCAGATCTCGTGCGTCCACGAAGGCCGGAGGAAAGGGCGCTGTATCTGGCGGTAGGGCCGATTCGAGCCGGTTTTATCTGGCCCGGTCATCACTTGGCTCTTGTGTCGGAAACAGAACTTTTTGGCAAACGGCGGGTGCGGCCTCAAAAAAAGAAAACCCTGGCCGGCTTGTTTCTCAGTTCCTTTGAGGATCTTCATGAAGGGGACCTGGTGGTGCACGTGGACCATGGCATCGGGGTCTACCGAGGACTAGTGCATCTGACAGTCGGCCAGATGGAGAGCGATTTTCTTCAGCTGGACTATCAGGACGGAGATCGACTCTATGTGCCGGTGGACAAGCTGCACAAGGTGCAAAAGTATCTGGGTATAGAAGGCGCCGATGTGCGCGTGGACAAGCTTGGAGGCAAGGCTTGGGAAACGGCCAAGAGGAAAGCCCGCGAATCGGCGGAAAGGGTGGCCCAGGAATTGCTCAAGATATACGCACTTCGTCAAATTCGCCAAGGCACAGCGTTTAGTCCGCCGGACAGTGTTTTTCGTGAGTTTGAGGCCACATTTGCCTTTGACGAAACGCCCGATCAGATTCGAGCCATCGAAGACGTTCTGCAGGATATGTGTTCACCCCGCCCCATGGATCGTCTTATCTGCGGCGACGTGGGCTACGGCAAGACGGAAGTGGCTTTGAGGGCGGCCTTTAAGGCGGCCATGGATGGCAAACAGGTGGCCATGCTGACCCCTACCACCGTGCTGGCTGAGCAGCACTTTGCAACATTTCAAGAACGCCTCAGGGATTTTCCTCTCACCGTGGATGTGCTCAGCCGATTTCGCACCCCTTCGGAACAGAAGCGGATTTTGGAACGGCTTCAGTCCGGCGCCTTGGATATTGTGATCGGCACCCACCGGCTTTTGCAAAAGGATGTGGTGTTCAGGGATTTGGGTTTGCTCATCATTGACGAGGAACAACGTTTCGGAGTGCGCCACAAAGAGCGTATCAAGGAACTTCGCGTTTCCGTGGATGTGTTGACCCTCACGGCAACCCCCATTCCAAGAACGTTGCATATGGCTTTGACAGGAATTCGGGATCTCAGCACCATCGAGACGGCTCCTCAGGATCGCAAGGCCGTGGAAACGGTGGTCTGTCCTTTTGATGAACTCACCATTCGAGAAGCCGTCACAAGAGAATTAAGGCGTGGTGGGCAGGTGTTCTTTGTGCACAATCATGTCCAGACCATACTGCGTATGGCCGACAAGATTCGATCCCTGGTGCCGGAAGCTCGAGTTGAAGTGGCTCACGGGCAAATGAAGGAGCGGGACCTCGAGAAAATCATGCTGGATTTCGTGCACAGAAAGGTGGATGTTTTGGTGTGCACGACCATCATTGAGTCAGGTTTGGACATTCCGGCGGCCAACACCATTCTTATCAACCGGGCGGACAAGATGGGATTGGCTCAAATTTACCAGCTTCGCGGCCGTGTGGGTCGTTCCGCCGAACAGGCCTATGCGTATTTGCTGATTCCCGGGGAACACCTGATCACCAGGGACGCTCAAAAGAGACTTCGTGCGCTCATGGATTTCAGTGAACTGGGGTCGGGATTTAAAATTGCTTTGAATGATCTTCAGATTCGCGGAGGTGGCACCATTTTGGGATCGGCCCAATCGGGACACATTGCCTCCGTCGGTTACGAACTCTATTTGGAACTCCTCGAAGAGACCATTCGAAAGATGAAAGGCGAAGAACTCGAAGAGGCTTTGCCCGATCCAGAAATCGCTTTGCCTGTAGCCGCTTATGTGCCGACCCCTTTCATGCCGTTTCCGGACCAGAGACTCGTGGCTTACAAACGCTTGTCCGGAGCGAAAACGCAGCAAGAAATCGATGATATTGCCAAGGAATGGCGAGACCGGTTCGGGCCCCTGCCCGATGAGGCCAAGTCCCTGCTGGTGCTCGCCCGATTACGTCTTTTGATGAAAACCCTCCGCATCACTCGCCTTGAAAGCACCGGCAGCGTCTTTACCTTCACCTTCATGGAACCGCCACATGTGGACTCTGTGTTAGAAAGCCTTGGTGATGCCAAATGCTCCATTACCATGCACGGGGAAAGGAAAATGAACGTGGATCTGGAAGCGCGCACGGCACTGGCGGCCCTGGTTCGACTCAAAAGAATCTTGCAAGCGCTTGTGGATCATGTTAGGGACCATAGTCAATTCAATAGGTTAGTTTCGACTCCTCCTTCCGGATAAAGCCTTTTTGGGCCTTGGAAAGGAGAGAGAGGGTTCCTTTTGACGAGAAAGGACGTGAGAGCCGATGATGTCCGTGGTTTTTCGAACAGTGGCGCTCGGTGTGTTGGTGGCGTGGAGTTTTGTTGGGACGCCGAAGGCGGGCCAGGCCAAGACGGTGGACTGGATTGTGGCTGTGGTTAACGACGACGTGATTCTCAACAGCGAACTGCAGCGCCGTGTGGAAGACGTCATCAAAGCGGCCGGTCAATTTCGAGACGCTCCGCCCATCGGATCTGTGGATTCTTTGCGTAAAGAAGTGTTGCACCAGATGATTCGGGATAGGCTGACCTGGCAGGAGGTTGCTCGACTCAAGATCACGGTGAGCGAGGCGGAAGTGGAGGAGGCCGTGGCATCCATCGAAAAGGCCAACAACATGACCCGGTGGCAATTGGAGGCCACGCTTCGCCAGGAAGGACGTACCTTTGAACAATTCAAGAAGATGATTCGTCAGGATATGGAAAAGGCCAGGCTTATTGAAAGGGTTTTGAAATCCAAAACGGTGATTACGGATGAACAGGTGCAGGCCGCATTACGCCGTGAAGTGCGAAGCCCGGAAGAAGAGCGGCACCTGGCGGTCATCTTTCTTTCAGCACCTTCAGCCCCTGAAGCCAGACAAACGGTGCGCCGAAAAGCTGAAGAAATTCTTCGTCGTATTCGACAAGGCGAGAATTTTGCCGACCTGGCCCGCGCCTACTCTCAGGGTCCCGAAGCTCAAAGCGGCGGGGACATCGGCACCATTAAAGCCAAAAACATGGCTCCTGCGTTGGAACAAGCCACTCGAAACCTGCAACCAGGCCAGGTAACCGATGTCCTGGAATCGGCCAATGGGTTTTATGTGGTTAAACTTCTGGACGTCAAAAGGCCTGGAGCCAGTGCCGTGGATGAGACTTTGAAGGAAAAGGTGCGTCAGGAACTGTTTCGCATGGAAGTCAACCGGAAGTACGATGAATGGATCCGTGAATTGGAGGCCAAGTCATTCATTAAGATTCATTTGGAGCCTCCTGCATCGGGATCCTAGAAGTCTGTTGGAGAACGAATGCCGCCCAGGAGACGCGGGCATCCCGCTCGCATCCATGGCGGGCCAGACCCACGCGGTCAGACAATAGCCCCGATTCAGGTTTGTAGGGGCGAGACGCCGCTTCGCCTCTACCTAAAACGGCATTCAGCGCAGCGGTTATTGTGTGTTCTTTGACAGGCTCCAAGAGGATGTTCAAGCTCGCAAAAGGCAGAAGCCATGAGACCAGAGGAACAAAGCGCGAGATGGCATGCTTCGCCAAATGTAGGGGCGGACACATGAGTCCCCTCTTGCACAGAGGATGCTGGCAGCTCTGAAAAATGGGGCCGCCCAGGCGGATCGATGCCGACGAGGTTGTGATGTCGGTCTCTCCTTATGGGTTGATGTTGGCAGTGCGGACATGCTACCGGTCGGCTTCTGGGGGTGCGGGAGACCAGTAGACGTGGAACCTCGCGACTTTTCGGCCGACTCTTTAAGGGATGGAATGAAACTGGCTGTTTGAGCTAGGGGAAGAGAATGTCCATGGACGCTCTCAAGGATATTGGAGCTTTTCTTGAAGGTGAGCGGAAAAGGCAAAAGATAAGCCTCGAGGAGCTATCCGAACATACTCGGATCAGTGTGCGGATGTTGCAGGCTTTGGAAGCCGGCGAATACGAGGTGATCGGAACCCCTCTGCTCATTCGAGGATTTCTCAAGGTGTACTGCCAAGCGTTGGGCGTGGATCCCCGACCTATTTTAGAAGAATATGGATCGGAGATTGGGCGTTACGATAACGAAGGTGAACGGCTGAGACGGTATCAAACATGGATGAGGGGAGTACGAAAGGAAAGTGGCACGTTTCTGGTGCTCTTTTTGGTCTTGGCCCTTGGGGTCACGGCGGCGGGTTTATGGGCCGTATGGTGGCCGAAATACCAAATGAAAAGGGCAGCTACATCCAAAGCCCCTTTTGAAGCCGTTTACCCACAGCAGGAACTGCCCGGGGATCTGGCACGAGTGCGGGGTGCTGAAGGTACCGGGGAAAGTTCCGGGACTGAGCGGGCAGGAGCCCATGGGGTTTTGCCGGAAGGAGAAAATCCTGTGCCGTTACCGGAATCGGGGCTCGGGGGTCCAGACGTCAGGGACTTCGAGGAGATTACCCAGCCCAAACAGGAAGGAGGCACCGGAGCAAATCTTGAACCGAAAACTTCTAGAACGCTCACGACTTCTTTACCGCATGAGACGGCCGCTTCGTCTGATGTGAAGACCTACAAAACGGCCATGGAGCCAGGCGAGATACCAGCAGCAACCCACACCTTACTCATTGTTGCCCTTGAAGAAGCGTGGATTCAGGTGCAGGTCGATGATGAAAAGCCACAGGGCCGCATCCTTAAGCCCGGAGAAAGCGCCCAGTGGATCCTTTCTCAATCCGCGCAGCTGTGGACGGGTAACGCCGGAGGTATTCACGTCTCGTGGGATGGAAAACCTCTCAAACCGCTTGGCAAAAAAGGTGAAGTGCTTCGGGTGAAGCTTCCTAACCCTCGTTACTTGGAAAATCCCTGAATCGCTTATGATTCCTGTTGAAACGGAAGCGGTGGTGTTGCACACGCAAGACTATGGCGAATCAGACCGTATCGTCGCTTTTTTCACTCTGACCTCTGGCCTTGTGCGAGCGATAGCCAAAGGGGCTCGACGCAGCCGGAAACGATTCGTTCATGCCTTTGAACCCAACAGTGTCGTCCATCTGACTTTTCGGCACCGAAAAGGGCTTGCATGGGTGGAGTCTTGTCGTTTGGTGGAGGTGAACCTGGCTTTGCGTGCCGACCCTGTGCGTTGGGCTTACGCCGGCCTGCTTGCGGAAACAACCCTGCGCCTTCACCCGGAAAATCTATCAAGTCCAGAATTCTACAAGCTTCTATGCCGCGGATTGGAACGCTTGGGGACGGAGCGTGATTCGGTCAATGTGGCGGCTTTGTTCCTGATGCGCGGCATTCATATTGTAGGGGCTTTGCCTTCCCTGGAATCCTGCAGTCGATGTGGGCGAAAGATGCGTGAGAGTTCGACCTGGTGTCTGTCTCTGAGTGCAGGGCTGTTTCTATGCGAAAGGCATAGCTTGGAAGATGTTCGGGCCTTAAAGTTGGAC
Organism: Desulfosoma sp.; assembly: GCA_037481875.1. Taxonomy (NCBI): domain Bacteria; kingdom Pseudomonadati; phylum Thermodesulfobacteriota; class Syntrophobacteria; order Syntrophobacterales; family Syntrophobacteraceae; genus Desulfosoma; species Desulfosoma sp. The sequence continues at coordinate 307,278 of JBBFKY010000003.1, read as the reverse complement.
AAGGGAACGACGGCTCTGCTTCACGCCATGCTTCAAGTGCCTGTGGGAAAAATGTGGCGGTTTCGACTTCGCAAGGAGGTGGCTCACATGTTGGTGCAGGCGGCTGGAGCTTGGGTGGAAGAACAGAGCGGGCAACATCTTAAAAGCCGGCGGGTTCTGGACTCGGCAGCGAATTCCGCATGGGCCGAGCCATGCAGGCCATGACGGCAGCGGGGTAAGGTTCGGTGATGGAGAAAACATATCCGTGGACTGGATGCATGGTTTTGAAACCATAGCCGTAAATACGCCGTATTTGGGAGTGGCTTTGGCTTTTGTGGGCGGGGTGCTCGCCGGGTTCACACCCTGCACCTACCCCATGATTCCCATCACGATAGCCTTCATCGGAAGTCGTGCTCAAGGACGACGTCTCAAAGGTTTTTTCCTGTCCCTCATCTATGTCACCGGTATGGCTCTGGTCTATTCCGCCTTGGGACTGGTGGCAGCTCTTACTGGACGTCTGTTCGGTTCCCTCACCATGAACCCGTGGGTGTATGTGGCTATTGGCAACCTGTGTTTGGTCCTGGCGCTGATGATGCTGGAAGTCGTCCCCGTGCCTTCGTTCGGGTTTCTTCATCGGCTTCAAGTGAGGCCCATCGCGGGGCGGGACGGTTTGTCCAGTTTCCTTGTAGGTGGAGCTTCGGCCCTAGTGGTGGGCCCTTGCACAACCCCAATCCTGGGTGGCCTTTTGACTCTGGTCGCTACCGGACAAAAGCCCCTTTGGGGAGCCCTCATGCTTCTGGCCTTTGCCTACGGTATGGGGGTTTTGGTGATTTTGGTCGGAACCTTTACGGGCCTTTTGGCTTCCCTACCCCGTTCAGGGTTGTGGATGCGGCGCATTCAGCGGTTTTTTGCGATCCTTATGATCGGTGCAGCGGAATATTTCTTTATCAAGGCAGGAGAAATGTGGTTATGAAAAAGCGAATCCAGCAGCTCTTTTTATCTGTATCCATAGCGTTTTTTCTGTGTGGAGTGACACCTGTTTTTGCCGGTTCCATGATTGATAAGATTATGGGATTGGTAGGCAGTGCAACATTCGGAGGGGAAAAGGACTTTGATTTGCCGACCCTTAACGGTGAGCGCGTGCGTTTAAGCGAATACCGAGGCAAGAAGCCGGTTCTTCTGTATTTCTGGGCCATCTGGTGCCCTTCCTGCCAGGCCGCCAAACCGGAAGTGGCCAAATTAAGGCAAAAGACTCCGGAAGATCAGTTGGAAATTCTCGGCATCAACGTTGGATCCGGAGATTCCTTGGAGCGCGTGCAACGTTATCAGCAAGCACATCCCGTTCCTTTCAAGATTCTTTATGATGCCGACGGTTTAGCGACCAAGGCTTTCGATGTGCGAGGGATTCCGCTCTTCGTGGTGGTGGACAAGAACGGTGAGATTGTTTATCGTGACCATCAACTGCCTTCGAACATTCGGCGGTTTATCGAATGACCCGCATGGAAAGGTATTGTGCATGAAAGATGTTCTGACCATTATCATGGCGGGTGGACGCGGTGAAAGACTTATGCCCTTGACACGGGACCGCTGCAAGCCGGCTGTGCCTTTTGGGGGTATCTATAGGCTGATCGATATTCCTTTGAGCAATTGTGTGAATTCTCAACTCTATAAGATCCTGGTTTTCACCCAGTACAAGTCTCAATCTCTGGTGGATCATCTGGAAGACGGCTGGAACATCTTTTCGGGAGCTTTGGGGCATTATTTAAGAATTGTAGCGCCGCAACAAAGGCTTGGGGAAGATTGGTACCGAGGCACTGCGGATTCGGTGCGCCAAAATATGTATCTCATCGAAAAAGAACGTCCTCGTCATGTGCTCATTCTGTCCGGAGATCATGTCTATAAGATGGACTACACGTTATTTCGTCGGTTCCACGAGGAAAAAGATGCGGATGTGACGGTGAGCCTTTTGGAGGTGGAGCGGTCCATAGCGTCTTCTTTCGGCATCGCCGAGGTGGATGAGGATCTACGCATTTGCGGTTTTGAAGAAAAGCCCAAAGATCCCAAACCCATGCCCGATGATGCTTCCCGAAGTCTGGCTTCCATGGGCATTTACCTTTTCAAAAGGGATGTGCTTTTGCGGGTGCTGAAGGAAGGCGATGACGAAGATTTCGGCAAGGATATTATCCCTCGGCTGGTGCGCGAAGCCAACGTCTACGCTTACCCCTACAGACGGTATAATCTCATCAAGGATGAGGTTCCCGTTTATGATCCGCAAGAGGGATATCATTTCAAGACCCAATATCCGACAAGGGATTCCAGCTACTGGCGGGATGTGGGGAGTCTGGACGCTTATTGGAACGCCAATATGGACCTCACGGGGAGTGCCCCCTTTTTCAACCTTTACGGTCGCCGTTGGCCCATGAGAGGCCTTCAGAGACAGGTGCCTCCGGCCAAGTTTTTGGTTTCCACAGTCGATTCGGGTTCGCAGCGTACCGGCACGGCTCGAGATTCCGTGGTTCCTCATGGTTGCTTGATCAGTGGAGGCATTGTCCGTCATTCAGTGCTCTCCTACAACGTGATCGTAAACAACCATGCGCAAGTGGATGAATCGGTGATCATGGACAATGTGGAAATAGGGCACCATTGCCGCATCAAGAAAGCCATTATCGATAAGGATAACGTGATTCCCCCCTATACGGAAATCGGTGTTTCTCCTTTGGAGGATCGAACGCGTTTTGTGGTGACACCGCGAGGCATTACCGTGGTACCTCGAGGCGCCTTTCCTAGAACGTAAAAGCCGCTCCATACGATTGCGAATGCAAGGTCGCGATGCACCGTGGGCCCACCCTTGGAAATGCCAGGTCTAGAATGGTTCTCGTTCGGTCCTGAGTAAGCTTTAGGGGCTTGTCCAATCAAGATAAGTTTAAGGTCTTGCAAGTTATGAGACTATTCAAGGATGCGGGCGCAGAGGAGAGCTCTTTTCCAGACCGGCCAAGGTCACCTTCTTTCTCATGGTGCCTGTGTGAGGGTCTTCCACGGATTTTTCCACGAAGCGAACGGCCTGCACTCTTTCCATGGCTTTCCAGGAGGACTCGGTGGCGACGATCACTGTTCCTGCAGCCACTACGCCTTGAACGATGATCTCAGGCCGATCTTTTCTCATCTTGGCCCACTGCATAAGGGCTTGGGTTTCCTCTTGCAACTCGGCTAGATCTCGAGCGCACTGGGTTCTTCGATCGATCAGTCGCCCGAGCGAGGATTTGAGGGCGTCCTGCACTTGAAACAATTTCTCTACCTTTTGTTCAGCATTCGAGATGGCCTTTCTGAGATCCTTCAGATGCACGTGAACGGATTCGGCGCTGCCTTCGAGCGCTCCCTGTTCCTCAAGCCTACGAATTTCCAAAAGGGTTCGATCCTGAAATTGCACAACTTTTCCAATGGCCAGCTCAATGCCACTTAGGGCCTTTCTTTGTCGGCTTTCGGCGTTCTTAAATCGCAAAGCTCGATCTTTAAGGTATTGCATTCGATCTCGCAGCGAGCTCAGTTTTCTTTTCAAAATGGGGTCTTCACCCATAACAAGTCGACAGCTTTTGGATTTTTCCGAGCCTACATGAAGCAGGAGCATTTTTTCGAAAGCCGTCACTTGTGAGGACAGAATGGTGGCGCTTGGAGCGAGCAAAGACCCTGAGGTTTCGATAATGCTGTCCACAATGCTGGTGGCGATGGCCACATCACCGCAGGCCTCCACGGTGCTTCCCGCAACATGTCGTGCTTTGACCTGGCCTTGTGCGCGGATCGAGGCATTGATGACACCGCCTGAAATGCTCACGTTACCTTCAGCGATGATTTCACCGCCGTGAATCTCCGAAGCCGTCACCGAGGCCGCTTTGACCCGAAAACCTGCCGTAATGGTGCCACTGATTTTCACATCGCCGTCGAAGATCACATGGCCTGTTTTGAGGTCCACGTCTCCGGAGATTTCCAATTCCGAATGGACACTGATCTTGCCATCGGCAGTTATTTGGGGACGTCCGGTCCGTGCAGCATAAATGTGCGCGCCGTCTTCGGAACGAGTGGTTCCTTTGCCACAGCGCAAAAGGATATCCCGAGGCTTGGGCGGTTCAATCGAACGACCGAAAACGTCGATACCTGGGGTTCCGGGTACGGGTGGAATTTTCTCAGCCAAAAGATCGCCTTCTCGAACCAGGGGGATTTCCCCTCGGTCACGAAAGTCCACGGATCCTCCTTTTCTAAGTCGTCCGACCTTAAGTGGATCCGTGTCGAAATGGTACCGAACGGAAGCATCTCGGCCGGGCACCGGGGAATCACCGCGGGCGACCACAAGAGAGCCTTTAGAGCCTGGCTTGGAGACCCATTGCTGGACAAGGTCTGTAGGCAATGATCTTCCGTGGCAGATACCGTGCCTATCAAGAAGGGCGTGCAATTCTTCGACAGTAACATCGGAAGGAGGCTTCTTTGTCCAGGTTAGAGAAGCTTCGAGACAATCCGAAGACACGACGACGTCGAAAAACTCTTCAAGGAATTTGAGGCGTTCAGAAGAAACCCCTGAAGCCGTCTCGGAAGCTTGGGGCTCTATTGTACAGACGGTGGATTCGGTCTCAAGGCTCGGCGAGACGCTTGCCGCAAAGGATTCTTTCAAGGCTTGTATGGCGCTGAGGTTCAGAATGTTTTCTTCGTAAAGAACGTGTTCGATGGAATAGTATTTCCTTTCCAGTTTAAAAAGCTCCATCTGGCGAGCCAGCACACGTTTTTCGTCCCTTGGAAGCAAAAAGCCTTTAGAAACCGCGTGGGATAAAAGAGGTTTTTCCCGTTCTCGAAGCTGATAAAAGCGCTGCAACTTGAGAAGAGCCCTCATCTGAGCAGGGCTGATGACGCCCATCTCGACGAGAACTTCTCCTAGAAGTTTCTTTTCACCCGCTGATGCCAATTTTTTTTGGGTTTCCAAAGCCTTTTGAACGGTTTCCTTGGAAGCCAATCCGTAGCGAATGACCAGTTTGCCGAAAACGTGCTGGGCCTTGGCTTTTTGGGTCTTTTCCTCAAGGGCCATGGCAAGCCTTTCGCTGTGTGAGTGCAAGGGGCAGCGAGACGTTTTCTATTGCTACAGAAACGTCGCAGAATCGTCAAGCTATTGACACAACGAAAACGCTTGCTCACCGGGACCCTGAAGAGCTTAATCCCGAGCGATTATAACGAAACCGTGCGCCGTTCTTCTCGTGTGGCCTGTTCGAAATGGAAGGCTGCTCTGAGCACCACCGCTTCGCCCAAGTGCGGCCCGAGGATTTGCAGGCCGATGGGCAAGCCCTGGGAAGTGTAGCCACAGGGAATAGAAAGGCCGGGAATACCGGCCAAACTTGCCGGTAGAGTAAAGACGTCGTTGAGGTACATTTGAAGAGGGTTTTGAGTCTTTTCGCCCAAGATAAAGGCCGCGGTAGGCGATACGGGAGCCAACAGCACATCACAGCGCTCAAAGGCTTTGAGAAAATCTTGCCGAATCAGGCTACGCACCTGGGAAGCTTTACGGTAGTAGGCGTCATAGTAGCCGGAGGACAGGCAGTAGGTTCCTAACATAATGCGTCGTTTGACTTCCGCTCCGAACCCTCGGCTTCGAGACTCCTTGTACATGCTTAGAAGATCTCGAGCTTCGAAAAATCGATACCCGTATTTAACGCCGTCATAACGTGCCAAGTTGGAGCTGGCTTCCGCCGGAGCGATGATGTAATAGGCGGCGACACCGTATTCGGTGTGAGGAAGAGAGATATCCATGAGTTCCGCGCCAAGTTCTTTAAAAACTTGGCACGCTTTTTCGGTGGCTGAAGCCACTTCGGGGTCTATCCCCTCGTTGAAATACTCTTTTGGTAATCCCACACGAAGCCCACGAACGGGAAGCGCCAAGGCCGAAAGATAATCGTCGGCCGGTCGAGCGATGGATGTGGAATCTTTGGGGTCATGCCCTGCTAGTAGAGAAAGCAACAGAGCGGCATCTCGAACATCTTTGGTCATGGGTCCGATCTGATCGAGGGAAGAGGCAAAAGCCACTAACCCATAGCGGGACACGCGTCCATAGGTGGGTTTCAAACCGACAATGCCGCAGTAGGAAGCCGGCTGCCGAATGGACCCTCCAGTATCTGTTCCCAAAGCAGCGGCGCACAGGTCGGCGGCGACGGCCGCGGCGGACCCGCCGCTGGATCCTCCGGAGACATGGTTCATATTCCAGGGGTTTCTTACAGGACCGAAAGCCGAATTCTCATTGGACGAGCCCATGGCGAATTCGTCCATGTTTGTTTTCCCTAAAAGGATGGCTCCCGCAGATTTCAGCCTTTCGACGGCGGTGGCGTCGTAGGGTGGGTGAAAGTTTTCAAGAATCTTTGAGCCACACGTGGTGCGAATGCCCCGAGTGCACAGAACATCCTTGATGGCCAAAGGGATCCCTGCCAAAGGAAAGGCCGTGAGGCTTTTTCGGCCGGCATCGTAGTCTTGGGCGTCACTGAGGGCCTGTTCGGCGGTGACTGTGAGAAAACAATTGAGTTGAGGGTTCAGCGCTTCGATCCGGTCCAGATAGGCGCGAACCACTTCCGTCACACTGAATTCTTTTGCCAGCAGGGCTTTTCGAAGCTCGTGAATAGTCAAGTGCGTCACAGACACTTCTTTCTTTCCTTCACAAAATTCAGATCACTCGGGGGACCACAAAATTAGCGCCATCGCTCTGAGGAGCATTGGAAAGGGCTATGTCTCGATCTAAAGAGTTCTGAACCTGGTCCGGTCGAAACACGTTTTCCTGCTCTATGGCATGGGTCGTGGGAGGCACATGGGTCGTGTCCACTTCGCTAAGTTTGTCCATGTATTTCAGAATCATATTAAGATGCTTGGTCATGGCCAGCTCTTCCTCGGGACTGAGACTGAGCCGAGCCAACTCCGCCACATGTCGAACTTCCTCCACAGTGATCTTTTCCACTGGCCCATCCCCATGATGCATAACGTCATTTTTTACTGCCCATACCGCAAGAGCGATCGGAAGATTAACACAAATCGCCTCAGCCTCACAAGGATGGGTTGCAGTTCGATCTCTTTGCTTCTAAGATTTTCCCCTCTGATGGGAACCCCATGATGCAGAAAGGAAGACAAAGGACTATTCATGGACATCACACTCACACCGGCACAGCAGGAAGCTGTGGAATCTCTCGGGCGCCCTGTTTTGGTTGCGGCCGGCGCCGGAAGTGGCAAGACGCGAACTTTGACCGCCAAGATCGCCTATCTTGTGAACGTTCTGGGTTACGATCCCACGAGGATTCTAGCCATTACCTTCACCAACAAGGCTGCCGATGAGATGAAACGTCGTCTAGAGGCGATGACGGGGAAGCCTGCGCACGCCTTTCCCTGGGTTCGCACCTTTCACAGCGCCTGCTTTCAGATTCTCAAGGAACACTGTGATCTCTTGGGCTATACGCGCCCTTTGAGCATCCATTCCGAATACCAACAGCGGATGGACATGAAAAAGGCTTTGGCGGAACTGGACATTGATCACACGTACCTGAACGCTTATCGAGCCGCCGTTTCTCGGGCCAAGAACAGCGATGATCCTTGGTCGTATCTGGCAACAGGAAGCCGACTGTACCGTGTTCAAGAAGTGTACGAACTGTACAATCGCATTCTGGCTCAGCACAATGCCGTGGATTTCGATGATATTTTGGCCCTCACACGAGAGCTTCTCACCAAGAATGAATCCGTACGGCGCCGCTGCCAAGAGTTGTTCGATTATGTGTTGGTCGACGAGTTTCAAGACTCCAATGCCGTTCAGTGCCGCATCATGGATCTGCTGCTTCGAGACGGGAATCTGACGGTTGTGGGAGACGATTACCAAAGCATTTACCAATTCCGAGGGGCGGATCCATCCTTTTTTATTCATTTCCCAACAAATTATCCTCAAGCCAAAATCGTTCGCCTTGAAGAAAACTTTCGATCCACACGGCCGATCGTGGCAGCGGCGGAAGCCCTGATCGCCAAGAACGTTTCACGTATTGAAAAGAAGTGTTTCAGCCGTCGCGACGGCAAACCTGTCGAGCTGCGGCGGTTCCTTAGCGACGATGACGAGGCGCAATGGGTGGCGTTGCATTGCCGAGAACTGCACCTTTCACAAGGCATACCCTTTCGGGACATAGCGGTGCTTTATCGAACAAAATTCTGCTCCATGGTTTTGGAACGGGCCATGCGTCACAAAGGGGTGCCCTATACCATGATGGGGGGGCGAGGTTTTTTTGAACGCCGTGAGGTGCAGGACATTCATGCGTATCTGATGAGCGCTCTGAATCCTAGAGATGATGTGGCCTTTGAGCGCATTCTGAACGTGCCTCGAAGAGGCTTGGGAACGGCCACCCTGAAAAAGATTCTGGCCACAGGAGGCTCCGCGACTCCACTTCAGGAAAAATGTCGACGCGCTTTAGACCGCGGACTTCTCGGCAAAAAAGTTGCCACCGCTGTCGAAGAACTCTTGAACCTCCTGGAACACCTTCGAGGACTGAAGCCTCATGAAGCGATCGAAACCGTGGTGAAAACGTGCCGCTATGAAGATTACCTGAGGGACATCAGCGAAGGGGATGAAGATTTCGTATCACGCGTGGAAAACATCGAGCAGATGATCCATGCGGCACGTCAAGCCTCGGATATGGAATCGTATTTGGAATCTTGTGCCCTGATTCGTGAAGATCAAGACGACGCCGAAGCGGGCACCGGGGTTCGTCTGGCGACGTTTCATGCGGCCAAGGGTCTGGAGTTCCAAGTGGTTTTTGTGATCGGTGTAGAAGAAGGTCTATTGCCCCATTGGCGCTCGGTTCAGCCGGCCGCAGGCGGTCCCGTGACTGAAGAAAATCTTCAAGGTCTTGAAGAAGAACGGCGGCTCTTCTATGTGGCCATGACGCGTGCCGCCGGCGAGCTGTACGTTTCCCATGCCATGGTGAGAAAAGGGGATGTGGTGAGGCCGAGCCGGTTTTTATCTGAACTTCCGGAAGAATGTGTCGTGCGACGAAGTTGGTAGGCGAGGCGTAAAATGTTATGGAAGGCGGCGACATTCAACGTCAACGGTGTACGGGCGCGCCTGGACCTGCTGCTGGCCTGGATTTCCGAACAACAGCCTCATGTGTTGTGCCTACAGGAAACCAAATGCCAGGATGCAGCTTTTCCTCGACAAGCCTTTGAATCTCTGGGTTATCAGTGTCTTGTCAAGGGTGAAAAATCGTTTAACGGCGTTGCGATTCTGACTCGGGAAACTCCTGAGTCCGTGGTCATGGAAGCGGGTGATTCGGTGCTGGACCAGGAGGCACGTTTTCTGGCCGTATACCTCAATGGGTTTTGGATCATTAACACCTATGTGCCGCAGGGACGATCACCGGAAGATCCCGCTTTTCGCTACAAGCTGGATTTTTTGGATCGCACGGGCCGATGGATTCGGGATCGCTTTTCCCCTCAAAGTTCAGTCATGTGGACGGGTGACATCAATGTGGCCCCCGAACCCCTCGATGTCTACGACCCCAAACGGTTGGAGGGCGAAGTCGGCTTTCATCCTGAAGAGCGCGCCAAGCTGAAGGAACTCATGGCCTGGGGATTGGTTGATCTTTTTCGACGCCTGCATCCTCAGGACAAGCAATTTACCTTTTGGGACTATCGACTTCCCAAAAGTTTTGACCGTAACTTGGGGTGGCGTCTCGATCACATGCTGGTCACGGAACCCGTGGCGCGTCTCTGTGTGGATTGTTTCGTGGACATGACGCCACGGGCACAGGCGAAGCCCAGTGATCACACGCCCTTGGTGGCCGTCTTTGACGTGGCTCAAAGGCAACCGGAGGCTTAAGCAATGGTTCTTGGAATCTCTACGTCTTGGGCGGCGGGACAGCTCAGCCATGGGCGGGAGGTGGTGGAACGCTGCAAGGCCTTCGAAGTGACAGGGCTGGAATTGGACTACCGTTTACCCCCGCCCATGTTTCAGCAGCTGGCGGCGGCTCTTAAAGGGTCTGGGTTAAAACTTTTCAGTTTACATAATTTCTGCCCTGTTCCTGATCCGGTGCCTTGGGATCGCGTCAGCTCCGAGCCTTTTCTTTTAAGTCATCCAGATCGTGAGGAACGCCTTCGAGCCGTGCGATGGACCGTCAAGACAATGGAACATGCCCATGAGATGGAAGCTTCATCAGTGGTGCTGCACTGCGGTTACGTCGCCATGGACGCCGAGCTTGGAACCCTTGTGACACTGTGGGAAACCGCCGGAGCTCAAAGCTCGGTGTATCGTGCTTTTTTGGAGCGCAAGTTGGCCGAGCGTCGGGAACGGCGAAAACCGTTTCTTGACGCTTTGCTTTGGAGTCTAGACCGGCTGGCACGGGAGGCTGAAAGACTGGATGTTAAGCTCGTCTTGGAAAACAGAGCTCACTACCACGAAATGCCGAACATGGAGGAATACCAGATACTTTTCGACGAACTGGAAGGAGCTCCGCTGGCATATTGGCACGACACCGGACATGGGTATTTGATGCAGATTTTCGGTTGGGGAGATCCCATGGAAATGCTCCACACCTGGAGACATAAGCTGGCAGGGGTTCATATTCACGATGCCGACGGAAGAAACGATCATCTTTCCCCAGGATCTGGTCACATTGATTTGAAGCCCGTCGTCCACCTGGCATGCCGTGAGGGCCTCCCTTTGATTATGGAACTGAAACCTGGGACTCCGGAAAAAGATGTCAAAGCCGGGCTCCATCATGTGCGTGAGCTGATGAAGACTTCTCCTCAGGAAGCTCACTGAGAACGAACCGTTACCTGAAAGGTTGGCTGGCTTGCCCTCACAAATAGCGGGCCTAACCCTGTAATTCCTGGAGTGGACATAGTTTCAGCCTGTAGGGGCGAGGCGCCGCTTCGGCTTTAGTTGAAAACGGCCTTGGACGCACGGTCACTGTGTGTTCTCGGACAAGCTTCCAGGAGCTTTTTCGAGCATGTCGTCTTACGGAAATGTTCTCACGAGGTGGTCCAAAAACGAAATTCTCCGTGGGAGCGCAGGCCGCACGCCCGCACAAATGGTGGGCCAGGAGCCCAAGGTTCCAGGGCACGGGCCAATTTCCGGCTTTTAGGGGCGAGGCCTCACCTCGCTCCTACCATGAACACAATACGGCGGAGGGGTCATTGTGAGTTCTTGGGCACGCTTCTAAAAACCCGGGCCTCTGGCCTGATTCTCATTGGGGGTGAGACCAGCGCGCTTCCTGGAAAACGGCGTTTCTCAGACACCTGGTAAGCCATTGGAGGCTCATTATGAAAGAGCATCGACTTCCTGTCTTCACCCATGATCTTTTCCTGGAATCCTACACTCGAGATCCCGCCGCGGCTCCTGGACGCATAGAATGTATTCGTGATGCCATTGCTGATTTAAGTGAGTTCCGTGAGGCTCTTCCGGCTTCCTGGGAAGATATTCAAAGGGTTCACACGTCACGACATATCCAAGAAGTGATTCGTGAAGGGCTGGACCGTGTCGCTTCTTTGGCGGCCGGAGCCTCCGTGATGGCCGCCGTGGAAGGTTTGCAAAGGCCTTCTTTTGCCCTGGTACGGCCACCTGGACATCATGCATCCGCCGATAGTTCCTGGGGATTTTGTTATTACAACAATGTGGCCATCGCTGTGGAACATCTCAAACACCATGGCTACATCAACACGGCTTACGTTCTGGATTTCGACCTCCACTACGGAGACGGCACTGTTAACATTCTTGGCGAAAAAGGCTACGTCGCCATTTTGAACCCTCAAGCCGAGGATCGAAAAGAATTCCTTCGGCTTGTGGAAAAGGATCTCGGGGAAACCCAAGCCGACATCATCGCTGTTTCAGCGGGCTTTGATGCCCATCAGCAAGACTGGGGCGGTCTGCTTCTGACTGAAGATTATGCCTCCATGGGTGCTATGGTGCGGGCGGCTTGCGTACGATTAAATGCAGGATGTTTTGCCGTTCTAGAGGGAGGTTACAATCACGCCGTTCTGGGGAAAAACGTTCGAGCCTTTCTCATCGGGCTTCTTGGTCTGGAAGGATCCTTCCAAAAGAGTGCTTGAGGCTGCCTAAGAGCTTGTCTGAGAATAAATTTTTCCAGTGGGGCGCGGACGTTCCGCCCGCACAAACGAGGGGCTAGAAGTCAGCCCTCTGAGGAAAAGACACCGTTTTAGGTTTGTAGGGACGAGGCGCGGGTCGCCTCTGCAGATCCGAAACCAGGACATTTCAAGGGGGCACGGGCGTATCATCTGCCTAAGTATCAGGCTACAGATTCGCTATTGTGGGAGAAATCCGTTTTCAAACGTAGTCCAGGTTGAAGTGCCCTTCCAAAATCGGATCATTTTTCTTGATGTCGAGCTTTGGAATGGGGCTTTTTCATCAGCTCAGGCAATCACTCCGGAGATTCGGTCATGTTTTCGAAAAATCGCCTGCGATGGTTATGGTTCCCGTTTGTCCTTCTGGTCGCGCAGAAGGCTTTCGGTGGACTTCCGGAGACCATCGAATTGGTCCGTCGCTCCGTCGTGGCCGTGGGCACGTACGAGGCTTTGCGTCGGCCGCCTTCGGTTTTTCTGGGCACAGGATTTGTCGTGGCTCAGGGTGCGCATATCTTGACCAATGCCCACGTGCTTCCTGAAAAGCTTAACAAAGAGCACCGTGAAGTTCTGGCGGCATTCTTGGGTCGAGGTTCCCAGGTGCAGATAAGAGAACTGCAGGAAGTGGTTCGGGATGACGAACATGATGTAGTGCTCTTGCGCATGAAAGGAGAACCGCTGCCAGCTCTCGGTTTGGACCCCTCCCCGGTTAGGGAAGGTCAAGAAATCGCCTTTACGGGGTTTCCCATCGGTATGGTTCTTGGTCTATATCCGGTGACTCATCGAGGAATCATTTCGGCTGTAACTCCTATGATGATTCCGGTCAAATCCGGCCAAACCCTCACCCCGGATCTCGTGCAACGGCTCAGAAACGCCTTTGAAGTGTATCAATTGGACGCAACCGCTTATCCTGGAAATAGTGGAAGTCCACTGTTTCATCCGAACACGGGCCGAGTCCTCGGAATCGTGAACAAGGTTTTGGTCACTCAAGGCAAAGAAAAAGTCTTGGAAACCCCCAGCGGTATCACCTTCGCCGTTCCTATCATTCACGGGCTGAATTTGATGCGGAAAGTGGGGCTGTCCCCTTAGAAAGGGAACAGCCTACAGGGGGGTTACTCTGTGGATCGATAAAGAAAAACATAATCCAGATCATTGACGGCAATGGTGCAGTCCGCCCCACGAGACTGAGCATAGACAAGCCAGGCGGGCTTGGATGGCTCGCAGCATTCCACATTAGGCGAGAAAAGACCGCGTCGACGGTCGTACCAGGCAAGAAGCATAGGGTTTTTCGATCTTTTGGCCGCTTCATGGTCGGCCAGTCGGCGAGCTTCATCGAAACTCAAGGTTTCCGGTCGATCTGTAAGATTCACCACGTTTTCAAGCATAGATTTTTCCAAAGGGATACATGTCTTGCTGATTGGCACCATCATGGAACATCATCCTTTCTAGTGAAATGGAGGGAAGTGCAAGCTTTCATCTCACTTTTCGGACAGAGGCCATGGAATGATAGGGAAGACATGGGGTCATGAGACCAGGTCTTCGTTTTCAAACACGCGTGAAACTCCAGGGTCTGCTTTTTCCATTGCGTCGATCCATGCCTGAACCCGTTGGGCTCCGTAGGCGGCTTTCCATGCATCCAAAATGGTCTCTACGGGAATGTCCGCGTAGTCTCCGTGATAGGCTACGTACTCCATGAACTTTTGTTGTTGTTTATTGTAAGGATGAAACAAAGAGTCCTTTCGGCCGTCGAAGTGTAGAGGGTCTACGCCGTGTCGAAGGCACAGTTCCTTGTTGAAGGCCGGAGTCGCCTTGACCCAGCGCCCCTCGAGAAAAAGTTCCGTGTAGCCGTGAAAAACGAAGAGGTCGGAGCCCAGATAATCCAGAAGTTGCTTAGTGGCCAAATGATTCTTTACGGTGGCAAAACCGACTCGAGCGGGAATCCCCTGAGAGCGGGCCACGGCGCAAAGAAGACCTGCTTTGGGAATGCAAAAACTTCGGCCTCGCTTCAGCACTTGGCTTGCTTGGTAATGTTCCGGTCGATAAAAGGGTGCGTAAGGGTCATAGCGAATCCGATCGCGAACTGCTTCGTACAATCGAACGGCCTTTTCCACCGGATCCTTGGCATCCTCAACGGCTTCGTGCGCAAAAGCCAGGACCCGAGGATGGTTCCAGTCCAAAATGGCCGTGGGTTCCAGGTATTGTCGCATCATGAGCTTTTCCTCGCAGGATCCTTTCAGGGAAAAATCCCTCTGAGCCTTATTTCGATTCTTCCCTTTCTCGAAGCATTTCCACAAAAATTGCCACAAAGACATCTTTGCCGATCAAACCTTGGCGAAAAAATTGCCCGTTACCCACTCCGAATTCCAGACGGTCGATGATCGTCTGGGCTTCAAAACCAATGATTTCTTTTGACGCATCAAAGGGATGGGGTCGGGTGCCGAGGTATACGAAGGGTAAGTCCAAGGGCCGGCTTATGTTTTTGATGGTGAGCGTTCCTCGAGCGACAAACGTTTTTGAATCATTTCCAGGAACAATTTGAGAACTCATAAAAGTCATCACCGGGTACTTTTCGGCATCAAAAAAATCAGGAGACCGCAGGTGAGCGTCCCGTTTATCCACGCGCGTATTAATGGATCTTACGGGAATGGTGACGTGCACGGAACCCTTTTCAGGCTGTGCCGGATCAAAGACGACGTAGCCCTGAACATCATCGAACGTTCCTGCAACCTTTGCCAAAATATGCTGAATAGTGAAAGTGACGCTGGTGTGTGAAGGGTCAAAAGTCCAAATCTTCCCATACGCCGCCGTCGCGTTCCAGCTTGCGCTGAAGACCATCCACGCCAAAATCCAGGGGTTTGGTTTTTTCTTCATCGTGCACTCCTTCATGAGTGACCAAAAACCATGCGTGGTTTTCACAGGCACCTTGGAACGTGCATTCCAAGGATTCGTTGTTTTTATTCATTAAGTCCTCTTGTTGCTTGCGTCCAGAGCCGATTGACGCGTGGTTTTTCAGAGCCCCGAAATGCACATGACAGACTGAGACATAGATGCTAAAAAAGTGGTGAAAAAAGGTGCAAGGGTGCCGAAAACATTCCGACGAAAATGGGAAAAGTCAGAGAAGGGGAGCAAACGTTCATGACGACGGTAATGCCCGAAGGGGAAGCCATTCGCAAGGCCGTGAAGTGGGTGTCCTCCTGTGTGCAGGAAAGCCCGGACAAACCTGTTCAAAAAATTGTTCATGAGGCCATTTTGCGTTTCGACCTTTCCCCCATCGAGGCCCAGTTCCTGATAGACTTTTACAAAGCCAAAGGCAGAACCGAAACCTAGAAACCATCACAGGGATGGCCCTAGGGTTTCGTGCGACTTCGTTCAGGATCAGTCATTCCCAAAAGTCGGGTCTGTGAGCTCGGATCATCAACCACGCTTTCCACAAAAGGCCTGAAACTGGGTTTCCGCTGGGAGCGCAGGGATCCCGCGCTTATCCTGAGCGTGGCGTTCGGAACACAAGCGTGGTGGAAATCGAGCTTCCAGGAAAGCCATGGTCTTTTTTCTATGTCGCGCAAGCTGGTAGGGTGCTGCCGCTAGCCCATCTGTAGAGGGGCGGACCTGGTGTCCGCCTCAAAGGATTGTCGTGCTTGAACGGCCTAGGGGCGGCCACATCGGTCCGCCCCTATGGATCGTGCTTGATTCGGGCAGAGACATGGGTCCGTACATACCTGTAGGTTCTGCATAGAAACGGGTTCAGCGGTGCACCCTTGCAACGATGACCGAAAATTTGTCCTTCAGGGCGGGGACGTCCCGACCGCTTAAACGGCAAGTCAGAGGCCCGAGCTCCCGGGGAAACAATGATGTTGCAGCGCAGGGGCAAGGCGCCGCCATGCCCCAACAGACCCGAAACGGGGGTATTTCCACAGGACGCGCTTCCGGATCGCTCATTTTGCGGACGGGACGCCCGAGTTCCCAGGGAAAAATGTGTTTTCAGACGCGCTCCCGGGAAAAAGACGTCCTCGCAGAACCTTCTGGTCACCATTCAGCACACGTTGACTAAACCCACAGGACGTTGGGCGTAAATTTTTAGACGCCAGTGGTTATGGCAGCCGAGGTGGCAGACCACTTTGACTGTGACGAATTTTTGACGGCACGGAAACCATACTTCCTCACTGGCGACGGGTTTTCCACACACACGACAGAACCATTGATAACCGGCCACGTATCTATGGTGCGTGGGATCGAGGCTTAATCGGAATCTTTCAAAGAGTTGATCCCGATTGTCTCCGTGAGAAGCCATGGAATCCCCTTCTACGCAGGCGTTTTCCCTGCGGAAGAAATCATCCACAAACAGGTTTTCCGATGTTTCACAATGACAGCTTGTGCAGTTTTGGCAGGATCGTTTCATGTGAGACCTCCTTTGCGACACGGCATTGGAGGTGCTCCGCGAGTGCCCAAGCTCGGTAGATGGCGGTGAGAAAGGGTCCTTTGACGGCTTGCCAAAGGCCTTAAAAGGTCACTCAGGACGCGAGGGACGCTTTTCCACGGCGAGCCGTCTGGCCGCCCACACCGCCGCGGCGAATCCTAAAGTCCAGAGAAACAGGTAGCCAAACCAAGCAGAAACACCCATGGTCGCCTCCATGTCTTGTCTCCTTCATGCGCCCATGCGGGCGGTTCGTTTTAAGGCGTCAAAGGCTCGAAATCTGAAACCCACGGCTCTTTGTCAGTCTTTCCGGCGGACCCAAAGACCTTTTGGAACCGCAAAGGTTCCAGAACGGAACCCCTTTTCCAGTAAGGGTTTAACGCCTGTTGTTAGTCTTTACTACATGCAATTCCCTTGCCTTTCACTTCCTTTGATCGGCAAATGGAGAAAGAAACATGAATGAAAAAAACAGGGAAATGAGTTGTCAGAGGGCTTGGAATCTGCCATTTTGAGAAAGGGAAACCCTTTCATACCTTGAGGAAAACGGCAGGAACACCATGCGTGTCATGACCTTTAACCTGCGTTTTGAAAACGACAGGGATGGAGAAAACAGTTGGATTTACCGCCGTGATTTAGTGGTGAAAACGGTGCGTTACTACCGGCCTGACGTGCTGGGAACCCAGGAAGGTCGCTGGAGTATGCTTCAGTACTTGGACCGGGAACTTGAAGATTATGAAATCCATGCACCTCATCGCGTATTGGATGACACATGCCAATATCCCACCCTCTTTCTCCGCAAGGAGTGGGGCATAGTGGCGGACGGCGCCGAATTTTGGCTGTCTCGAACCCCGCATGTGCATCGAAGCAAAGACTGGGACAGTGCCTTTCCTCGAATGATGAGCTGGGCCAAAGTGGTGGAAAAGGCTACGGGAAAGGACCTGTGGATTTCCGTGACGCATCTGGATCATATAGGCGTTGAAGCCCGCGTGGAGCAGGCCAGGATTCTTGTCCGGTGGGTGACGGAACATCCCGGAGCCCACATCGTTATGGGGGATTTCAACGATGCGCCGGGATCCTTGGTGCACCGGATCTTGACCGATCCCTCTGTGGGCCTGCAGGACAGTTGGGGTGTTGCCGGCAAGGAGGAAGGGGAAACGGAAAAAACACACCACGGTTTTTCAGGTGTGCCGCAAAAAAGCCGCATGGACTGGATTCTGGTTTCTTTTCATTTTGGAGTTCAAGAAGCCTGCATTGTGAGAGACCATTTTGAAGGCCGGTATCCTTCGGACCATTTTCCGTATTACGCTGATCTCGTGTGGAGAGATACCTCTGCAATCGATGAAAACGCCTTGAAGGAGCGACCATGAAGGACACCATTCGTGTAGCGATGGTCCAGCCCAAGCCATACGCGGAATTCCATGATCCAAGAAACATCGCACACGGTCTGCATCTATTGGAAAGAATTCGAGGTCAACAACTGGATATCGTGTGTTTTCCCGAGTATTTCCCTTATGCCGGGGAGGAGGTGCTGGCCGAGGCCGCTCGGGATTTACGCACGTACATTGTGGCAGGCATAGTGGAAAAAGACGGTGAGCACCTTTACAACACGGCAACCCTGTTCGACCGTTCCGGCCGCCTTTTAGGTCGTCAGCGCAAGTTCAACGTGGGGGCTCTGGAGCGCGATCATCTGCACATTACCCCGGGCGACGGAGTCTTTCGCGCTTTTCCTGTGGATTTTGGAAAGATCGGTCTTCCCGTCTGTATTGATTTTTGGGGACAACCCGAAGCCTCCACGCAGCTGGTCAATCAGGGCGTGGAAATTGTTTTTAACATAAGCATCTTTCCTATTCTTCGAGGTCATTGGAAAACCGGGGCCTTAGTGCGAGCCTTTGACAATTTCTGTGCCGTGGTGGGTGTCAACACGGCCGATTACAATGCACTGATCGCCGATCGACGCTACCGGCAACACGGAGGTGGAAGCTTTGTTATTCAGCCGCCTCGCTTTGTGGATAAGGCGGCTTTTCGGCGCTGGTTTCGTAGCCTGGATACCATAGACGATTGGGTGACGGTGGAATTGGACGCTCTGGAACAGGTGCATGTGGCGGAGGTGCACCTGGGATCGGTGCGACGGTATCGACGGGAGTTTTGGAATCGGTTCGGTTTTCAGCGGGTTTAGAAAGAGGCGTCGCGCTTTTATGAAAAGAAAAATCTATTTGGAAATGCATACCCTTGCGGAAGCTCGGGAGAAATGGCGGCAGGCGGTTCAGGACCGACGAACGGAGGTTGAGCATCTACCCGTTCTTGAGGCTTTAGGCCGTGTGTTGGCTCAGCCCGTGACCGCACGTCTGTCGGTGCCCCATTACCATGGAGCCGCCATGGACGGTTACGCCGTGAAAGCATCGGAAACCTTCGGGGCCAGTGCTGTGCGTCCCAAACAGCTTACCATCGGCCGACAGACTTTTGCCGTCGACACCGGGGACCCTCTACCCGAAGGCACCGATGCTGTTCTCATGGTTGAACACGTGCATCCCGTGGATGATAAGACCATCGAGATTCGCACCGCAGCCTTTCCATGGCAACATGTGCGCAAGGTAGGGGAGGACATTGTGGCGGGCGAATTGCTCCTGCCTCAGCAACATCGCCTGCGACCTGCAGACCTTGGAGCTCTTCTGGCTGCGGGGGTTTCCACGGTCGCCGTTTATGCCAGGCCTCGCGTGTGGGTTCAGCCCACAGGTTCCGAACTGGTTTCGGCGGAAAAAGCCGCCACGGCGGCCCCCGGGCAGATTGTGGAATTCAACGGCGCGGTAATCTCCGCCATGGTGATTCAGGAAGGAGGTTGTGCCCTTCTCCAGCCGAGCATTCCAGACGACGTGACGACCCTGCGGTTTCACATGCAGCAGGCGGCGGGTTCCCAGGCCGACATGATTGTCTTCAATGCGGGGTCTTCCGCCGGCTCAGAAGATTACACGGCGTCATTGCTGCAGGAGCTGGGGACCTTACTAGTTCATGGGGTTACCATGATGCCGGGAAAACCCGTGCTTTTAGGAATCCTGGAAGGAAAGCCTTTTATTGGGCTTCCCGGCTATCCCGTGTCGGCCATTATGGCTTTTGAACAGTTTGTTCGTCCATTACTGTATTGGATGCAAGGTCTTGCCGAGCCAAGCTGGCATACCGTGGAAGCCGTCATGGGCCGAAAGATGCCCTCGAAACTGGGTTTGGAAGAGTTTCTTCGGGTCATTGTGGGCCGCGTCCAGGGCCGCCTGGTGGCTATGCCCCTTCAAAGAGGAGCGGGCGTGATCACATCCCTGGTGCGTGCGGACGGCTTGGTCCAGATTCCTCAAGAGTCTGAAGGCATTCAAGAAGGGGAATCGGTTCGAGTGCGTCTTTTACGCTCCGCAGAGGATCTGGATCACACGGTGGTCATGATCGGTAGTCATGACAACACAGTGGATGTGCTGGCGGCGGAACTCAAGCGTGCGGATTCGAGATTGCACCTTTCTTCCAGCAACGTGGGGAGTCTGGGAGGACTTCTGGCTTTGAAGCGAGGTCAGGCACACTGTGCGGGAGCCCATCTTTTGGATACGGCGTCGGGCGATTACAATCGTTCCTACGTGGAACGCTACCTCAAGGGAACTCCCGTGCGTCTTGTGCAGCTTGTCCGTCGCCGTCAGGGCTTGGTGGTGGCTTCGGGAAACCCGAAAAATATTCAAGGCGTAGAGGATCTCTTTCGAACGGATGTGCGTTTCGTGAACCGGCAAGCGGGGTCGGGTACGCGAATTCTTCTGGACTACGAATTGTCTAAAATTGGGCGCGGTCCCGAAGGGATTCAAGGTTACGATTGGGAAGAATACACCCACATGGCCGTGGCGGTGAACGTGTTGAGTGGCAGTGCCGACTGCGGCATGGCCATATACGCAGCGGCGAAAGCTCTCGGGTTGGACTTCATTCCCGTGTGTGAAGAACGCTACGACTTGGTGGTGCCTGAGGCGTGTTGGCACGATGCCAAAATGCAAACTCTCTTGAACGTCATCGTCTCGGAAAGATTCCGACGCCTTGTGGAAGCCATGGGCGGCTACGACCCTTCGCAGTCGGGAACTATTGTGGGAATTTGGACCGGAGAGGCTTGGGTAGAGGAAGGCGTTGGTAGAGAGGCCTGACTAAATCTTTGGCCCATCGCAATCCCAGGGTAAAAAAAGTCACGGTGAAGATCACGCCGGAAAGGGCCAACTGACACAGGGCCTGGAGAAGTTCGTTGGATAATAACCATCGAGACGGCCAGAGGAGCGGTAGGGTTGAAGGGATCCCGGCGGTAAGGGTCACAAGGGTGAGCCTGAGGGATGGGTTTAGGATGCCTTGAAAAGCTTGGGCGCCCATTCGGTGCTTCCACCACAAACAGAGGACCCCCGTATAGAGCGCAACAGAAAAGGCGCTCGCCCCCGCGACACCTCGAGCGCCTCCATGCACGGCCGCTACGTAATACAAGGGAATCACGGCCATAGTGCAAAGCGTACCGATGACGGCCGGTGTGATCGTATCCTGCCGTGCGTAGTAGGCGCGTCCTAAAATCTGTTGAATCCCCCAACAAAACACCACTATGAGAAAAAGTCGCAAGGCCCAGACGGTTTCCACGGTGTCCGTGACCCCGAAGCGCCCCTGTTGAAAGATGAGAATGATGATGGGCTTGGCGCACAATATCATCCAAAAAGAGACAGGAATTAGAATGGCTAGGGTATGACGAAAAGCAGTGTTCAGGGTTTCAAAAAACTTTGCCATATTCCCGCTGCTGTATGCTTCGGCAAGAAAGGGATAAGACGCAGTGCCGGCGGCTTGAGCCACAACACCAACGGGGACAAGCATGATGCGTCGGGCGTAATTGAGCCAGCTGATGGCGCCGACGGCGGCCAAGGATCCAAAAATGCGTACCAGTTGTTCGTCCAGCACCACGACCGATTGACCGATCATAAGTGGAAGGGCCAGTGCCAGGAATTTTTTCAGCCAAGGGTGCCATACGGTCCAACGCCACCGAAAACCGCCTCCATGGCGCACAGCTGTAACAGGCAGAAAAAAATTTCCCAAAAACGCTCCGACCAGCACTCCCCAACAGAAACCCGACATTCCCGATCGACGCATGAGAACGCCTATGGCGATAATGAAACCGTTGTAGATAAGCGGGGTCAGGGCCGGAGCCTGAAACTGTTTTCGCAGATATAAAATGGCACTGAAGCAGGAGCCGAGAAGAAAAAACACCTGGGCCGGAGCCACGATGCGAAGGAAGAAAGCGAGGCGTTTTGCCGCTTCAGGGCTTAAGCCTGGAGCCGCCCATCGAGCCAGTGGTTGGGCCCAGAAAACCACGGCGGCGCACAGGGCCGAACTCATGATGGCGGTCCAAAATGTCACGGCTGAAAAAAAACGCCACGCGTCTTCTTCGTCTTTTTGAAAGAGTTGGCTGAGAAGGGGAATAAGGGTGATGGAAAAATAGGCGCCTGCCAAAAGATAGTTGATGAAATCGGGAATGACGAAAGCCGCGAAATAAACGTCCGATTCTTCCGTCGCTCCGAAATAGTAGGAAATGACCTTGTCCCGAGCCAAACCCATGAACCGGGACACCAGGACACTGCCCCCCAGCAAGGCGGCAGCCCACCCCATGGCTTGTCGACGATCCCAGAAAGACATGGGGTCAGTCCAGCATGGTCAAAATGAGGTCTTTTCTGGCCGGGTCCAGGGACAGAATCTTTCGAGCTTCATTCGGGGAGGCGATGTCGCGTCCCGTTTCTCGAGCGATCCGCACAATTTTCTCCACAAGTTTTGGATTGGTGGCAGGGGATCCGTCCGGCATGAAAAGATTGTCTTCCAAACCGACGCGCACATGGCCTCCCATGACAATCGCGGCGGTGGCCAGCGGTATTTCCATTTTGCCGATGCCGGCAACGCTCCATGTCGATCCAGGTGGAATGCTTTCGGAGAGAAACAGAAGGTTCTTGACGGATCCGGGCATGGATCCTGGGGCCCCAAGAACGAAGTCAAAGTGCAGAGGCGGATGGATGAGGCCCTTACGCTGAAGATAGAGGGCATTGTTGATCATGCCCGCTTCAAAGACCTCGATTTCCGGCTTGACCCCTGTTTCCTTGAACACTCCTGCCAAAAAATCGATGAACTGAGGAGAATTTTCGTAGACAATGCCGGGCAGATTGTTGGACCCGGTGGTGAAAGACGCCATTTCCGGAAGGAGTCTGACAGGGTTGGCTCGAGCTTCCCAGTCCTTGCCGGCTCTAGCCCCCGTGGATAACTGAAGAATCACGTCAGGAGCAAGCTCCTTAATTCGCCGCACGTTTTCTTTGTAACGCTGCACATCCAAGGTGGGCTTAAGATGGTCATCTCGAGCGTGCACATGAAAAAGAACCGCACCGGCATCGGCACATCGGCGCACGTCTTGAGCGATCTCTTCCGGGGTCATGGGCACATGCGGGTTCATGTTTTTTGTGGGAACATTTCCGGTAAGGGCCACGGTGATGATTAGTTTTTCCATGGAAACCGTTCTTCCTCTTCCGATAAGCGCTTATGGGGTCGCCTGTTTAGGGCAGCGAAGTTTTTGAAGAAAAAAGATAAATCCAAAAAGCACCAAACCGAGGGCGTACGCCCAATAGCGACGGCTAAAATCGAGCCCGATCCATGAGGCTGTCAAATCAGGGCGCATCATGATCAGGGTCACTCCAAGAAGCAGAGGGACTTCATAGATACGATTGCGGGTGATGAGCCAACCTTGGGTGGCTGCGGCGAAGGCGAAGTTCCCGAGGCAGGCCATAACAAAGATAAGCAAGCCTTGCGACCAGCTGGTCACGCCGTAAAGGATGAGGTCGTGATTGAAGATAAACATAAAGGGAAGAATAGCGGTTCGAATGTCATACATGAAGCCCTGAAGTCCCGTGCGAATGGGGTCGGATTTGGCAATGGCCGAGGCTGCATAGGCTGCAAGACCCACGGGAGGTGTATCGTCGGCAAGAATGCCGAAAAAGAAGCAGAAAAGATGAGCTGCTATAAGGGGCACTTCAAAGCCGTAAGATCCGCCCACAGTGACGATGGCCGGTGCCGTTAACGAAGCCATGACAATATAAGTGGCGGTGGTGGGCAGTCCCATGCCGATGATAAGACTGGCAATAGCTGTGATGACCAGCAGAAGATAGATGTTGCCTCCTGAAAGTCCATCCACCACCTGGTTCACCAATCCTCCCAACCCCATGGCCACCACACCGACAATGATGCCGGCCGCAGCCGTGGCCATGGCCACACTGAGCATATTGCGAGCCCCAGCATCCAGTGCCGCAAGAATGTCGAGAAAACCCTTCTTTAGGCCGGCCCCCAGGGACTGCTTTTGTTTGATAGCGCGAAGGCACGGCTGCAAAAGCATTAGAATGGCAAGTACCCAAATGGCGTTAAAGGCTGACATTTGGGGAGTATGTCGAAGAACCACCAGTTCATAAATCAGCATGGTCAGAGGGATGAGGTATTGAAGCCCACCCAAAAGGGTTTTGAAAAAAGAGGGAAGTTCTTCACGGGGAAGCCCCTGCAGACCCAGCTTGGAAGCTTCAATATGGGAGATGAAAAGCAACGCGGCATAAGAGGCGAAAGCAGGAATAGCGGCTGCTTTAACCACTTCAATGTAAGGCACGTTCACATATTCGGCGATGATAAACGCGGCGGCACCCATGATTGGGGGAGCCAACTGACCGTCTGTGCTGGCGGCAACTTCGATCGCCGCCGCCTTAGTTGGAGGGTAACCCACGCGTTTCATAAGCGGGATCGTAAAGGTGCCTGTGGTGACCACATTGGCGATACTGGATCCTGAAACCATTCCCGTCAAGCCGCTGCTCAAAATGGCGGCTTTGGCGGGCCCTCCCTTGAATCCTCCGAGCAAACTCAGAGCCAACTGAATAAAAAATTGGCCGGCTCCGGCCTTATCCAGCATGGATCCAAAAAGAACAAAGAGAAAAACGATAGTGGCCGAAACGTCAAGCGGAATACCGTAAATGCCTTCCGTCGACATGGTCATTTGCCCGACGAATCGATTCAGGGAAACCCCTTTGAAGGCGATAACGTCCGGCATGTAGGGCCCGAAAAAGGCGTACAGTGTGAACACCGTGGCGATGACGGTCAAGGCCGGACCAATGGTGCGCCGAGAAGCTTCTAAAAGCAGCACCATCAAGGTGAAGCCCATGATGATATCGCGAGGAATGGGAGCGCCGTAACGGTTGATGATTCCTTGATAGTCTAGAATGACATAGAGAGCCGAAATGGCGGCAGCCGCAGCGAGGATCCAATCCAGCGCAGGCACTCGGTCCGTCGCGGCCCAGTACCGGATTCCAAGACGTGGCTTTCGAAACATAGGAAAACTGAGGTAGACGATAAAAATGGCGAAGGCCAAATGAATGGCTCTGACGTACCATGAGTCCAAAATAAGCCAACTGGCAATGGAGAGCTGAAAGAGTGACCAACAGATGGCCGCGGTAGAGATGACCCATTTTGCAAAGCCACGGCTAGCCCTGCTCGTGCCGGCTTCTTGATCGGCCAAATTTTTGGCCAATTCGAGACCCTGGTCCAGGTCCTTCGGTTCGGGTGTCATGCTGGATCCTTTGAAACGAAGACACTCCTAGTGGATCGAGGTGGGATGGCAAGGGAGACGGGAGTCGGCGGTGCGCCATGACGTGCCGCCGACTCCAAACCCGGCTCTACTTTAGAAGGCCCTTTTCCTTAAAATACTTTTCTGCACCCGAATGAAAGGGAGCTGACAAACCTTCAAGCATGTTGGACGGGGTCAAAACGGCATACGCCGGATGCAAGGATTTGAAACTTTCCAAATTATCAAAAATCTCCTTGACGATGGCGTAAACCACATCATCCGGAGTCTTTGCGGACGTGACAAAGGTGGCTTTGACACCTACTGTGGAAACATCCTCCTTGTTGCCGGCGCCTTCGTACAGTGAGATAGGAATAATAGCCTTGGCATAATATGGGTATTTCTGGATCAAGGCATCCACGGGAGCTCCCTCAATGGGCACGAAGCGCACTTTACGATGCCCGGCGGTCGCTTCCTTAATAGCGCCGCTCGGATGGCCGACGGTGTAGAAGAAAGCATCAATGCGTCCGTCTTGCAGAAGCCCCGGAGCTTCCGCCGCTTTGGCTTGTTCCGCCTTAATGTCTTTTTGCCAATCCATTCCGAAAGCGGTCAGAACATCGATGGAATTCTGCAGCTGGCCGGATCCTGGATTTCCGATGTTGACCCTTTTCCCCTTGAGGTCTGCAAGGGTCTTTATTCCGGCATCTTCCGCCGCCACCAATGTTACGGCTTCGGGATGCAGGCTGAACACGGCTCGAAGATCCTTTTGAGGCCCCTTATCCTTCCATTCCGCCTCACCCTTTACGGCCTGATACTGCCGGTCCGATTGGGCGATACCGAATTCCAGATCTCCGGCCAGAACCGCGTTGATGTTGAAAACCGACCCTCCGGTGGCTTCCACAGTGCAGCGGATGCCATAAGTGTCTCTTTTGTCATTGATCATCTTACAGATGGCACCCCCAGTGGGGTAGTACACTCCGGTGATGCCGCCTGTGCCGATGGTGACAAAAACCGTCTTGGCCTGACACGGAACAGAACCCATGGCAAACAAAACCGTTCCCAGCACAAAGACCATAGTAAGAAACAGT
Source organism: Desulfosoma sp. (assembly GCA_037481875.1). Taxonomy (NCBI): domain Bacteria; kingdom Pseudomonadati; phylum Thermodesulfobacteriota; class Syntrophobacteria; order Syntrophobacterales; family Syntrophobacteraceae; genus Desulfosoma; species Desulfosoma sp. Next base: position 281,069 of record JBBFKY010000003.1, on the reverse strand, counting down.
GCGCTCCGCTTCATCCTCATCCTCCTTCTCTGGTTAGCAAATGTTCATTCTCCAAATTTTCCGCCCTTCCCCCTGCTGCATCCCGGACTTTTTCAAGCCACAGGATGAAAGAGTGTTTTTCCGGTATCCTTCACCCAACATAAGAAAGCTCAAAAAGGTCACGTGCCTCTATGGCGACTTTCTACCGTTTGCCTCTCGGTAACAAAAAAACGGAAACCGTGCAACCCTGTTAGAACCGTTGGCGGCTTTGGAATGGTTCCCGTATAGGGCGCCATTTTCCTTGAACGATCCTAAAGCGTTTGTTATCTGTTACCGCTCGTTCTTTGCAACGTTTCAACACAAAGCGGGCGCTGAAGACGGCGCGGGCTCATGGATGGTGGGTTCGAAAGACCATGGATTTCATCGCGGTTCTCAAGGAAGGCCTTCCTTACGTTTTCAAGGGTACCTGGGTCACTCTTGTGGTGGTGGCGGGGGCTTTGTCATTCGGTTTGGCCATCGGCCTTCCTTTAGCCGTTGGACTGGTCTATGGTCCCAAGTGGCTTCGGCGGATCATTGGCATTTACGTTTGGTTTTTTCGAGGCGTTCCTTTGCTGGTGCTTCTGTTCCTTTTTTACTTCGGAATTTTTCCTTTTCTGGGCTTGGATCTCTCCGCTTTTGCCGTGGCCGTTATTGTCTTGGGGTGCATCAGCGGCGCGTATCAATCCCAGATTCTTAGAGGAGCCATTTTGTCCATACCCGAAGGCCAGATGCAGGCGGCGCGCGCTGTGGGTATGAGTGACCTGCAGGCCGTGGTTTTCATTGTTCTTCCTCAGGCTCTGCGTCTAGCGGTTCCCGGCTGGTCCAATGAGTATGCGATTCTGCTCAAGGATTCCGCGGTGACTTATGCCTTGGGTGTGGCAGAAATCATGGCGCGCGCTCACCATGTGGCTTCCCGCACCTATCAACATCTTCCCATCTACATCAGTGCGGGTCTTCTCTTCATGCTCCTTACCTTTGCGGGAACCCGCCTCCTGGGAGCCGTTCATAAAAGGGTCCGGATGAAGGGCTATGTTTAAGGAGTGTTTTTCGAAAAGATCATGGAAACCATTCTGGAAGTTCATAAGATTCGTAAGCATTACGGGGATAAGGAAATCGTCAAGGGGGTTTCCTTGGCGTTGCGCCGAGGCGAAATCAAAGTCCTTATAGGTCCGTCGGGAGCGGGTAAGAGCACCTTGTTGCAGATGATCAACTTCCTCGTCATGCCTGACGAAGGGAGCATTGTTCTGGAAGGACGGCGCATCGATCCCTGCCGTAAAAGGGAGCTTTACGCTTACCGGCAGCAGGTTGGCATGATTTTTCAGGAATTCAACCTCTTTGATCACCTTACGGCGCTGGGAAACGTGGAAATAGGTCTCCTTCGAGTGAAGAAAATGAATCGGAAAGAGGCGCATCAACGCGCCATGGCAGAATTGGAACGGGTAGGTCTGGCAGAGCATGCCGGCAAGTATCCTGCGGAACTCTCCGGCGGTCAAAAACAAAGGGTTTCCATCGCTCGAGCTTTGGCTCTGGATCCAAAAGTGATGCTTTTGGATGAACCGACCTCGGCCTTGGATCCGGAACTGATCGGGGAGGTGCATGCGGTGATTCGAGATCTGGGAGCCTCCGGCATGACCATGATCATGGCGACGCATCAAATCGGATTTGCCCGTGCTCTGGCTCACGAAATGATCTTCATGGAAGACGGTCAGATCGTGGAACAGGGACCTCCCAACGTCATCCTGGATGAGGCGAGATGCGCCCGCACCCGCGAGTTCTGTGCGAAGATCGATCAGTTAGGTGCTCGATTGTGATTTCGGAAGAATTGATTTTTCTCTCGAGAGAACTGATTCCTGCCTTGCTTCGAGGTGCCGCGGTTTCGGTGCGCCTGATTGTTCCTTCGGCTGTATTGGGCTTTGCCTGTGGTGTGCTGGCAGGCTCGTGCCGAGTCTATGCGGCGCCGCCTGTTCGCTGGCTGGCTGACGCCTATGTGGCGGTTTTCAGGGGTTTTCCGCTTCTGGTGCAGCTCTACATCTGGTATTTCGGAATGCCTCGCCTCGGACTGTACCTCACACCCTTTCAAGCCGCCGTTCTGGGCTTTACGCTCTGCAGTGGGGCCTATCATTCGGAGTACATTCGAGGGGCTTTGCTGGCCATCAAACGCGGTCAGATTTTGGCGGCTCAGGCCATCGGCATGAGCCGCTTGCAAACCATCGTGTATATCATTTTGCCTCAGGCCGTAAGGCGAGCCCTTCCTGGCTGCGGCAATGAATGGATTTATCTGATCAAGTATTCTTCATTGGCCTATATGGTGACGTGCATTGAACTTACAGGAGAAGGTAAAATCATCGCCTCCTCCACCTTCAAATACACCGAAGTTTTTGCCGCTGTAGGGTTTGTCTACCTCCTGTTTGTCACCCTTGCCACATGGATTCTCAAAGCTTTGGAAAAACGTTTGACCCTTCCTGGTTTTGAATTCCACAGGGTTTGAAAACCTTTTTCGGAACATCATTTGAAGTGTTGTAAAAAACCTGACGCAGAGAGCTTCTCCGAGAACTCGCAACACCAAGGTTTTTAATGGCATTTCAAGGTAGGAACGAGGCCCCGCCTCGCCCCTACAAAATGATACCGGACGAGGTCCTTAAAGCGCGAACACTTCGCCCGCATCATAAGCGGGCCAAAGCCCCGCACTTCAAGGAAATGATGGTTTTCGATTGGGTTTTAGGGGCAGCGGCGTTTGAGGGGTCGAGATCAAGAAAGAGGGGCACGCCTCGACGTGCCCAGTAAAGAATCGAGCCACGATTGCAGACAAGGTCTTGAAAGTCTCGAGGGGTTCAGAGAACCTGGGACGACACGGCGCCCAAGGCATCGTCAAGTATACGTGTCATGTGGGCGATGCCTTCCTCATCGATGATAAATGGCGGAGCCAGCAGAAGATGATCTCCATGGATACCATCCGCGCCTCCGGATCCTGGATACGTGATCAGGCCTCGTTCAAAGGCTTCCTGGGCCACTCGAGCATTCACTTTAAGGGTTGGAGGAAAAGTCTGCTTGGTGTTTCGATCTTGAACCAGTTCGATGCCCGCAAACAGGCCGAGGCCGCGTACATCGCCAACAATGGCATGTTTTCGAAGGGATTGAAGGTGTTCCAGAAGCACCTTGCCCATGGCGGCCGATCGTTCGACAAGCTTGTGTTCTTCGATGTAACGCAACACCGCTGCTCCAATGGCGACAGATAGGGGATTCTGGCAGTAGGTGTGGCCGTGGACGAAGGCCCCTGTCCCTTGCTTGATGGCTTCGTGGATTTCCTCTTTCACCACCACGGCTCCCAAAGGCGTATACCCTGAACTCAGGCCCTTTGCGGCGACGATGACATCCGGCACGACTCCCCAATGATCCAGGGCAAATCGTCGTCCTGTTCGCCCAACACCGGTCATGACCTCGTCGGCGATGAGTTTCACTTCATAAGCATTACAAATTTCACGGATACGTTGCCAGTAACCGTCCTTGGGAACCAAGGCCCCTGCCGTGGCTCCCACTACGGGCTCGGCAATAAAGGCGGCGACGGCGTCCGGGCCTTCATATTTGATGGTGCGTTCCAGTTGGTCGGCGCATTCCAAATGACATGTTTCGGGCTCCCGTCCAAAGGGGCATCGGTAACAGTACGCCGGTTCAATATGCGGTGTATGAAGGAAGAGAGGAAGATAATGGCGGCGACGACCAGTGTGACCTCCTAGAGCCAGTGCCCCTGTGGTGTTTCCGTGGAAGCTGGTCCAACGGCTGATTACCTTGTATTTATCCGGCTTTCCTACTTCTCTCCAATATTGACGCACGACCTTGACGGCCGTTTCCACCGCCTCGGATCCTCCGGAAAGAAAATAGACGCGATTGAGGGAAGGGTCAGGAGCCATGCGGGTTAAAAGGTCGGCGCATTCCAGGGCGGCTTCACTGGTGAAGTGGCTGCTATGAGCAAAGCAGATACGCTGCGCCTGAGCTTTCATGGCTTCCAGAATCTCCGGCACTCCATGGCCGATGCTGACCACGCACGCACCACCGGAACCGTCGATGTAACGACGGCCTTCCTTATCCCATATGAAAATCCCTTCACCACGATCCACGACGGGGTAGGTCTTGCGAAGGTTTCGGTAAAAGACGCGCTCTGAGCTTTGATGTGTTGTCATGTCAAAATTTCCTCTTCCCGTTTTCTTTATGAACACACCGGTATCATTGCCGCTCAACACAAGGCCTCTTTATGCCAATCCATGCCTTTTGTGAAGGCTCATGTGCGAGTTCCCTGAAGCGAGGGAAAAACCTTGACAGGATCCAGGAAGGCCATTTATAAGACCCCGTTACGTCGCTTCTGGAAGGAGCCCGCATGGTATGCGACTGCGAAGCCCTTGTCTGGATTGTGACAAAAAGGACCAGGACAAAAACAAGTGCCTGGAAGATTGTGAGAAACTGAAAGAGTTTCAGGAAATGCTCACACGGAAAGGCACATACGCTCGAAGATGACAAAGCACTCCGTGCGCCTGTCACCGAGCGGCCGCGGGCCGCTTTTTTTGTCGTGTCAGGAACAAAGCGGAGAGGCTCATGCAGCAAAAAGGCGGAGGACGAGCCGATGTACGCGATCGTGGAATGTGGGGGAAAACAGTACAAAGCCGAACCCGGTGCGTTGCTCAAAGTGGAAAAGCTTCCCGGAGAAGCCGGAGAAGAGATCCTTTTGGATCGTGTGCTTCTGGTGGCTGATGGAGAAGAGATTCATGTGGGACGTCCTCTCGTTGAGGGCAAGGTGGTGCGAGCTCGCATTGTGGAGCACGGCCGGGGTGACAAGATCGTTATTTTTAAGTACAAGCGGCGTAAGGATTCCCGCAAAAAGCAAGGGCACCGACAGGCCTATACGGCGGTGAAAATCGAGGGGATCGAGGATCGATTGCCCATCACCTCGCAACAGACCGTCTCGGAGGTCAAGGCGGCCGGGAATGAGGAGGCATAAGCCATGGCACACAAGAAAGCAGGCGGCAGCTCAAGGAACGGTCGAGACAGCGCCGGGCAACGGCGTGGCGTTAAGAAATACGGGGGTGAGTTTGTCCGTGCCGGCAACATTTTGGTCCGGCAGCTGGGTACCAAATTTCATCCTGGAAAAAATGTGGGGATCGGTAAGGACTACACCTTGTTTGCTCTGATCGACGGGGTGGTGGCCTTTGAATACAAGGATAAGCAGCGCCAAAAGATCAGCGTCTACCCGGTGGCGGCACAGACCACCTAGATCATCGTCGTTGAGAAAAGCATCCGTGCGTGTGAAGCGGGGGGGCGAAGCTCCCCCGTTGTATTTTTTCGGGAGCCCCTCATGCGTTTCGTGGATGAAGTTCGAATAGAAGTGCATGCCGGACGCGGCGGCAACGGATGCGTGAGCTTCCGCCGGGAAAAGTATGTGCCTCGAGGCGGGCCCGATGGAGGGGACGGCGGCAAAGGCGGGGACGTGGTTTTGGAAGCGACGGAACGCAAGCAAACTCTGCTGGATTTTCGATATAAGCGTTGCTACCGGGCTCAAAGAGGCCGGCACGGCCAGGGAAAAGATAAACACGGTCGCAGTGGGGAAGACTTGGTCTTGTTGGTCCCCGTGGGCACTCTAGTCAAAGATGCTCACACGGGACAAGTTCTTGTGGACCTCAACAAGCCGGGAATGCGATGGACGGCGGCTCGAGGCGGCCTCGGAGGACGCGGGAACGCTCGGTTTGTGACCTCCACACGACAAGCTCCACGCATGGCCGAAGAAGGCAAAGAAGGAGAATCCCGCGAACTCATTCTGGAGCTTAAGCTTCTCGCGGACGTGGGCCTTGTGGGATTTCCCAACGCCGGGAAATCCACACTGATTGCCGCCGTTTCCGCAGCACGCCCCAAAATCGCCGATTATCCCTTTACCACTCTTGTGCCTAATCTGGGTGTGGTGGCTTACGGGGACGCTCCCCCTTTTGTGATGGCGGACATTCCAGGTCTTATAGAAGGCGCTCATCAAGGAGCCGGCCTGGGCATTCGTTTTCTGCGGCATATCGAAAGAACCCGCATTCTGGTCCATGTGGTGGACGCGGCGGCCGTGCCTCGTGCAAATCCTTTGGAACCTTATAGAATCATCGAAAATGAACTGGGGCAGTACTCTGAAAAATTAATGCTTAAACCTCGCCTGGTTGCGCTCAACAAAATGGATCTGATTGCTAATCCTGAAGATCGACAACATTTGCTGGAGTTCTACAAAGGATTAGGGCATCCTACGGTGGCCATTTCCGCCTTGACTCGGCAAGGACTCGACAGTTTCCTTCAAACCGTTGTGCATATCTTGGAACATACATCTCGGGAACCAGAAGAACCATCCGTTGCGGAGCCCTCAGAAAGCCCTTGCGAAGACAGGCCTCCGTGGATTTCCCAATGATTCGAGCACGAAATCTCTAAATAAAGGAAAAGCCTTTCATTATCGTCACGAGTCTTCGCCGGGCAGGTCGCTCAGAGGAATAATGCGGCGGGGACGCTCAAGATTTTCTTGAAGCCGGCATGCTTCTTCATGGCTTGGCACAAAAGCCCACCAGGTTTCGGGGTCCAACTCATCCAAAAAAAGATCTGCAGGCAGCCTCCATTCCCTTTCTCTTTTCCATGAAATGCGGCCGGGCTGATGCAATTGAAATCGGAAACGGTCCTTTGCCGAAATCTTCGCATAATCCTCTTCACGGGCATAAATGACGGGTTTGGCTCCAAGTTCTTGCAAAACTTGCTTTGTGACAGCGATCCCGTAAGGTTCAAAGGTCCATCGAATCAAGGCGGGATTCCACCGTATAAGCTTAGACAGATCCCCTGGGGCGACGCGTGTCCAGGACACCACGGGGATTCCGTGGCGAATCAACCGTCCACTGGCTCTCACGCGTCCCTCAGAAAGGATATGCCACAGGGTGTCCAAGGCTGTGTGGTCGGCCCACGGCTTGGCCTTCAACAGATCTTCAGCCCAGGCACATCGGCTTTGTCCAGGCCACGGTCCGGGACACGATCTCGTGTAATGGAAAAGCAAGGCTTCCTTTTGGAGGCTCGAAGGTTTTGACAAGGAGCGCCTCGTTATGGGGGTGTGCATGGGTTTTGGGGTTGAAACGCCGGATTTGCTCGGTTGAGGCCATGCTTGGGTACAATGGGGAAAGGAGTCGAGAATTTTTCGGTTTCCTTCCGTTTCCGAGGACACCTTGGAACATGGGAAAACCCAGGTGTGTTTAGGGTGGAATGACAACTCATCCCAGAGAACTTCAGCCAGATTGCCTTGAGCGCGGACGGCAAGCACAAAGAAATGCTGAGCTATGGCCGCCACAAGGCGGTCTCGACAAACCACGTACCGGGACGGCGAACAGGCGGCGCGGCCCGGAAGACAAGAAAGGACCCATGAGGGCTTAAGGTCTGGAAAATAAGAAATCCATTCCTGAAAAACGGGTCGAGTGCGGGAAGGCACAGCCACAAGCACAAGGGGTTTACGGTAAAGTTGCGCCCAGCATGAGGTCAAATCGTAGACGGGTGTTTGATAGCTGCTCACCCATCCCACGGGATGTTTCGCCATGTGTTCAAAGACCTGACGCAAAGCGAGCACCCAAGGATCTTGGCCATGGGTGTTTTTCCCTTTGCGTGAATTGAAAGCCGCACAGAGGGTGATGTTCGGTTCCGGCGGGGTTCCCCACGCAAAGAGATATTTTGGACAGGATTCCATAGGATGTCCGGGAGGAAACCGGCACCTGAGAACTTTCGTTCCCAGGGCCATCCACTGGTGGGTCAGGGTCTTTGATTTTTCAAGAATTTTTGGAAGCCTCGGCGATCCGGTTGACACCCGCTGCGCCTTCCTGGAAGACTCCCATGCGGGTTCCAGCTTTGCGTCGGGGCTCCATGTTCGAATCAATGCCTCCAACTGTTCATGTCGCAACGGACCGCTCAGAGTCCCTTCCGCTTCCATCACGGCGGCAGCCCGGAGCAACGCATTGCTCAAGTTCCTTGAAAGATGTATGAAAGAAACACGCTTTTCCATAATCACCATTATGCAAAGAAGTGCTTGGAACGGCAAGATTAAGGGGAAGGCACATGAAACTGGGCATTGTTGGTCTAAGCAGATCTGGAAAAACCACCGTCTTTAATGCGTTGACCCAACGCACCGGTGAATCCGCAGCCGTTTCCGGGCAAGTTGTGCCGGTTTTGGGTGTGGTACCGGTTCCCGATACCCGTCTTGAGTGGTTGTTCAGCTTGTATCAACCTCGAAAAAAGACGCCGGCGCAAGTGACTTACACGGATCTTCAGGGAATAGCGGGAGTTGCTGAAAAGAAAAAGGATTACATGGCCTTGCTTCTGACGCACATGCGCCCGGTGGAAGCTTTCCTCGTCGTGGTGCGCAATTTTTCGGATCCCGCTCTCGGCCTTCCTCATCCGGCACGAGACCTTCGGGAACTGGAAGAAGAATTCCTTTTAGCGGATTTGGCGACGGTGGAGAAACGCCTGGAACGCATCGAGGCGGAACTCAAAAAAGGTCGAAAAACCGCCGCCGTGGAACTGGAACTTCTGCAACGGTGCGCCGAACTTCTCAACCAAGAAAAACCTTTACGAACCGAACCGAGTCTGGCAACGGCTCCGGAACTCAAAGGGTATACTTTTCTGTCGGCCAAGCCCATCCTTGTGGTTGTCAACAATGACGACGATAATCCACATGTTCCCGAGGACTTGAAGGGTCTAGAGGATGTTTTGGTCATTCGAGGAAGGCTCGAAATGGAAATGGCGCAGCTTAGTGAAGCCGATGCGGCTGTTTTTCGAGAGGATTACGGCATTACGGATTCGGCCATGGACCGTGTGATTCGACGTTCTTTTCAGCTCCTGGGGCTTGGGAGCTTTTTCACGGTTGGAGAGGACGAGGTCAAAGCCTGGACGATTCCTTGTGGACTGCCTGCGGTGGAAGCGGCCGGCGTGGTCCATTCAGACATGAAAAAAGGCTTTATTCGGGCGGAAGTGGTGGCCTATGAGGATCTGCGCCGAGCCGGAGACTATGCCGCAGCTCGAAAACAGGGTCTTGTTCGTCTGGAAGGTCGAGATTACCCTGTGAAAGACGGAGACATCGTGCATTTTCGTTTTAATGTGTAGCCACGTGTTCGAGGACTCAAAATGGACCACCCGAGGAAAAGGTATTGCAAGGAGCAAGGGTACGGCGCTCCGTGCCCGTATAGATGAAACCGTCATGTCCCCGAGAGCGTGTTCTTCCCGATGGCTTCTCGTCTGGGCGGGAGGCCGGCGCATGCAGGAAAGGAGAAAGTTTCAGGCTTGCGGGGGTGGGACAAACCTTGACCCTGCTTTGAAATGGCCTCAGAGACATCGGGATCGCGAGTTCTTGGACAGGCTTCAGCAAGCGTTCTGAAGCCCCGAATCTGGAATCTAAGGGCAAAAACCTCAGGGGGTGAGAGAAAGTGTTCTTTTTCATCGGAGGCATTCAGCCCAAAACCAAGACCTTGGATGAAACGCCGCGTTTATGCCCGGCTTGTGGACTGGCTCAAGCACGCCTCAGACGCATCGACCACTACCTCAGCCTTTTCTTCATTCCACTTTTTCCGGTCAAAAAAGGTGAACCTCTGCTCATGTGCGATCGATGCGGTTATGCGGCGCCACCGGATGAAGTTTTTCAAGGAAGACCTTCTCCTTCGCCACCTTTAACTGTTACAAATCGATGTCCATCGTGTGGCAGGGCCTTGGAACCCTCTTTTGTGTATTGCCCTTCTTGCGGAAGAAAGGTATAAGCGGGGAACCCATAAGGGGCCATGTTCACATCTTATGAGGTCGGTGCGGAGTATCGATGAAAAACGAAGCCAACGCCAAAGGGAACATCATCTCCTTTCCGATGGTGGCCAAGCCCAACATAGAGGACATCTTTGCCGAATTTCTCTCGGACCAGAAAAAACGTCTGAAACCTCAGACTTTTCGACGCTACGAGGAGGTTATCTCTCTTTTTCACACCTCCTTGAATCTTTACGGTTACCAAGAGCTGCCCACGGCCGGAGAAAACACCCTGTACCGGCGCTTGGTGGATTACAAGGATCAAACATTTTGCGCCATTTTTGGTCCGGAAAAGATTCCTTCTGGAGTGTCCACATTTCTGACATTTTTTATGATTCGCAAGGTCATGGCTTCGGAATCGCTTCTACGAGCGGCAGGAACGGTCACCAAAGCTCTCATGAAATGGCTGGTTGCCAAAAGCTACGCCCCAAAGGAAGAAGCTCGCAAAGCCATGGACTTAGCGGCGGAAGCCTCTAGGGAGCTTCCAGCCGCCGAACGCCTTGCTCGGTTGCTCTACGATTTTTCCCAAACCCATCCTCCCCGGACCTGGGACGACGAACTGGATGACTATTTTGTCGTTGAGGACATTCGGCCGGGTGTTCTCATCCTTTCCGGCGTGACCATGGACACCGGACTTCTGGAAGTCAAGGTTCCCAAAGTGATCACCGACCATTGTAAAGTGGGCTGGCAGATCAACTTGCTGTTGGGAGAGACACGAAGCGGTTGGAGAATCCTCGAGTCAGGAAATGTTTATCCGCTCTGAGAGGCCAAGAGCGATCGGTCCGCCTCATTGAAGTCTTTGACGTTTATAAGTGTAAAACTTCTCCACAGGCTAAGGCTTGCAACAGGATTTCTGCCATGGAAGCCCTTGATCTCACGATCCTATTCCACTCAGGTTTTTTTTTAAGGCGGACATGGAAGTCCGCCTCAAAAACCACCTTGAAAGAAATTCCCTGTCATCGAGATCCTTGAAAACCGAACTCTTTGTTTCTTTCCAACGCCTGACAACCGACTTCTAGCGATAGTCGAAAATACTCCAAGAATGATCCCGGCGCTGGATCGGCCTTATGACGCCATGCGCTGAAGGGCCATCATCTTATACAGGTCAAAGGGATGAGCCGGAGGAGTCTTTTTTTGATCCTCCGGCTTGGGTTCCAAGGCGATCGCTTCTTGCGGGCAAGTAGGGACGCACACGCCGCAGCCGATGCATCGTTTGGAATCCACGTGGGCAATGCCTTCTGCCATGGCCATGGCATCCATCTGACAGCGTTCCACGCAGGTTTCACATCCGACACAGTCCTCTTCTCGAACTCGAGCCAGATAATTGCTGACGACAAAATCAGCAGGTGTAGGAAGCTTTTTGAGATTCTTTAAGATTTGGCAGCAGCATCCGCAGCACAGACAGATGTTCATCACTTTCTGGGCGTTGGACGGTTGCAAAACCAGGGCATGCTCTTCGGCCATCTCCAGAATCTTATGGGCTTCTTCCTGATCGATGGGGCGTCCTAATCCATTTTCTTCATAGTATTGGGCTCCCGAGCCGAAAACGAGGCAGGTTTCCAATGGACGATCACAGCCCTTTCCCACCATTGCGTGTTCTTTGCGGCAGATACACGGAGCCACAACGATTTTATCCTGTTCCGCAAGGATGCGGCGGGCTTCTTCGTAAGGCATAACGCTTTGTTCCGGCGTGATGGAACGGGGTAGAGGAATGGTACGCAACTGAGGCGTTTTTAAAGCCAAACTTTTTTCAAAAAAAACAGGAATGTATTCATTGACCAAGGCGATGAGTTCTTCGTCCAAAGCATTCACATGGTATTCCCAGATACCAATAACGAATTGAGCCGCCATGTAACGGGTTTCAGATCCCTTCCGCAGGCGAAAAATCAACCCCTTTTTGGCCATTGCTTCCAATTTGGTAGCCAGCTCTTGGGAGGGTAATCCGGCTCGTTCCGCAATGCTTTCCACAGGTTCCGGCTTCAAGGAAAGAAGAACTGCCAGGTGGGCCTCTTCCGGGGTAAAGAGTTTTTCAAGGATTTTCAATTCCACGCCGGATTCCGTGCGAGGAAAACCTGCGGGCAATCGGTCGAGATGTCGTGCAAGCCTTTCGTAGGCGTCGAGTTCGTTCATGGATCTATCTCCTTTTCGGTTGGCCTTTACCGGCAAAAATGCAGGAGCGACTTTTTTCTGGTGTCTTATCAACCAAGCAGGCTGGCAATAGAAGGCGCATCGACGCCTGTCAAGCCTTTTTGGAGGGGTGCGGAAAGGGGCATTGAAAAGCTGGAGAGATTCTGCTAGCAGAGCAGAGCTTTGCAGACAGAAAGTGGCGGTGAAAGAAGCAGAGGGGTGTTTTCATGACGTTAAATGAAAGTTTCGAAGGTCTGCTCCATGAAGGGGGCATCACCGAGCGGTGGGAAGCGTTGCAGCAGACTTTGGAAAGTATGCACCCGGCCGATGCCGCCCTGCATCTGGCTCAATACAAACCCGAGGATATCGCTCGCATTGTGGAGGTGCTTGGGCCGGAAAAGGTTCTCACTATTTTTGAGTTTCTACCTTTTGAGACACAAAAAGAAACACTGCCTTTTCTTAGCCGGAATACGGTGGTGAGGCTTATCACCTTGATGCGTCCCGATGATAGGGCCGACCTGGTGGAAGAACTGGACGAGGATTTTCAGGATAAGCTTTTATCGTTGCTGATCAAAGCGGAACGACAAAATCTGCTGAAGCTTCTCACGTACCCCGAAGAAAGTGCCGGGGCCTACATGACCACCGACTACGCCTCCCTTATAGCCACGCAAACCGTTCGGGAGGCCTTGGATGACCTGCGCCTGCAGGCTCCCAAAAAGGAAACCATATATTACGCCTATGTGGTGGATGAAAGGCGTCATCTTGTCGGGATTGTGTCTTTGCGGGACCTCATCATGGCCCGCCCGGAAAGTTTGATAGAACGCATCATGTCCCGGCAGGTGATTTCTGTCCCGGTGGACATGGACATCGAGCTGGTGGCCAAAGAAATGAGGCATTACGACTTCTTGGCCATGCCTGTGGTGGACGGCGAAAAACGCCTGGTGGGGATCATCACCTACGATGACATCTTTGATGTCATCACAGAAGAAGCTACAGAGGACATGTATCTGTTGGCCAGCTTGGATACGGACGAAAGAATTTCGTCGCCTGTCATCAGATCCGTCAAGCTTCGATCTCCCTGGCTTTTGGTGAACCTGGGAACGGCGCTCATCGCCTCCTATACGGTCAGTCTCTTTTCGGAAACCATCGCGCATTTCGTCGTCCTGGCATCCCTCATGCCTCTCGTAGCCGGCCTCGGAGGTAATGCGGGCACGCAGTCCCTCACGGTGGTCGTACGTGCCCTTGCTTTAGGGGAAATTCTGGACAAAGGCACGTGGCGGGTCGTCTTGCGTCAGATGACCGTGGGGTTGTGCAACGGAGCTCTGTGCGGTGCGGTTCTTGCCGTCATCACACTGGCCTGGCACCACAATCCGTGGCTTGCCCTCATCATGTGGCTGGCTATGATTTTTAACATGATCGTGGCAGGATGCTTGGGAGCGCTCGTTCCCATCGTGTTGCGAAAGCTTAAATTGGATCCCGCGTTGGGATCGAGCATCTTTGTGACGGCTGCTACGGATACAGGAGGCTTTTTCTTTTTTCTGGGCTTGGCAACCCTCTTCATGAATCGCATAACGGCGAGCGGCGCTTGAAACCAGCCAAGAGACTTGGCGTTTTCAAGGCCCGCTTGACGGGGCGAGCATCTCTTCATACAAGGAAACATAAGCCCGAGCCGCTCGATCCCAGCTAAAGTCTTCTCGCATGGCCCTTTGCTGCAAGCCACGCCATTTTTCCGAGTCCTGAAAAGTGTCCAGAGCCTCCTTTAAAGCAGCCAAAAAGGCCTCCTTGGTGTGCACGTAAAACTTGAAACCGTTTCCTGTTTCGGGAAATTGGGCGGCATCTACAACGGAATCATCCAAACCTCCCGTGGCGGCGACAATGGGAATGGTCCCGTAACGCATGCTGTACATTTGATTAAGCCCGCAGGGTTCGTATCGAGAGGGCATGAGAAAGATGTCGCCTCCGGCTTCTAACCGATGAGCCAATCCCTCATCAAAAGCCAGCACCACACGCACGCGCTCGGAATGACACGATTGCGCCTGCAAGAGGAGCCGTTCTAAATGAGGATCACCCGTCCCAAGGACGGCCAGGGATACGGAAAGATTCATCATCTCGTCTAGGGCTTCCAGAATAAGGTCGATTCCTTTCTGATGCACCAGTCGGCTGACCACCACGCATAAGGGGTTTTGTCGAACCACGTCAGGAAATCCCAGCTCCTCTAGAACCTTTTCTTTGCATACCTTTTTGCCTTCCAGGCGATCGGCGTCAAAAGGGGCTGGAATGAAAGGATCTTCGGCAGGGTTCCATTGCACGGTGTCAATCCCGTTCAGGATTCCCACAAGAGCGTTTTGACGGCGGCGCAAGATACCGTCCAAGCCGAAACCTTGTTTAGGCTCAAGAATTTCCCTCGCATACCTGGGACTTACCGTAGAAATGCGGTCACTGTAGGCGATGCCCGCTTTGAGGAAATTGCACTGGCCGTAAAATTCCATCCCCTCGATGGTGTAAGCTTCCGTGGGCAGGCCCGTAAGGCTGAAGTAGCTTTCGGGAAAGAGCCCCTGATGGGCCAGGTTGTGTATGGTCAGCAGGGTTCGAACCCGGGCGAAGGCCTGATCATATCGCCAGTGAAAGAAGTGACAGGCAGCGGCGAGTGCCGTTTGCCAATCGTGGAGATGCACGATGTCGGGAATCCAATCCAGATGTTTGCAAAGGGGATAAAGAGCTCTTGAAAAGGTGACGAAACGCTCCGCATTGTCTTCGTAATCGCCGCGAAGAGGGTGCACATATAGGTGGGGGCGATCAAAGAATTCGTCTTTTTCCATGAAATAGACAGGGTACGACGACGGCCGCATCCATTGCCAGAAATGCACATGGTATGTGTGCACGCCGACATGGATGGGGATCCATTCGGCGAGGATTTTGACCGTGTCCCCGTTCCGTTCCACGGCGGGGTAAAGCGGCACGAAAAGCCGCACGTCATGCCCCAAGTTGGCCAAAGCTTCGGGAAGAGCCGCGGTCACATCGGCAAGGCCACCCGTTTTGGCAAAAGGAACGGCTTCCGAAGCACAGAAAAGGATTTTCAACGGCATGAAAGTCTCCCAAGCGAGAAAGGTTTTGGCTTTAACCGCTCAAAATGTTTATCATGAGAAGGCACGGATGCCAAACTGACTTTTGCAGGCCCCATATTTCGAGCGAAGAAAGGGACTTCTTTGGACAGTATCGATCGTCGGCTGCTGGACCACATTCAGCGCTCTTTTCCCATCGAGTCGAAGCCTTACGCCGTGCTGGGGGAAAGGCTCGGCCTTGAAGAACAAGAGGTCCTCTCTCGTATCCAAAACTTAAAGGCCGGGCGCTTGGTTCGCCAGATCAGTGCCATCTTTAACACCGGTGCTTTGGGGTATCAAAGCAGCTTGGTGGCCATGGCGGTCCCGGAAGCTTACACGGAGCAAGCGGCTCGCGTGGTGAATGCTTACCCTGGGGTCAGCCATAACTATCTTCGGCCGGCTTCCTTTAACCTATGGTTTACCATTGCCGTACCACCCGGCAGGAGCCTTGATGACGTGGTGACCAGGCTGTCCCGGGAAGCTGGAGGATGGCCCACGCTCATTTTACCCGCTCTAAAAAAGTATAAACTCGCCGTCGTGCTGGATGTGCTGGAAGATTCGGAAGCCGACACTTCCGCGGGAGGATTGCCGGAAGCTTCTTTGGAATCTTTGGAACGTTTTCACGCCTCGGAGCATAACGTGAAACTGGTTCGATGCCTTCAAGAAGATTTACCTTTGGTTCCTCGTCCCTTTGCTGCATGGGGTCGGTCTTTGGGCATGAATGATGAGGATCTCATGGGCGTTATTCGCCAATGGTTGGCTTGGAGCTGGATTCGACGCTTTGCGGCCGTGCTCAACCACCGACAGGCGGGATTTGGAGCCAACGGTATGGTTGTTTGGCAATGTGACCCATCACGCATCGACGCTTCAGGCATGGCTCTGGCCGCTTTCCCGGAAGTCAGCCACTGTTACCAGAGACCTCTTCATGCGCAGTGGCCTTACAATCTCTATGCCATGATCCATGCCAAAACGGAAAATGAATGCCGAAAGATCGCTAAAAGGCTTTCCGAAGCCGTTGGGCTTGATGAATACCGAATTCTTTTCAGCACTCGAGAATTTAAAAAAATCAGGCTCAAACTTTTTTGGAATGAACCGTAACAGGAGTTTGGCTCGTGGAAGACCGCCAGGAATACGAACGTCGTAAGAAAGCTATTTTTGATCAGATGTCCAAAAGAGGGCAACAGCGCATTCTGAAAATGGGCTACGAAAACTGGGATCCTTTTCAGGAACCCAAAGACCCTCGAGAACAGATCCGCAGTGCGACAGCTTTACAAGCCGGGATGATTCTTGCCGAGTTTTACCAAAGCCAAGGGCATGATGAACGACTGCGAAGCCATCACAAGGAACTGGTGGATCTATGCCGGGGGTTGCTGCGCCAAGACAACAGAGCCATGGCTGTGTATGCGTTCTGCCGCTGGTTCGAACGCACCCAAGGGGAAAAGGCCTGAGACCTTCCTTTCAATAAAGCGGGATCGGTCCTGGCTGCAGAATCCGCTCATCCCGAAACCTAAACGTCCGCACGCCATTTCGTTCCACCGGTTTTCGCTTGTTTGTTCCATCGATTCCTTAAAGCGCCCCCGTATTCGCCCATGGACCCGACCCTGTAGGGGCGGACCGAAGTGTCCGCCCGCAGGCTTTCGGGTGGGATCAGGCCCCCGTGCGTTTGGTGTGCGAACCTTTCACGGTCTGTGCCGAAGACTCAAAATTTTCGCTATCTTCAGAAAACTTTCGGCACCATGGACGTCACGACGCCCCTTGACACGGGCGGAGCTCGACCAGTTCTTCGGGGGTCAAATCTCGAACTTTAAGGATATTCACATGATAGTAAAGATCGTGTCCGGCCAGAGGATGATTGAAATCCAAAACCACCCCTTCGTCGTCTTTCGACTGAACATAATAGCTATACCGTGCGCCCGTGCGGTCGTTGGAGGCGAGAACCCATTTCCCGGGCTGGAGATCACGGCCCTGAGGAAAGTCTTCAAAAGAGCGACGCTTTACCTGGCGGGGATCATAGGGCCCGAAAGCCTCGTCGGCGGGAATCACAAACTGTAGTGTTTCCCCTTCCTTGTGTCCCAAAAGGCGGGCTTCCAGCGCAGGAAGAACCTGACCGTAGCCTACGGCGAAATTCATGGCCGCCGGCTCGTCTCCTCCAAGGATCACAGAGCCGTCTTCAAGGGTGACGGTATATTCCAGTACGACAAGGCGGTCTTTGAGCACTTCCAAAGGAGCTTCTTCGTCCACTAACACGATGTTTTCTCCAGGTGAAGGGAACTTTACTTTTTCTTTAAAGACCTAAAGGAGCTTAGTCATCCAGAGGATAGCCTAGGGCTTGGGCCCGTTGTCTGTGTTTGGCGGCATTTTCCTCGTCCCCCAAGGCTTCATAGGCCACATAGAGATTGAAATGGGCCGGAGCAAAATCCGGTTTGATTTCCAAAGCTCGAAGAGAGGCTGCAATGCTTTCCTGCCATTCCCTCCTTTGAATGTGGGCGATGGCCAGGTTGTTATAGGCTTGTAAAAGATTCGGCATCAGCTCAACCGCTTTTTGACAGGCGGCGACGGCGGCCTGCGGGTCTCCCTTTTGAAGGTACGCAAAACCTAAATTGCTATAGGCCATGGCAAGGGTCGGATCCAGTTCCAGAGCTTTTCGGTTGGCCTCGATGCACTTGTCCAAGTCGCCTTCCTGAAAAAGAAGCCCTCCTAAATTCACATAGGCTTGGGCCATGGAAGGATCACAGGCGATGGCCTGACGAAATTCCGCAATGGCTTCCGCGCGCAGGCCCTTACGTGCGTAGGCCAAGCCTAGGTTGTAGTGAAACACGGGCGAGTCAGGTTCGAAGAAAATCCGCTCACGTAGGTAGCGAATATATTGATTGAGATCCGACTCAAGCTGTTTTGCCTCTTTGGAAGAATCGGTCATGGTCGTCCTCGCACCAAAGATTTGTCCGTCCTGGAACGGGGGTGGCGGCGTCCCCCAATGAGGGAATTTCCACCCGCTTTCGAAATTGCCTCGGGAACCTAACAAGGGCACGAGGCACTGTCAAGAAAAGGTCAAACGAGGGGAAGATTGGGCATTTGTGCCACTCCATCCACCTCGGCAAAACGAACGGTGACACTGGAAGCCTTTCCGAGAACGCATCATGACCGTTGCATGGAATGTCATTTCAAAGAAGAGGCGAAGCACGCCTCGCCCTTACAAGCCTGAACCAGGTTTTTTCCCCGGGTAAAGCAAGTTTCCAGCCCGTTCCTCTTGAGGGCGGGACACCAGCACAAAGACCGGGCCCAAGGCCCGCACCACCAGGAAACAGCCAGGTTTAGCCTTTGCAGGGGCGAGACGCCGCCTTGCCCCTACGCCGCAAGACGTTTGTTTTCCTGCGAGCTCGTGCCTCTGACCTGCCGTTTATGTATGCGGGACTTCTCCGTTCCCAAAGATAAATTCTCGGTCACCCTCGTAGGGGCGGACCCATGTGTCCGCCCCTAGGGCGTTCAGGCACGACAATCCTTTGGGGTGGACACACAGGTCCGCCTCTACAGATGGGGTACCGGCAGAAACCTACCAGCTTGCGCGACATTGAAAAAAGAGCATACCTTTTCCGGAAAATCGATTCCCAGCACACACATGATGCGAGCGCCACGCTCCTAATGCGTGCGGGACGCCCACGCTCCCATGAAACGGCGAGAGACCTTGGTACTGTGAGTTCTCAGACAGGCTCCTACACGTGATGACTCAAGAAATAGTCAGAGGTACTTCCAAGTATTGGAAGAGGATTTTGGAAGGCAAACGGATGTCCCCGCCCTCCAAACGATACGAAACCTTTTCGCCTTGAGTCCTCTCGAGGGAGGTGATTCTCTGTTTTTGAGCCTGACGTTCTTTTCCGTATGTCACGGCAGGGCGGGTATGACATTGAAACCCCAAAGGATCGGCGCTTTGCCACGCGCCGTCATCGGCCGGGTTTTTTGTTGACAAAGCTTGAAACCCAAGTTTATAGAGGTGTGGGCTGCGAGTGAATAGATTCACTTTCTCATTTACCAGTAGCGAATGGATCGGCGGGAGCGCAAAGGCTTCCGATGTTGCTGTTTTTCTATCACAAAGGAGAGGACCATGAGTGAAGAGGCCAAGGCAAAAATTCTTGAGTACATGAAAACTCAGAAAAAAACCAAGCTTTACTTCAACGACCTTTGCAAGGCCGTGCCTGAGCTCAAGATGCGTGAAGCAAAAAAGATCATCAACGAGCTTGTGGAAGAAGGCAAGGTCAAGTATTGGTCGAGCGGCAGCACGACCCTTTACATGCTGCCCGGCGTGGACGATGTGGCGGCTGAAGAAGAAAAAATGAAATAGTTTTAGGGGTGTTCGCCCAAAGAAGCAGGTTCTGGCTCAAGGTGTAAGCTGGATCAAAGGCTGCCGGGACCGAACGCTTTTTGGGGCGTCGGTGTGTGTAAGCGGGTTTTCTCATTCTCTTAAGGAGGTAGAAGGATGGCTTTAAAGCATGCGACCCCAATGCTTGATGAACTGGAAAAGGGTCCATGGCCGAGCTTCGTGACCGACATCAAGCGCGTGGCGGCCAGAAAACCCATGTGCGAAGACCTTCTGGGGCTCTTGGAAATGTCCTATGAGCACAAAGAGGGGCACTGGAAGCACGGCGGCATCGTGGGCGTTTTCGGTTACGGAGGCGGCGTGATCGGGCGGTACTGTGACCGGCCGGATCTCTTCCCCAACGTGGCCCATTTCCACACCATGCGTGTCAATCAGCCGGCAAGCAAGTTCTACACATCCGAAGTGCTCCGCAAGCTGTGCGACATTTGGGAAGAACACGGCAGCGGCTTGACCAACATGCATGGCTCCACCGGCGACGTGATTTTGCTTGGGACCACTACGGATCAGTTGGAGCCCATCTTTTACCGGCTGACCCATGAGCTGGGCATGGACCTGGGCGGTTCCGGATCCAACATGCGGACTCCGGAAGGCTGTGTGGGCAAAGCCCGTTGCGAATGGTCTTGTCTGGACACCCAAGACATCATTTATGACATCACGATGCGGTATCAGGACGAGCTTCATCGTCCCATGTTCCCCTACAAGTTTAAGTTTAAGGCTTCTGGATGCCCCAACGACTGCGTGGCGGCCATTGCCCGGGCCGATTGCTCTATCATCGGAACCTGGAGGGACAAAATCCGCATTGATCAGGAAGCCGT
Organism: Desulfosoma sp.; assembly: GCA_037481875.1. Classification (NCBI taxonomy): domain Bacteria; kingdom Pseudomonadati; phylum Thermodesulfobacteriota; class Syntrophobacteria; order Syntrophobacterales; family Syntrophobacteraceae; genus Desulfosoma; species Desulfosoma sp. The sequence goes on along the minus strand of JBBFKY010000003.1, from coordinate 260,814 downwards.
GCGCGCGTATGTGGGTGGCGAACTGGTTCCCAACGGGGGATCCCACGGGTTTGAAAAACGTAAACTGGACATTCAAAAGGAAGTCATCGACCTCTGTCCTACCCGCTGCATGGAATGGGACGGCAAGAACCTGAAAATTTGGGATGAAGACTGTACGCGCTGCATGCATTGCATCAACGTGATGCCTCGTGCCTTGCGGCCGGGTACCGACGTGGGCGCTACCATTTTGTGCGGCGCCAAAGCCCCCATTTTGGAGGGTGCCCAGCTTTCCAGCGTCATCATTCCTTTCATGAAGATGGAACCGCCTTACGAAGAATTTCACTCTTTCGTGGAAAAGATGTGGGATTGGTGGATGGAAAACGGCAAGAACCGCGAGCGTTTGGGTGAACTCATTCAGCGGCTCGGCTTGAGGGAATTCCTGAAGGCCGTGGAGGTGGAACCCGATCCGCGCATGATCAATACGCCTCGCTTTAATCCTTACATCTTTTACGATCCTGCGGACGTCCCTGGCGGCTGGGAACGCGATGGGAAGGCTTACCGCGAACGGCATCATGCATAGGAGGAGACACCATGCCATTCGATCCTAGTGACATCATGAAAGATCGTCTTACCGATATCGGTCCCCCGAAATACGACAAGTTCTTCCCTCCATTTATCAAGGAAAACTACGGTAAATGGAAATACCATGAAATTTTGGAGCCGGGTGTTCTGGTCCACGTCTCCGAAACCGGCGCCGAAGTCTACACGGTACGCGTGGGTGCGGCTCGTCTCCTTTCGGTGGACTTGATTCGAGAGGTCTGCGATATCGCCGACAAGCACTGCGGCGGCTATGTGCGCTGGACGACTCGAAACAACATCGAATTCATGGTCGATGACAAAGCCAAGCTCAAACCTCTGATCGACGATCTGAAGAGCCGTGGCAACTGGTTCCCCATCGGCGGTACTGGTGCCAGCGTAACCAACGTCGTTCATACCCAAGGTTGGGTCCATTGCCATACTCCGGCCATCGATGCTTCAGGTATCGTCAAGGCGGTCATGGACGAACTGTTTGAGTATTTCGGTTCGCATAAGCTGCCGGCCCAGGTGCGTATCTCTCTGGCCTGCTGCTTGAACATGTGCGGCGCCGTCCATTGTTCGGATATCGCGATTCTGGGTGTGCACCGTAAACCGCCCATCATCGAGCACGAACGTGTCCAGAACGTTTGCGAAATTCCGTTGGTCATCGCGGCGTGTCCGACGGCCGCCATCAAGCCGAAAAAGGTCGGGGACTACAAGAGCGTCGAGATCAACGAAAACCGCTGTATGTTCTGCGGGAACTGCTACACCATGTGTCCGGCCCTGCCCTTGGCGGACGGCGAAGGTGACGGTATCGCTCTGTGGGTGGGTGGCAAAGTGTCCAACTCCCGTGTGCCGCCTAAGTTCTCCAAGCTGGCCGTGCCCTATATTCCCAACGAACCGCCGCGTTGGCCGACAACGGTTCAAACGATCAAGAAGATGCTGGAAACCTACGCTTCCGATGCACGTCGCTATGAGCGTGTCGGGGAGTGGATCGAACGCATCGGGTGGGAACGGTTCTTTGAAAAGACAGGAATCGAATTCCGCCATGAGCACATTGACGACTACAGGCTCGCCATGATGACCTGGCGGACCACAACGCAGTTCAAGTTCTAAAAAGGCAGGTGCCGCCGGCCCTGCAAAAGGCTGGCGGCACCGCTGGTGAACCGACGATGCTGCACAACACTCCGCGTCTGTTGATCGCAGCCTTGCGGGGAGGAGCCGGCAAGACGCTGGTGTCCACCGGCCTCGCCGCCGCTCTGACTCGAGGAAAGGGGCTGCGTGTCGTGCCTTTCAAGAAAGGCCCGGACTACATTGACGCGGGATGGCTCAGTTGTGCGGCCTCCTCACCCTGCTACAACCTCGATCCTTACTTGATGACCCCAAAGAAAATCCTGCAATCCCTCGTGCATCGGGCTCGAGGGGCGGATGTGGCTCTCATCGAGGGAAACCGAGGGCTTTACGACGGGGTGGATGCTCGAGGAACCTGTTCTTCGGCCGAACTGGCCAAGCTTCTCAAAGCCCCCGTGGTCCTTGTCTTGGATGTCACCAAGGTGACGCGAACCGCCGCCGCTATGGTTCTGGGATGCCAGCGCCTGGATACCCAAGTGAACGTGGCGGGAGTGGTGCTCAATCGCGTTGCCGGATCCCGCCATGAAAGGGTTGTTGCAGAATCCATTCGCAGGGATTGCGGCGTTCCTGTTCTCGGGGTGCTTCCCAAAGATGTGGGGATTATGTTTCCCGAACGTCACATGGGGCTATTGCCGGTTCAGGAACACCTGTGTTTGCAGGACACCTTGGAGAGGCTCTCCGAATGCATGCTGCGGTATGTGGATGTGGATGGCATTCTCGATGTGGCACGTACCGCGGAGCCACTGGGGCAGCCTGCTGAGGCGCTCCCACAGGGCTTGAGCCGTGGTTTTTTTGAGCCCGTTCGTATCGGCGTGATTCAAGATCGGGTTTTTCAGTTCTATTATCCGGACAATTTGGAAGCCCTTCAAGTAGCGGGTGCGCAGTTGGTGTTCATGGACAGCACGACGACACCCGTCTTGCCTGACGTGGATGCGCTTTATATAGGTGGAGGGTTTCCTGAAACGCACCTTTCCCTTCTCGTGGCCAATGTGACCTTTAGAAAATCCGTTCAAGAGGCTGTCGAAAATGGGCTTCCCGTTTATGCGGAATGCGGGGGTCTGATGTATCTTTCCCAAGGTATTCAGACGGCTCAGGGACTTTATCCCATGGTAGGAATTTTTCCCTTTTCCGTGCTCATGGGCACGAAGCCTCAGGGACACGGCTACACGGTGTTGGAATCGATTCGAGAAACACCGTTTTTTCCTGAAGGGATTGAGCTTAAAGGGCACGAATTCCATTATTCACGAGTGGTCGATGTGCATGGACTTGTGGAATGCGCTTTTCGTGTGAAAAAGGGATTCGGGGTCTTGGAAGGTCGCGATGGAGTATGCTATAAAAACGTGCTGGCAACTTATAGCCACCTGCATGCCTTGGGCTGTGAAGCCTGGGCCCAAGGGATGGTCCAAGCTGCCAGGCGATACCGGGCAAGCCGGGAAGGGGGGGTGATGCAAGACTGTTTGGCAAGATCCCTCATAGGACAGAGCCCCGTATGACGGTTGTCTACGGAAGATTCCAAAACAAAGGAGGTTGCTTCCATGGCACAAGTTGAGTACAAAGGGAAAGTGTTCAACCTTGACGAAGATGGCTTCATCGACAGCTTTGACAACTGGTGCCCGGAATGGGTCGAGTACGTCAAGGAATCGGAAGGCATTCAAGAGCTGACGGAAGAACACTGGAAAATCATCCATGTGCTTCAGGACTACTACCGTAAGCACGGGATCGCTCCCATGGTCCGGATCCTCACCAAGGTGACCGGTTACAAGCTTAAATACATCTACGAGCTCTTTCCGAGCGGACCGGGAAAGGGTGCATGTAAGATGGCCGGCCTGCCGAAACCTACGGGCTGCGTGTAAGCAGAGAGAGCGCTTCCCCGAAGGGTTTTTCTTCAGCCCTTCGGGGGGCTTTTCAAGACGTTAGACATAGCCCGAAAAGAAAGACGGCAGGCCTTTTTGGTCTTGGGGCATGAGAAAAGAATCACGAACGGGACCCGAGGAAGGGAACCTAATTTTTCTTGACTTTGCCCGGCCAGGTCAGTAAAGGCCATGACGGCATGAGCCAAACCGTACGGGCGGAGGGACGGCCTGCCGCCGAGTTTTCACAAGATCACACGAGGAGGACGATGTATCATGTTTAAAGTGACGGTAGACAAGAGCAAGTGCACCGGCGACGGCGAGTGCGTGGATGTGTGTCCCGTGGACGTCTACGAGCTCGTGGACGGCAAGGCCGAGCCCGTCAATGAGGACGAATGCCTCGGCTGCGAAAGCTGTGTGGAGGTGTGCGAAAGCGACGCCATCACGGTCGAAGAAGTCTAAAGGCCGCTGAGGCCTTAAAGGCGACAGAAAAAGGCCCGGAAGATGCTCCCATCTTCCGGGCCTTTTTGCGTCCATATTTTTCATAAGCCAACGTTTCATGAAGAAAAAACCCTCTCCGCCTTTGGAATCAAGGGGGAGAGGGTTTAAAGCATGTGGACCTTTTGAAGGCTCTTTAGCTTTGACCTTCCTTTTTCGGATGGCACTGGACGCAGGTCGTGGGAGCTGTGCTCTGGGGGTTTTGAGCCTTCAGTTTCTTGTGGCATTCTTGGCAATTGCCATGCATGGCCAGCTTGAGATTCAGCTTTTGCTGCTCCGGGGGAAGCTTCTTTTCGCCTTCAATGGTCGGTTCATTGTGGCATTCCTGGCATTTTTGGACAGGATCTCCCTGCTTCCAGACATTCTTGCCACCCTCGTACACGTGATGGCATTCGGCACATGCGATCTTGTAATCTTCGGCATGCTTCTTGTGAGTGAACTGCACATTGCTCTTGGTATGGCTGGGCCACAAGGTGGAGTTCATGGTGATTACATCCGGAGCGTCCGCCGCCACGGCGACGAGAGCTCCCACAAACAGAGCCACGGCAAGACAAACCGACGGAACAAACCAAGCCTTTCCTTTCACTGTGTCACCTCCTTTCTCGTCACATGTTCTCTTTGTGATTCTGTTCACGGGCTCGATTATAGTGACCTTGTCAGGATAGCGTCAAGATCTTTCGGGAGTGAAATCGTTTCTTGACACCTTCCGAGCCCGTTGGAGTATATAGATCAAAAAGGTTAGCAGGCAGGGGCTCACACAAGGAGGCGCGTTATGCTCTTTATGGCCATTTTTAGTTACGCTCCCGAAGATCGAGATCGTGTCATTCAGCGCACGGAACAACTGCCCGAGGTGCCCGGAACAGTAATGAAAGGGGAGTGGTTTGATGTGACAGGGCATCGAGTGTTTCGGCTTTTTGAGGCGGAAGATGAGGCCCATTTAGCGGCTGCGGTGTTTCAATGGACGGACTTGGGAGTCGCAGAGGTGGTGCCTGTGATGGAAACCAAAAAGGCCCTGAAACTCCTGCGTCGAACATCTAAAAAGCCGTAGTAAATGAACCAAAAAAAGGTGAGCTCGGCGGTCGCCTCATTTTTGTAAAGCGGTAAGGGCGAGCCTCGTGAAGCTATTGGAGGGGGCGGCCTTCGAGTGTCCACCGCTGCCACGGGGAAAGGGGGGATCAGGCTCACTTTTTGAGCGCTTCAGCATCATGGTTTCTGGTCCTACGTGGTGCCCCGGAAAATAAGGGGAGAATAGGGAAGGCGGTGCAAGACCGTCGCGCTGGGCCGGCGCTGTAAGCGGGGATGCCTTCGAAGGAAAGCCACTGCTTCCATTTGGGAAGCGGGAAGGTTCGAAGAGTCAGAAGATCCGCGAGCCAGAAGACCTGCCACGGGGAAAGCAAACAGGCCGAATGTTTACCTGTGCCTGAGGGTAAGCCTTCGAGGTCTTGGGACCTCGAAGGCTTTTTTTATGGAACCGTTGGATAATGCCGATGGAGGTTCAACTGCATGGAAAAAGAACTGAAAAACATTTTGGAAAGCCTTGAGCCTTCGGACCCTCATTGGGAAGCTCAAGCCTGGGAAAGGCTTCGGTCTCAAATACGGCCTAGAGGTTCCTTAGGGCGTCTGGAAGAGATGGCTGCTCGGCTGGGGGGAATTTCGAGGAGCTTGTCTCCGGATGTTTCCAAGAAAATCATCTTCACCATGGCCGGGGATCATGGGGTTGTGGAAGAAGGTGTGAGCGCTTATCCGCAGGAGGTCACTGCCCAGATGGTTTACAGTTTTCTCAAGGGGTGGGCCTCCATCAACGTTTTGGCGGACCATGTGGGAGCGGATGTGCGTGTGGTGGATTTTGGAGTGGCTTCGGATCTTCCCGAGGACTGGGCCGTAATCCGGCGGAAAATAGGTAAAGGCACTCGCAACATCACCCATGGGCCGGCCATGGAGCGACCCGAGGCCGTTCGCGGCCTTGTGGAAGGGGCTCGTCTTGTCTTGGCGGCTGTTCGTGAAGAAGGTTATGGTCTTATCGGCACGGGAGATATGGGTATTGGAAACACGACACCCTCTACGGCCATTGCGGCCGTTTTCACCGGAAAGCCTGTCAAGGAACTTACGGGTCGTGGGACCGGCATTGATGATGCGGCCTGGGAACGCAAGGTGCGTGCCGTGGAAAAGGCCCTAGAGGTCAACCGACCCAACAGGCTGGATCCTGTGGACGTGTTGGCAAAAGTGGGCGGCTATGAAATCGCCGGGCTTGCCGGCGCGGTTCTGGGTGCCGCCGCGGCGCAGGTGCCCGTGGTGTGTGACGGTTTTATTGCGACGGCTGGAGCCCTTATCGCCTGCCAGATAGCTCCCCGCGCCAAGGACTATCTTTTCGTGTCGCATCGCAGTCAGGAAGTGGGCCATGGCGCCATGATCGAGCTGCTAGGAATTCCTCCCTTGCTGGATCTGTCCATGCGGCTGGGAGAAGGCACCGGAGCGGCCTTGGCCATGAGCCTGGTGGAGGTTTCAGCGCGCGTTCTTCGGGACATCAAGACTTTCGCGGAGGCCGGTGTCACAGACACCGGCCATTGATCCTGAGGCGGCTGATCCGTGGATTCTGCGGCCGTGCTCTATCGGTCCACACGAACCACGGTGCCGCCCTTGATTTGGAGGATGGGATACTGACGTTCCATATGGCCGTCAGGGGCAAACCGCATGGGTCCCAAGGGACCGTTGGGCAATTCCACTCGCAGCAGCCATTGTCGAAAGTGCATGCGGTCCGGTTGTCCTTCCTTGAGGACCTGTTCTCGAGCGGCCAGAGTAAGCAAGGCCGCCGTGTAAGCCTGAGCGGCCAGAAAGTCGGGCTCTTCCCCGTAAGTTTCACGATAGTCTCTGGCAAAGGCGTCCTGAACCGGATCTGAGATGCCGGAACCATCCCCCCGAAAAGCGGATGGGAACAGGGCGCCTTCCAGATAAGCTCCGCCCGCAGACAAAAGGGATTTTTCTTCCCAGAGATTCGTCCCCAGAAGTGTGATCCCCACCACATTGTAGTAGGGGAGTTGTGGAGCAATGAGGGCAACGGTTTCGGCAGCGTCGGGAATGAATAAGGCATCCAAAGGGGTTTCCGAAATTTCGGCGCCTGATCCTTTGGGTGCATGTTGAGCGACAACTTGCAGTGGGCCCTTAAAATCCGTCATGCCCGAAGGATAAGACGTATCCACCACCACTTTTGCCCCAAGTTCTTTAACCTTGCGAACAAAAATTTCTCTTAAAGCGCGGCCATAGGGTTCTTCCGGATAGAGCACGCCAAAATTATTAAACTTCATGGTGTTTCGACAATAAGTGAGCAAAGCGCCGACCATGTCCTGATGATCAAGAAAAGCGTGGAAGAGAAAAGGTGTCTGCTGGGTTATTTGTCGTTTTTCTGTAAAACTGACAACAGGAATACCTTTTTCATTGACCATGGGCAGGATCACTTCCACGCTCTTCGGGCTCAGGGGGCCCAGCACCGCCAAAACTCGTTCTTCTTGAACCAGCTGGTTCAGAGTGCTGAATGCCACATCGGGGTTGGCCTGAGTATCCGCTAGGACCAACCTGGCCGGTGATCCATGAAAGAGCTTTTCCCAATGTCTCAGAGCCAAGGCCACGCCTTTGACCAATCGTCTTCCGTGCGTGCTGTGCGGTCCGCTTAAAGGGACCATGCATCCCAGCTTTTGGGGGTCAGGGGCCGGCAGGGGTGCCAAGGCACCTCGAAGTTCTTCGTCGACGGCGAGCGTGACCGGGTGGTCGGGGTATTGAGCCATCAGTTTCAGGAGAGCGTCCCGACGACGTTCAGGGGGACTCCATTGAATGCGGCGGTAAAGCAAAAAGGGCACAAGGCGTTGGGAACTGTAAGTCTGAAGCGCCCGTTCCACCGTTTGTCCATCGAGGGTCAAAATCAAGGACAATGCTTCATGATCCAGCAGTTTTTGGTCTTCGGGGGAAGGTTGAGCGGCATAGCCTTTGTCCAGCCAGAAGAGGGCCCTGTCCACGTTTCCTGCATCGCGGTTAAGGCCCGCCAATAGGCGAATGAGCCTCTGTCTCCAGGCTGGCTGGGGTGCCGTGGCTTCCCACAAGGCCTGGGCCTCTTCAATAAGTTTTTTACGATTTTCTCCCTCATGCCATCGTGCCTCAAGGATTCCTACGCGTGCTGTGACGGCATCGCGCCATTGGGGAAATTCCTTGAGGGCCGTTTCGTAGGCTTGGCGAGCCGCTTTAGGGTTTTGAACTTGAAGCCAGATGTCCCCTTGGGCCGTGATGGCTGCAGGAGCAATAGCGTTGGAGGGGAAGAAATAGGCGATGCGTTGAAAGGCAGCCAGGGCGGCATCCAGACGACCGGCTTCTCGAGCCGCCACGGCCTCTTTCCAAAGCGCTTGAGCTTCCGCAGGGGGTGGCTCATGGAACACAGATTCAGGAATAAGGACGCGCACCTGCTGACGCGGTGCGCAGCTCAAGACAAAGGTCATCAGCAAAAGCATGCAGGCAAGAAGCCGTGGAGCTTTTTTAGCGGTCATATTCTTCCTTCAAGCGAAAAGATGCGCCATGAGGCAGAAACCAATGCCGGATTCCTCCGATCAACCATCCTGGATGACACAAGGGGCACGTGTGATGATCACGTGCCCCTTGCATCTTCGGCTGCCTATCAAAAATCGGTGGAGACCGCAAGACTTTGCGGTTCAGCTCCGTTCTTTTTACTTGTCCTTGACCTCCTCAAAATCAGCGTCCACCACATCGTCGTCGCTTTTGCGACCCGAAGAAGACGCTCCAGCGGAAGCTCCCTGTGAGCCTGCCTGAGCCTGCTGTTCGGCTGTTCTCTTGTACATTTCTTCGGCAAGCTTGTGGGAAACCTGGGTCAGTTGTTCCATTTCCTTTTCGATGGCTCGTTTGTCGTCCCCTTCCATGGCTTTGCGAAGTTTTTCAATCTGGGCGTCAATCTGGCTTCGAGTGGCCGCATCCACTTTGTCGCCCAAATCCCTCAGCGTCTTTTCGGTGCTGTAAATAAGGGCGTCCGCCTGATTGCGCGTATCCACCAATTCTCGACGCCTTCTGTCCTCTTCAGCGTGCATTTCGGCTTCTTTGACCAGCCTTTCAATTTCATCCTGAGACAGACCGCTGGAGGCGGTGATCTTAATGGATTGTTCCTTTCCGGTGGCTAAGTCTTTCGCCGATACATGCACAATACCGTTGGCGTCGATATCAAAAGTCACCTCGATCTGCGGGACCCCGCGAGGAGCCGGCGGAATGCCGACTAGATCGAAGCGTCCGAGGGTTTTGTTGTCCGCGGCCATGGGCCGTTCCCCTTGCAAGACATGGATGGACACCGCTGTTTGGTTGTCCGTGGCCGTGGAAAAGATCTGGCTCTTTCGGGTTGGAATGGTGGTGTTGCGTTCGATAAGTTTGGTCATGACACCGCCCAAGGTTTCGATACCCAGTGACAGCGGGGTCACATCCAACAAAAGCACATCTTTGACTTCGCCGGAAAGCACCGCCGCCTGAATCGCGGCTCCTACGGCCACCACTTCATCGGGGTTAACCCCCTTGTGGGGTTCCTTGCCGAAGAATTCTCGAACCTTTTGTTGCACGCGAGGCATGCGTGTCATGCCACCGACTAGGATCACCTCATTGATATCCGCGGCTGTAAGCCCTGCATCCTGCAACGCTTGACGCATAGGTGGAACGAGCTTTTCGATCAAGTCTTCTGTGAGAGCTTCCAGTTTGGCTCGAGTCAGTTTCATGTTGAGGTGCTTGGGGCCGGTGGCATCCGCCGTGATAAAGGGTAGATTGATGTCCGTTTCCGTGGTGGACGAAAGTTCGATCTTGGCCTTTTCCGCAGCTTCTTTGAGACGCTGCAAAGCCATTTTGTCGTTACGAAGATCGATTCCCTGATCTTTCTTAAACTCGTCCGCCAACCAGTCAATGATGCGTTGGTCGAAATCCTCACCGCCGAGATGAGTATCCCCGTTGGTGGATTTCACCTCAAAGACACCGTCTCCGATTTCCAAAATGGAAATATCGTAAGTGCCGCCGCCCAGATCAAAGACGGCGATTTTTTCATCTTTCTTTTTATCCAACCCATAAGCCAGGGCGGCCGCCGTGGGTTCATTGATGATGCGAAGCACATTGAGCCCTGCGATCTTACCCGCGTCTTTGGTGGCCTGCCTTTGACTATCATTGAAGTAGGCGGGAACGGTGATCACCGCATCCGTGACCTTTTCTCCCAGATAGTCTTCCGCGGTCTGCTTCATTTTCATGAGGATGTAGGCGGAAATTTCCGTAGGACTGTATTGCCTTCCCCGAATGAGAATATGGGCGTCCCCGTTGGCGGCTTCCACGATCTTGTAAGGCAAGATTTCCAGGTCCCGTTGAACTTCTTGTGATTTGAACTTACGGCCGATGAGCCGTTTGACGGCAAAGACCGTATTTTCCGGATTGGTAATGGCTTGTCTTTTCGCCACTTGGCCCACAAGCCGCTCTCCACTGTCCGTAAAGGCCACCATGGAAGGCGTCGTTCGGCCTCCTTCGGAATTGGTCAAAACCTTGGGGTCTTTCCCTTCCATGACGGCGACAACCGAGTTGGTTGTGCCCAAATCAATGCCGATCACTTTTGCCATTGTCTATGCCTCCTTAAAGGAAGATCGAAGTAAAAAAGAGAACATCTTAAAATAGCTGTGTCCTCTAAGCCACCCCGTCCCGAACCTCAACAAGGTCAACCGGGACTTTCCGATTCGTGGGAAGAGGATGCAGTGCGCGACCCACGGCTCACAGCCACCAAAGCCGGCCTGAGAAGCCGATCATGCAGGGTGTAGCCCCTCTGAAATTCCTGAATCACCGTGTTGGGTGGATAGTGCTGTGAATCCTGCTGCAAAATAGCCTCATGAAAGCAGGGGTCAAATTCCTTGCCTTCAGATTCAAATGGCCTACAGCCAAAGCGCGCCAAGGTGTCCAGGAAATGCTTATGGGTCATCTTGACCCCTTCCAAGAGGGTCTGATTGTCACTATTTTGCTCTGCATGCTGAATGGCCCGTTCCAAATTGTCCACCACGGACAAGAGTTCCCGAATGAGGCTTTCATTGGCGTACGCAATGGCCTCGGTCCGATCCCGTTCCAAACGCTTTCGCGTGTTTTCCATGTCCGCCGCTTGACGGAGCAGCTTGTCTTTCAGAGATTGTATTTCGGCTTCTTTTTCTTCCAAAAGAGCCTTCAGGTCGCCACCGAAAGGGGCCTCTTCGCCCGTTTCCGCATCGATGGAGGCGGGAGCGTCACTGCTTGCATCCACCATGGGTTCTTCGTTGGTCCCCGGCTTGCTTTCTTCGTTCATGAGTTGAAGTCCTCCATATCCCCTACCGTTTCCCTGGCTTGCCTTGTCTAATCATTCCCACGGCCTTTGTCAGCGTGTACCGTGGCGACTGTTCAAGTTTTTTATGAAGAGTCGCTTTGTTGCGAAAGGGAGGCTTCTTCCGGTTCCTCCAGGAAGTGACTCAGAAGTGAAGCCGTAAAGGTCACAACGGGAATGATGCGTGAATAGTCCATGCGTGTTGGCCCTATGACGCCAAGCACTCCTAAAATGGTTTCGCCTCGACCATAAGGCGAAGAAACCACGCTCATTTCACGCAATTCGCTGATATCGCTTTCGGTTCCCAGAATAATTTGCACCTGTCGAGAAGGGTCCAAAGCTCGGTCCAACAATCGAACGATGCGCGATTTGTCTTCAAAAGCTTCCAGGATACGCCGCATGCGTTCCACATCGGCAAACTCGGGGTTGCTCAACAGATGCTTATGCCCTTCAATATGCACATCGGTACTTTCCATAGCCTCCTGCAAGGCGCGCCGGCTCAGCTCCAGAGCTCGAGTGAACAGCTGATCAAAAAGAGCCTTTTCCCCCTCCATTTCCTGAAGGATACGTTCCTTGACGCGGCTTAGAGGAATGTCCTGAAGAACCTCGTTGAGGTACCGAGAATATTTGTCCAAATTGTCCTGAGGAATGTCCTCGTCCCATTCCACCAGAGTGTGTTGCACCAGCCCAGAGGCGGTGATCAAAATGACCAATATCTGACGGGGCCGCAACCGCACAAATTCAATGTGTTTGAACCGTGTGGCACTCAACCTGGGCCATAAAACGATACCTGCCTGTCGACAAAACCGCGAAAGCACCTGGCTTGTGCGACGCAGAAGCTCTTCGATGTCCACGCGTCCTGAAGTAAAGGCCTTGCGAATCAGAGCTTGCTGTCTCTTTTCCAGCTCTCGAATTTTGAGCATGGAATCCAGATACAATCGAAGACCCTTGTCCGTCGGAACCCGTCCGGCCGATGTATGCGGCTGATGCAAAAGGCCCATCTCCTCGAGATCGGCCATGATATTTCGAATCGTGGCCGAACTGACATTCAATCCGTAATGCTTGGAGACGGTGCGGGATCCTACAGGTTCCCCACTGCGAATGTAGCCGCACACAACCGCTTCCAGGACCTTTTGATTTCTTTCGCTCAGCTTCATAGGGTTCGCCCGGTTTAAAATTAGCACTCCACGTCGATGAGTGCTAAGCGAACATAGTGTTATTGTGTGATTTTGTCAAGGTAAGATCACAGATTGGAGGTCAGGAAAGAGCAGGGGACTTGGAAACGAACGCACGGGTTGTCACCGAACCTCAAGGCGCCTTTCAAGTCATTTCCGCGAAGCCTGTCCTTGTTTTGAACACAAAACCACACCGCAGCACGATTCGGTGCTTGGGGAAGGGACGTCTCCGCGGAAAGGACGCATCAAGCGGGTTCCGAAGCGGCTCTCTTGGCGGTCACTGTCTCACCATATCGAAATCTTGAAACAGATGAATAAAGTCTTCCTGAAGTTTGAAGCAACTCATCTTGATTCCGGCTTCAGATTGGTTGTGAAAGGTGAGAATGATTTTTCCTGGGGTGGAGGGATCCTTTTCGATGCGGCCGATTTCCTCCAGATCTCGAAGGACCCTTTTCTCATCGCAATCGGGCTTCAATTGAATCCACATCTTTTTCATAAGAACCTCCTTTGGGGGCCGATCTAAGCGGTGTCGGGCGCCTCTTGACCGTGAAGGGTTTCTTCCTTTCGCACCTTTTCGAGACATTTGGAGACGCACCCCAAGCAATCCGGGAAATCTTCGGCCTTTTGGCAATAATCGGCAAAAGCTTGGAGCCAGTCCTGGCCGGCTCGAGGGCAGGTTTTGAGAAACTCCAAAAACTGCACGAGCCGTTCAAAAGCCGCGGGGCCGATGGCGTGTTCGATACGGCAGGCATTGGCTTCGGCCTGTTCAGGTTCAAGACGCAAAGCCGTTGTAAAAAAATCTTTTAGAATTTGATGACGTCGAATGATCTGCTTGGCCACGTGACGCCCTTTAGCGGTCAGCGTCACATTGCTGTACGGGCTGTAGTTGATAAGCCCCCGACCCGCCAAAGCGCGCAAGGCCCCTGTAACCGAAGCGCGTTGCACGCTCATTTGATCCGCGATGTCTTTGGCTCGAGCGGCTTGATGGGCGTTTTCCAAATGGAAAATCACCTCCAGGTAGTCTTCCAAGCTCGCCGAGAGCCCTTCCACGGTATCGTTGGACATGGTTTCTTGTTCCTCAACCTGGGTTTTTGGCCGAAAATACCGTGCCGAGACGTTCAGGTCAAGAAAGGCAAAAGCATGAAAATCACTTTTGCGCCGTCCAAATCCACAAAGCGGCGCACAGCCCCCACACGGCATTGTAGGAAAAAACCACGAGAGGCGTAAGCGACCCTAAGGTGAGGCCGAACCAGCCCTTATGCAGCACAATCGGGAAAAAATAGAGAAGTTGTACTGCGCTGGGGACCAGACTCCATAGGATCCCTCGGCTGAAAACCCCCACGAGAAATCCGCCTCGCAGCAGAGGCAAAAGAAAGAGAAACCCCCATAGCCCACCCCAGACGATTCGTGGGTACACGGAGGACTTGCTCCAAACAGGAGCTATGGCCACGCCCAGTTTTTGGGGAATACCGGCTTGGCCCAGATAACAGGCCAGCCATGAACTGACCAGACCTCCCAGGCATCCTCCGGCGAAAACCACACTGAGCTTTTGCAGGGTGGACTTCATGAGCTTTCCCTCGATCCTAAGCTTGGCCGGCTCACGGCCGGGACAGATTCTTTTTTTAAAACGCACTTTTTTGGCACCTCAAGAGGACCTTATCAAGACTTTGTCCTTGAGATGCTTTTTCACTTCACGTTGTTTGATTCCATCGCCGTCATTGCCGGACCTGAAAAACATTGAAAGGTTGATATCACAAGGCACAGGAATTATAAAGGGGAGCCAATTCAGAGAAGGAAGGAGATTTTATGAAGATCAAGTGTTCTGTCTGCGACTACATGGGTGAGGCAACGCTCCTGCAAAAGGGATCACGTTCCAAAGAAATCGCTTTGTGGTGTTGTCTTTTTCTTCCTGGGCTTCTTTACACCTTATGGCGGCAGTCCAGCGACGGGCGTTACATGGGATGCCCTCAATGCAAAAGTGCCCAGTTTCGTCCCATCACACGTCGAGAATGGAAGGATCTGGAACGCCAAGGTGCGCTGAAGGTTTAAATTTTTCAAGGACAGGCGTGGTCATGCAGGATTTTCCCATTTATTTGGATTACAATGCCACTACCCCCATTGATCCAAGGGTTGCGGAAGCCATGCGGCCCTGTTGGGAGTCTGTCTTTGGGAACCCGTCCAGCGCCCATGTGTACGGAAGAAAAGCCAAGGCGTTGCTGGAAGATGCGCGCACGCACGTGGCCGCTTTGATCCACGCAAGCCCCGAGGAGATTGTCTTTACCAGTGGCGGCACCGAATCCAACAATATGGCGCTGTGCGGTGTGGCTCGAGCCCTCAGGTCAAAAGGCCGCCATATTGTCACCAGTCGCATCGAGCACCCGGCGGTCCTGGAACCCTGTCTGGCTCTCCTGGAAGAGGGCTTTGATGTCACCTTTGTGGGTGTGGACACCCATGGCATGGTGGATCCCGAAGCGGTGACGGCCGCCTTTCGTTCGGATACCATTCTGGTGAGTATCATGCATTCCAACAATGAGGTGGGGACGCTTCAGCCCGTCAAAGCCATTGCCCAGGCTGCCAAGGAGCGGGGCCTTGTTGTCCATACGGATGCGGCGCAAAGTGTGGGCAAGGTGGTTGTGGACGTCGAAGACTTAGGCGTGGACCTTCTCACCGTTGCGGGCCATAAACTTTACGCCCCCAAAGGTGTAGGCGCTCTTTACGTGCGTCGCGGAACACCTGTGCAAAGGATCCTTTATGGGGCCGGACAGGAACGCGGGCTTCGTCCAGGCACGGAAAATGTTCTGGAGATCGTCGGCTTAGGGGCCGCCGCCGCCGTGGCTCAAGAGGAACTTTCGCGGGAAATTCCGCGCCTAAAGGCCTTGCGCGATCGTCTGCAAGATCGTTTGCTTGAATCCTTTCCCGATGCTCGCCTCAACGGGCACCCAGATCAAAGGTTACCCAACACTTTAAGTATTTCATTTCCAGGGTACACAGCCGATACCCTCTTGAACGCCATGCCCGACGTGGCGGCATCGGCGGGCGCCGCCTGTCACAGCGACCAGGTGCGCATTTCCCATGTGTTGGAAGCCATGAGAGTTCCCAAGGAAGTGGCCATGGGGACCTTGCGGTTTTCTGTGGGGAGATTCACCCAAGAAGACCACGTGGAGAAAGCCGCCACCCTTATCATAGAGGCCGTAAGGCGCCTCAAAGACTCCGCATAAGAGGGCTTTCATGAAACTTCCAAACCTGCCATGGGCTGATACGGAAGGCATGCGCCGAAGACTTCAGGAAAAAATCCTGGAACAGGCTTTTCAAGTGTCGGACACGCCGAGTTTCAGACTCGTTTCCGGGGCTGTGAGCCGTTTCTATTTCAACTGCAAACGGGTGACCCTGGACCCTGAAGGTCTGGTGCTCATCGGTCATCTTATTTTTGAACGCATCAAAAACCTTTCTGTTCGCGGTATCGGAGGCCTGACACTTGGCGCCGATCCCATTGCTAATGCGGTGGCTTACACGTCATGGCTCTACGGGCATCCCGTTCAGGCTTTCGTGGTGCGTAAAGCCCAAAAGGAACACGGCATTCCGGCTCGTATCGAAGGAAATCTTCGGGAAGGTGATCGAGTGGTGGTGGTGGATGATGTCATCACCACGGGCGGGTCCACGATTCAGGCCATTCGAGCCTGTAAGGAAGCGGGGTACGAGGTGGTGCGAGCGGTGGTGCTTGTGGATCGTCAGGAAATGAACGGGCGTGAAAATATCCTTCAGGAAGTGCCGCACGTGGACGCTTTGATTCTTCGAGACGAAATCATGGCCCTGCATGAAGAGCGGAAACGTCAAAGCCTTTGAAAGGGGAACCCATGAACGTCCTCGTTACGGGAGGTGCCGGCTATATCGGTTCCCACACCGCCAAAACGCTTCGAAAACATGGCCATACACCGATTGTGTTCGACAACTTAAGCCGTGGGTGGGCGGAATGGGTTCGGTTCGGTCCCTTTGTCTATGGGGACGTTCGCCACGAGGAAGCCCTTTATCAGGCCATGCGGGCTTTCAAAGTGGAGGCGGTGATTCACTTTGCGGCGCTGGCTCTCGTGGAGGAATCAATGCGAGATCCGGCGGCCTATTTCGAACACAACGTGGGAGGAACCATTGCCTTGGTGCGGGCCATGGCCCGTGCGGGTGTCAAGCGTTTGGTGTTTTCCAGTTCCGCCGCTGTCTACGGGAAAGCGAAAACAAGCCCCATTCACGAAGATCATCCCAAGGAACCCTCCAATCCTTACGGTTTGTCCAAGTGGCAGTGTGAGCAAATTCTAGAAACGGTCACACCTGTTGTGGGTATCCGTCTCGCCATGCTTCGATATTTTAACGTGGTGGGCAATGATCCGGATGGAGAAATCTACGAAAAACACGAACCGGAAACCCACGTGCTTCCGAACCTCATGAGAGCTGCTTTCACTGGGGCTCCATTTTATCTTTACGGCACCGACCATGAGACGCCGGATGGAACAGCCGTAAGGGATTACGTTTATGTTTTGGATTTGGCCGAAGCTCATGTGGCGGCTCTGGGCGTCTTGGAAGCTCGAGAACGATTGGTATCCAACGTGGGCCGTGGGGCAGGAGTTTCCGTACGGGAAGTGGTTTTGGCGGTAGAAAAAAGCCTGGGCCGAAAAGTCACCGTGGTGGAAAAACCCAAACGGCCTGGTGATCCGCCGGAATTGGTGGCGGACAATCGCTTTTTAAAAACTTGGTTTACCCATCCCTTTAAGACCTTGTCGGAAGTCATCGAGGACATGGCTCGTCAGCGTGTATTTCTTCAAACAGCATAGGATCCAGCGAACCAAAGGAATGCACTTGATCAAATCGAGCCGGGTTCCAGCGCGGATGATTGTCCTTGTCGATGAGACGCGCTCGAACACCTTCCCAGAAATCGTGATGCCCGATGATCCATGCGGCGGCCTTTTCGTCCCTGGCAAAAACGGTCTCTAGGGGCCGCCCTTTCTGCACTTTGAGAAGCGCTAATGTCAGTCCAACCGCCGTAGGGGATCGTTCGGAAAGACGTCGAAACACCCCTTCACACAAACGACTCTGAATCTGGCATTTGGAAAGATTCTCCAGAAGAGTCGGCACAGAGGAAACGCCGTCAAAGTAGTCCCGAACCCATGCGTCCATATCAGGATCTTCGGGAAGGGGATGATGGCTTTGAAATGCTGCGACTAGTTTGCCAAGAAAAGCGGCCGCCCCTTTTCGATTCCCAGGAAGCGACGGGGAGGCTTCTTCCAAAGCGTCAATCAGGCTCTGCTGTTGAGAAGAATCCACAAAATGCGTGGCCAAACCCACACGGACCGTGTGAGCTCCCAGAAGATCGTCTCCCGTGAGTGCCAGGTATTCGGGATACCCTGGAGGGCATTTCACAAAGAGCCATCCCGTAGCGCCCACGTCCGGAAAGAAGCCGATGCGTGTTTCCGGCATGGCCATGTGAGTGGTTTCTGTGGCAATGACAATGTCGGCCGCTGCTGCCAGCCCGAGCCCACCCCCCATGGTGACCCCATGAGCCACAACGACCACAGGTTTTGGGTATCGATGTAAGGACAAATCCAAAGCGTACTCCTCACGAAAAAAAGCCTCTGCATCGGCTCGGTTTCCTGCTCGCACCTGCAAAGCCACCCATTTGATATCGCCTCCCGCACAGAACGCCTTAGGGCCGCTGCCGGTAAAAAGAAGACAACGCACCTGCGAATCCTTTTCGGCGGCATTCAGCACCTGGGCCACACGGCGTATCATGGGGAGGGAAAGGCTGTTTAGGGCTTCAGGCCGGTTGAGCTCAATGTGAAGCAAACATTTCTTGGCCCGAACACGAACGTGACTGTTTTCATCCGTTAACCTTGCATGCATGGTGGATTGTCTCCTCGTCCGTCTTGAGGTGAAGCGGTGTCGGCGAACTCATAACTGTTTTTAAGCATCCCGAGTACCTCGGTCATTTGTGCGATCGAGACGCGCTGAATTTTTTCCAGGAAGGTCATTTTTCTTGCGCCTTTTCTGGGCCGTTGCTATGGTTCAAACACCGCCGAGTGACGGTCCCTATGGTTCGGTGCCTCCTTCTGAACATTCTGCGCTCCTTTTTCACGGTTTCGCACTCGTTTCCTGAGGCTCCATGCCTTGTCCATGTCAGCAAGAAGTTGTCCCGGAATTTCGGCCGATCCGTCATCGGCGTTGTGGGATGAAGACCTTGTGGAGACATGGTGATGATGGGGAGGGAGCGTATGCGACTGATTGTCATTGGACAGGCCCCTTTTGGGCGCGACTGCTTGCAGGCATTGTTGGATCAAGGAGAGGACGTCGTGGGAGCCATGACAATCCCCGATGTGCCGGGAGCCAAGAAGCCGAACCCATTCAAAGAATTGGCCGTGGAACGAGGGCTTCCGCTGTTGCAGCCGCGGACCCTCAAAGGGCAGGATGTTCTGGAGTGGGTTCGGGACAAGAAACCGGATTTGTTTGTTCTCGTCTTTGTAACGCAATACATGGGCAAGGATGTCATCGAAGCCGCCTCCCTTGGAGGCATTAACTACCATCCCTCATTGCTTCCCAAATATCGAGGCGGCAGTGCCATTGCTTGGGCGATCATTCATGGGGAGCTCCAAACAGGTGTGACCATCCATTACATTGACGACGGCGTGGATACAGGGGATATCGTGCTTCAGGAATCCGTTCCGATCGCTTCGGATGACACCACGGCCAGTCTCTATTTTAACAAGCTTTATCCTTTGGGAGTGAAATTGGTTCCGAAGGCTGTACGCCTCATTCGGGAAGGGAAAGCGCCCAGAATTCCCCAAGATCCTCGTTTGGCCTCCTTTCAGCCGGCCCTTAAGCCGGAACACACGCAGATCGATTGGCGCCAGGGAGTAGAAAACATTTACAATCTTATTCGAGGCGCTTTTCCGGTGCCGGGAGCCGGCACGCGTTGGCAAGGCAAAGCTTTGAACATTCTCGAAGCGGCTCCTCAACCGGCTTCGGTGTGGGAAAAGCCTAGGCACCTGCCCGGAGAAATCCTGGAAGTGACAGAAGACGGCTTGACCGTGCAGACGGGCTTGGGGCTTCTGCTCGTGAAAAAGGTTCAGAGCAAAGAAACCGGGAAGGTGAGTGCCGCCGAATTTGCCAAAGCTGAAGGACTTCGTGCCGGAAATGTTTTTGAAACTTGAGCCCTAAGCCACATTGCGCCTAGGCGCAGAACGCCCTTTATAGCGGCTCTTCCTTGACCTTGGGGAGATCCTTTCGCATTGATGAAACAGGGGTGAGGGCGAGGGCCTGAAGTCATCACGCATCGCTCAGCCCCTTTGGAGGGATCCTTAAAGTAATCCCTTGATGGCCTCGAGAACCGGATTCCTTTCTCGGGGCTTTTGGATCTCCGTGGGCTTGAGGCTTGCCGGAGCCCTACGGACACAATCGGACTGTTCCCATCCTTTGATTTGAGAACTCAGATCCACCTGGCGCCACTTAGGGTGGCCGTTTTTCATCAGCCAATCCAGGTTCTCGCCTAGAATGCGGGCAAAACGACCTATATCTTCACATAACGCGGCACGGTAATCAAAGGTGATGAGCGCCGCCTTCACGGTCACCGTGCGGACCGCTTCTGGCTGCCAACTGTAAGTACCTCCAGGAATGGTCGTTTGAGGATAAAATTGCAACACAGTTTTGTTTTCGATAGGGATAAGTTTTAAATTATCGGCGATGGTGACATCTTCGGCGAAGAACTTCACAGGATACCCTGCGACGCAGAACATGGCGTCTAAGGAACCTTCTTTAATCTTCTGCAACGCTTCTTCCATTCCCACGGGCACCGTATTTGCCGGCTTGATCTGAGAAACTTCAAGAAGGAGTTTTGCAGTAAGATAAGTGCCGCTACCCTCTTCCCCGACGGCCACTCTTTTCCCTTGCAGGGCATCAAAGTCGGCTATGTCTTTTCGGCCGACAAGATGGATCTCCTCATCATAAAGAGGGAAGACAATCTTAAGCTTTTGAGCCATACGCTTTAGGGTCGGATTGGTCTGCACCTTGGCCACAAAGGCTAGCACATCGGACTGGACGATGCCCAACTGCACGTCAGAGCGCTTGAAGACGGCGTAGATATTATCCACAGATCCTTTGGACTCGTGGACTTTTAACTCGATGCCCTGATGGCGCATCAGTTCCTGAAGATTCATGCCGATCTGATAATAGGTCCCTTTGGGACTACCCGTCACGATTCCCAGTTCCACCGCTTCAAGGCTCGAGATAATTCCGAGCACAGAAAACATCAGGGCCGCCATCATAACGCAGGGTTTCGTTCTCACCTTTCTCCTTCCTACTTACCTTCTCACATTTCAAAAGACGGCAAAGGACTCCATTCAATTTTTCGAAAAAGCAAATCTCTCAGGCGTGATGCCATACGGTGGTGCACGCATGAGTCTACGAGTATCAAAGCGTTTGTTTGCTTTTTTACCAAAGGCGCCGTCTTGTGGCAAAGTTTTTGAGATCGGTCAAAAATCGGAGTCGGTCTTCTCTCCATTTCGGTCGCGTTCGGTGAGATGGCCTTGGTTCCAAAAGGTGGCTAGGGACTTGGGGTGGCTTCGCTGGGTGCATTGGGGCATGTTGCATATGGGACAGTTGGGATCCCGGCAAGGATCCACGTGCACAAAAACTTCGGCGGCCCCCTTGAAATGAGTGCGAAACAGTTCTTCCAGTTCCGCCACTTCCCTATGAGCGTCCACCAAGGGAAGATAGCGGGGCAGAATAAGATGAAAATCCACGTAGAGATGACGACCGGAACGCCACGCACGCAGTTTGTGGATGTCGATCCAGATGGTTTTTCGATGCTGACTGAGAAGTTCTGAGATTTCTTTGAGCAGAAGAGGATCTGAGGCGTCCATAAGGCCGGCGAAGGATTCTCTGAGGAGCGATCGTCCGGAAGCAAGAATATGCAAACCAACCAGAGCGGCGACGGCACCGTCGATCCAGTAATAGCCTGTGAGTTTGACCAGAACGAGACCGATAACGACGGCGATGGAAGAAAGAGCATCCGTCATGACGTGCTTGCCGTCGGCGACCAACGCCAGGGAGTGGGTGCGTCGTCCTATGGTCACAAGAATGACGCCAAGGGCCCCGTTGATACCGCTTGTGCTGAGAACCAACCACAGGCCCATGTCCAGGTTGGGCAAAGGATGCGGCCGACTGATTTGTTGCCATGCGCTCCAGAAGATCCCTGCAGCGGCAACCACGATTAAAGCCCCTTCAAATCCTGCGGAAAAATATTCCACTTTGCCATGGCCGTAAGGGTGTTCGGGATCAGGAGGTTTTGCGGCAAGGTGGATACTCCAAAGGGCGAAAGCGCCGGCAATGACATTCACGATGGATTCCAAAGCATCGGAGAGTACAGCTGCTGAATGGGTCAAAGAATAGATGTAGAACTTGAAAGCCATCAAAAGGCAGCTAAGAGTCAAAGAAAGGGCGATGGCTTGAAGGCGGATGCGTTGGGATTGATCTTTCATAGGCGTGTGCCTGAATTTTTTCGGTGACAAGGATTGGGCGAATCCTGGCCCCTGTTTTCAAACCTCGATCACATTAGCACGAATATCTTCCCTTCCCAAGGCCAAGTCAAAATCTGACCATCTGGCCTTGGGGGCCATGCTTGTGTGCCCTTCTAGAGTTTTCCGGGTAGTGTCAAGCATTTTGTGTAAAATTTCTGCCTTCGAGCCGTTGCCATATTGCAAGTTTTTTCGTACTTTTTCCAGAGGGTTAGAGCTCCAGTGGACTTCCATTTTTAAGGCAATGAAAGCAAGCAGAGTGTAGCAGGACCGTTCTCCTGCCAGGATCTCCATGGGTCTTGTTCTCCATCGAAATTCCTTGTTGAGCCTTTCGATGATGTTGGTCGTTCTCAGCGAAATCCATTCTTCTTCAGGAAAGTTGAAGAAAGTCAGGCAGGATTCCAGGCCCTTTTCCAAACAGGCGACGGCGGAGGGTAGATCTTTTTCCCACTGTGTTTTGAATTCCAGGAAAAGCTCACCGGCCTTGTCTTTCGAAGAAGCGTAGAAGATGGAGCGCATGGGGTCAGCCACAGCTTTGCTTCATGTACCCTACGGGTTGGGTCGAGAGGGTGGCTAAGGGGTTGGGTGGAACGGATGGTGCATTACGCTTCGCTTCATGCGCCCTACGAGGTATGGGGTTGAGTTTGATGGTGGGGGATACCATTGTAGGGCGGATGGAGCGAAGCGAAATCCGCCATCCCGAGATCATCCACGCGCAGCGGATGGAGCGAAGCGAAATCCGCGGTCATACACAGCGAAGCAAAATCGCACGTCATAGGCCCGCCATACACAACGAACCGGAATCCGCTGCCGCTTACCCTAAAAATCGCAGCGTCCCCATGAGCGCTGCCATAAGGCCGAAACCCAAGCCAATGGTCCATTGAAGCTGGAAGAACCGCTTGTCCATAGCCTCAAAACGAGCATTGGTTTCACGTTGCATGGCCTCAAAACGCTTATCCGTGGCTTCAAAACGCTTATCGACAGCCTCAAACCGGGCGATCATTTCACGCTGCAGCGACTCAAAGCGCTTATCCATGGCTTCAAAACGCTTATCGACAGCCTCAAACCGGGCGATCATTTCACGCTGCAGCGACTCAAAGCGCTTGTCCATGGCTTCAAAGCGCTTTTCCGAAGCCTGAAAATGAACAATCTGGATTTCCTTCAGGGCCCGCAGCTCTTCCTCGACTCGAACCACCCTTTCCATCAGGGAAAGTTCCCGAGCGCGCTGTTCGTTTTCCTTGACAAACGCGGTGAGCCTTTCCGAGAGAAGCTCATCCAGCTTTTCTCGAAAAAGGTGTTCCACGCTTTGCGCGATCCAATCCTTCACTTGCCTTTCGCTCAGAGATGATTCGGCAAAGTTCATGCGCCCAGCTCCCTCTTTCGGCGAGTTTTTTTGGAACTCTACCACCCCTGGATGCCGCTATCAAGATCGGCTAACGCGTAGGGCGGATGAAGCGAAGCGGAATCCGCCATCACCACCCCATGACCCACCCACATCCCGTAGGGCGCATGAAGGCGAAGGCGCAATGCGCCATCATTAAAAGCGAAGCCGTAATCCGTCATCTTTAAAGGCAACGCCCAAATTGGCCATCATTCAAGACAAAGCCGTAATTGGTCATCTTTAAAGGCAACTCCGTAATCCGCTACCATGAAATATGGCGCGTCATTCGCCAAGACCACTCCCTCACCACCGTATCCCCCAATCGCCACCCAATCACCTTGTGCCTTAAAACATGATACAATGAGCGCACCCTGAATTGGGGGATTCCGGTGGGTCGGTTGGGGTGGTGATTCGTTGCGGTGGAAGTTGTAAGGTGTAGTTTGTGTGGGCTAGTTTGTATGGTGTAGTTGGTATGGCGTGGTTCATATGGCGTGGTTGGTAAGGTGTATTTTGGTCGGCGTGGTTTGTACGGCGCATTTCGCTTCGCTCCATGCGCCCTACGGTTTAATAGGATGGACGATGGCGTTGCCGAAAGAAGGCCATTCCCTGTCCCATTCACAGACGGTTGGTTTTTTAGAGAAGCTTTTGAGAAAAGGAATCGGTCGAGGCCTGGCCGCAAGACAAGTAGGTTATCGGCTTAGCTTTGTCATGTTTTTTTGGGGTCACACAAAGTGGGCTGCCATGGCTGATGCACTCCTAGTCGATCCCTCCCTGAACATGGTCGAGGTGGAAAAGGCTTTGCCAGACCATCTTCATGTGGTTTTCTCCGCTTTGCATATGAAGTCAGCCATGTGCAGCTGTACCAGCATATAAAAATGGCACTTTCACGCCGTAGGGCGTATCGATGTGCCTGCCCCAAGTTGTCTTTTCGACAACCGCCAAACTTGACCCTGTTTCTGCCCTATGTTAAGTGCCCTACGTTTCAAGGAAAGGTTTTAGCGCTCACGGTACCTGTCTTTGCAAAGTCGGCGTGTTCAAAAAGGATCCAGCGCGTGCACGAAATGGCCATTGCTCAAAGTGTTCTCGACATTGTTCTCGATGAATGCCGACGCCACCACATGGAAACGGTGGATCGTATCCATTTACAGGTTGGAGCCTTGGCGGCCGTCGTGCCGGAAGCTTTGACTTTTTGTTTTCAAGTGGTGGCCCAGGGCACACCCGCCGAAAGGGCCGTGCTGGACATCGAAACGGTTCCGGTGGTTGTGCGTTGTCCTTTGTGTGGGGATCTTTATGAGATGGAAGATCGTTTGGATATGTGCCCTCGATGCGGCCCCGTGGTTTCAGGGCTTTCTTTGATCAGCGGTCGCGAAATGACGGTCATGTCCATCGAAGGGCGCAGCAAAAACGAAGGAGCATGAAATCCATGGTGGAAATAAAAGTTCCCGTGGTTCGAAATATTTTGGAAGTCAATGAACGACTCGCCCAGGAAAATCGAAAAATCTTTGATGAGAAAAAGATTCTCGTCCTAAATCTCATGAGTTCCCCCGGGGCCGGCAAGACCTCCGTGCTGGAACGCACGGCTGAAGCCTTGCAAGGCCGTTACACCATTGCGGTTATCGAAGGCGACATTCAGTCTTCGTTAGACGCGGAGCGCTTGCAGCGCAAAGGGGTGCAGGCGGTCCAGATCAACACCGATGGAGCCTGTCACCTGGACAGCAACATGGTTCGCATCGCTTTGGAAAGTCTACAGTTGGATTTCGTGGATCTGCTCGTCATTGAAAATGTGGGCAATCTTGTCTGCCCCGCGGAATTCAATCTTGGAGAACACCACAAGGTGACCATTTTGAGTGTGGCCGAAGGGGATGACAAACCCGCCAAATACCCTCTCATGTTCCAGATTTCGTCGGTTCTTTTGGTGAATAAGATCGATCTTTTGCCCTACCTGGACTGTGACCTCGATGTCATTCACCAAAGAGCCAAAGAACTCAACCCCTTGCAGCACATCTTTGATATTTCCTGCCGCACGGGAGAAGGTTTAGAAGCGTGGACGGCATGGCTGGAAGCCCAAATTCAGGAGAAAAAAAACCTGCCTTGATGGTGCAGTCCCGTGTGTTTCGCCGGGTCGGCATTCGCGTGGAAGGGATCGTCCAAGGGGTGGGATTCCGCCCCTTTGTGTTCCAGACGGCGCATCAGTGGGGCTTGAACGGATGGGTTCGAAACGATGCCACGGGCGTAGAAATCGAACTGGAAGGTCCTGGAGAAGCGGTGGAAGGTTTCCTAAAAAGCTTGCATCAGGAAGCCCCGCCGCTTGCCTCTATTCGATCCGTCACGGTGCACGACAAGCCCTGTGAAGGTCTTGCCGGATTTCACATCATCTCCAGTGAGAACTCCAGCCTGCGCACGGCCCTGATTTCGCCCGATACGGCCATATGCCCGGACTGCTTGCGGGAACTGCTGGACCCTCAAGACCGGCGTTATCATTATCCTTTTATCAACTGCACCAACTGCGGCCCGCGGTATACGATTATTCAGGACATTCCTTACGATAGGCACAAAACCACCATGGCTGGGTTTCTCATGTGTGACGCGTGCCGTGCCGAATACGAGGATCCTTCCAACCGGCGCTTCCATGCCCAACCCAATGCCTGCCCTCAATGCGGACCTCAGGTTTGGCTGGAAGACAACCAAGGGCGAGTTTTGGCCGAAAGGGATCATGCCGTCCGCCAAGCCGTGCATTTTCTCGAAAGGGGATACATTGTTGCCGTCAAGGGTTTGGGAGGATTTCACCTGGCCGTTTTAGCCAAGGACGAAGCGGCGGTCTCTCGATTACGGCACCGAAAGATTCGCGAAGAGAAACCCTTTGCCGTCATGTTTAAAAACCTGAAGGCCGTTGAGTCGGTATGCTTCGTCACTCCGGAGGAAGAGCGACTTCTGATTTCCAAAGAACGGCCCATTGTGCTGCTACGCAAACGGTCCGATTCCTCGTCTTTGGCCGTCGGAATGGCCCCGTCGGTCGCTCCGGGGAATGCTTACCTGGGAGCCTTTCTTCCCTACACACCGCTGCATGTGTTGCTCTTTGAGGAATCTTCCTACGACGCTTTGGTCATGACCAGCGGCAATCAAAGTGATGAGCCTATAGTTACAGAAAATGATGAAGCTCGAGCTCGCCTTCGAGGTATCGCCGATGTTTTTCTCATGCATAATCGCGACATCTACATCCGTTGTGACGATTCGGTCGTGCGAATGCTTCCCGGCGGCATGATGCCGATTCGGCGTGCACGAGGCTATGTGCCCGTGCCGGTACGGCTTTCGCGTTCCGGACCCGTGGTCTTGGGAACAGGTTCCGAATTGAAAAACACCGTGTGCCTCACTCGCGACCAAGACGCTTTTCTCAGTCAACATATCGGTGATCTGGAAAACCTGGAAACTCTTCGAGCCTTTGAAAATACGATCGAGCATCTGCAGAAAATTTTGGATGTTCGCCCCACATGGATTGTTCATGATCTTCATCCCGATTACCTTAGCACCCAATGGGCTGAAACCCACGCGGACCCCTGTCCGTATTGGAACGCTGAGAATCGTGGCATAAAAACACCGCAAGAGGATCGTCCCTATCGGATCGCGGTCCAACACCATCACGCTCATATCGCTTCGGTACTGGCGGAAAAACAATTTGACGGTCCTGTGTTGGGAGTGGCTTTGGATGGGACAGGCTATGGGCCCGATGGAACGATATGGGGTGGTGAGTTTCTTTATGTTCATCAAGAAACCTGGCGTCGATTGGGGCGTTTTTATCATCTTCCACTGCCTGGAGGGGATCGGGCCGTTAAAGAACCTTGGCGAACGGCTCTAGGAGCCCTATGGATTTTGGCAGGCGATTCCGTGGAAGAACGCTATGCTTTCTTTACAGAACGTTGGCCTGAAAAGGAACGGCGTCTTGTGCTGCGAATGCTTCAGCGCAAAATCAATACCCCTCTCACCTCTTCCTGTGGGCGTCTTTTTGATGTGATCGCGTCTTTGTGTGGTGTACGGGATCGAATTAGTTATGAAGGTCAAGCAGCCGTGGAATTGGAACAATCCATTCAGGAAGACTCTAATACCTACGATGCAGCGTTATACGAAGAGGATGGACTTTGGGTACTTGACAGTCGTCCCCTCATCGCGCAAGTCGCTGAGGATCTTCAGCAACACGTGCCATCGAGTGTGGTTGCCTGTCGATTTCACAGAGGGCTCGTGGTGGCAATCGAAAAGCTCTTGGAAGAACTTTCCCATGAAACGGGTTTGCGCACGGTGGCGCTGAGCGGCGGTGTTTTTCAAAATGTTTTCGTACACACCAACCTTCAGCGCCGGTTACAGAAAAGCGGTTGGCATGTTCTGGTGCATGAGCAGGTGCCGCCCAATGACGCTTGTATTTCCCTAGGACAAGTTTACATCGGGCGGTGCCTGGCGGCAAAATGGGACTTGAACGTTCCGGAAGGCACCTGTGGGGATGGTTTCTAAAAACAGTTCGCGTGGCGTGAGGCAACCAATGTCGCTTAAGTACATGGATGAATTTCGAGATGGTGGATTAGCCCGAAGAATCTTGACGAAGCTTAAAAAGCAGTGCTCAGGACGAGCGCCTATGCGTTTTATGGAAATCTGCGGCACACATACAGTGGCCGTTTTTCGATCCGGGCTGCGCCCCCTTTTACCTTCCTCGTTGGAACTGATCAGTGGTCCCGGCTGCCCTGTGTGTGTGACGGCTTCCGAAGACATTGATAAAGCCATCTGGTTCGCTTCCCAGCCCCACGTCCTGGTGGCCACCTTTGGAGACTTGCTTCGAGTTCCCGGATCCCGCGCTTCGTTAGCCCAGGAAAGGGCTCAAGGAGCGGATGTGCGCATGGTTTACAGCGCCATGGATGCTGTGGAGCTGGCTCAGGAAAACCATGACAAAGAAGTGGTCTTCATCGGGATCGGCTTTGAGACGACGGCTCCCACCGTCGCGGCGGCCGTGACCCACGCGGAACGCTTGGGACTTAAGAATTTTTCTGTCTTTTCGGTACACAAGGTTCTTCCACCCGCCATGGAAGCCCTTTTATCGTCCGGAGACCTTCGCCTGGACGGGTTTCTCTGCCCCGGCCATGTGACAACGGTCATTGGCGCGAAAGCTTATGAAGCCCTGGCTGCCCGTTACCATATGCCTTGTGTGATCACGGGGTTTGAGCCCCTGGACATTCTGCATGGCCTCTGGATGCTGATCCAACAGCGATTTTCCGGTACAGCTCGTGTCGAAATTCAGTACCGACGCGGCGTCACCTGGGAAGGAAATGTGGCCGCTCAGAGACTCATGGCACAAGTGTTTCGTCCTGCGGATGCCGTTTGGCGTGGTCTCGGGCGCATTCCTCTTTCCGGCCTGGCTTTTCGGGACGAATGGGTCCGCTTTGATGCCACCCAAAAATTCCAAGTACCACAACTGGACTCGCGAGAAGATCCAGGGTGTCGATGCGGCGATGTGCTGCGTGGCGTTCTTTCACCACCACAATGTCCTTTGTTTCGAAAGGTGTGCACGCCGCAGAGCCCCAAGGGACCGTGTATGGTATCCAGTGAAGGCACATGCGGTGCCTATTTCAAATATGCTTACGACGGGCCCAATCTTGAGGAAGAGGAAAAATACTGAGGCAAAAACTTACCTGGTGGAAAGACGCTTCAGCGAGCTTAACACTGAACCAAATGAGATCGAGAGAGGAAGAACGCGTGAAGGAAACGCACGTGTTGTTGGATCATGGCAGTGGAGGTCGAGCGACCCACGAACTGGTGCAACATGTGTTTGCCCGGTTTTTGAGCAATCCTTACCTGGACGCCATGAACGACAGCGCTGTGATGCATGTTCCGGGACATCGACTGGCTTTTACCACTGATGCCTACGTCGTTGATCCCATCATTTTCCCAGGCGGAAACATCGGGTCTTTGGCCGTTCATGGAACGATCAACGATTTGGCCATGAGCGGTGCTCAACCGATCTATCTAACAGCCGCTTTCATTTTAGAAGAAGGGCTTGAAATCTTACTTCTGGAAACCATCGTGCAATCCATGGCCGAAGCGGCTCGAGATGCCGGAGTAGCTGTTGTCGCTGGAGATACCAAGGTTGTGCCCAAAGGAAAAGGGGACAAGATTTTTATCACAACCTCAGGGGTGGGCATCGTGGCTCCGGGTGTCTCTGTCCAGGGTCAAAATGCAAGGCCCGGAGACATGGTGCTCATCAATGGAACCATCGGCGATCACGGAACGGCTATCCTCTGCACGCGAGAGGGCCTCTCCATGGAAGGGGACATAAGAAGCGATTCTGCAGCGCTGCACACTCTCACAGCCGCTGTTTTGAGCCGGTGTCCTCAGGTACACGTGTTCCGGGACCCCACAAGGGGTGGTGTGGCGACCACACTGAACGAAATTGCACGTCAATCCCGGGTGGGAATTCGTCTTTTTGAGGAAGCCCTGCCCATTGAAGAAGATGTGGCAGGAGCCTGTGAAATTTTAGGACTGGACCCACTTTACATGGCCAACGAAGGGAAGGTTTTAGTGGTGCTTCCTCGAGAAGAAGCCGAAAAGGCTCTGCAAACCATGCGAAGCCATCCCCTTGGGCGAAAAGCGGCTTTGATCGGTGAAGTCATTGAAGACCATCCCGGCCGTGTAGTGCTCCAAACCCGAATCGGTGGCAACCGCATTCTGGATATGCTGCGAGGGGAACCTTTACCGCGTATCTGTTAGGATCGTGCGTAAGGGTTTCTGGACATGGGGCAAAGTTTCGGCCATGACCAAGGTCCCGTCGGGGCGGACCCATGTGTCCGCCCATCATGTCCACCCTTGGGGTTGAGCCTGCCCCGTAGGCCATGGGGCATCCCGAAGGTTTGTAGGGGCGGACCCACGTGTCCGCCCCAAAACACGGCGGCGCGAGCCGGCTTAGGGGTGCACACGCCGGTGCGCCCCTACAGGGTTTTGCCGTTTCTGTGTGAATTTACCCTGCCGGGATAGTGGCTTTGTTTGGGAATGGTGCCAAGACGTTATGGGGACGGAGCCATGCATCTGCCTATGGCCTCCAGCCCTGGGGATAAGCTAGCCTCCTAGGCCAACTGGCATCACGAAGGCTTGTAGGGACGGACTCCCGTGTCCGCCCCTTTTACCTCTTGGCTTTCCAAGGCGGCCTGGGTGTGACGCATGGTGCAAAAGAGAGCGCCGCCCTTGTCGGCCTTTGAACTCGTGGGCTAGACTCCCAAAGAAGGCAAAGCACGCAGCGAGGGAGGAATTTCCGTGTCATGGGAAATCTTTTTTCCTGTTCACGGAAAACATGAAGGGAAAAGGATGCGGAACACGGAAATCTCTACAGGACAGGGATCCCTCTGGGGTACTCAAAGACACGAGACACACTTGAATGCCAGGAGGGAAAAGCCGTGGGGCTGCATTGGTTGACCGGCGGATTGCGAGGGTTTCGTTGCAGCATCTGTGGTCAGCACGTGGATGGAGCGGGTTCCGGGATCGGCGTGTGCGTCCGTTGCATCGTCCATGATTGGGATCGAGCGCGACCTGTGGTGGAAGCCGTACATCGGAAATCGCGCCTTCGTTTTCACTTGCCTGAGGAAGTCCCTAAAGCTCGCATTGGAGTCGAATGCCGCCTATGTCACCATCGATGCCGCATGGCGCCGAGTGAAGCGGGCTATTGCGGCATTCGCACAGGGGACATGGAAAGTATGCGCCGTGATGGGCGTCTTATGGCTTCCGTTTCTTACTACCATGATCCTCTTCCTACAAACTGCGTGGCGGATTGGGTATGTGCCGGGGGCACAGGGGTGGGTTATCCCCGGTTTAGCACGGCCAAAGGACCGGAAGTGGGCTGCTACAATCTGGCTGTCTTTTTTGAAGCCTGCAATTTTAATTGCCTCTATTGCCAAAACTGGACGTTTAAAAGGAATACATGCCAGGATAGGCCCTGGTTGGCCGTTGAAGAGATGCTTTCGGCCGTAACGGAACGAACCTCCTGCATTTGCTTTTTCGGAGGCGATCCGGTGCCTCAGTTGCCGTTTGCGCTGCGCTTTGCTCGAGAAGCCGTCAAAGCTCGATCGGGACGCATCCTGCGGGTATGTTGGGAAACCAACGGAAGCATGCATGCCAGCTGGCTGCGTTCCATGGCGCAGATATCCTTGGAATCCGGCGGCTGTGTCAAAGTGGACCTTAAAGCCTGGGACCCCAACATTCACTGGGCTTTATGCGGATCAGACAACCGACAAGTGCTGGAAAATTTCGCTAAACTCTCCCAATGGGTCCCTTTGCGTCCCGATCCCCCTTTACTCATCGCCAGCACACTCCTTGTGCCCGGCTATGTGGGTGAAGCCGAAGTCTCACGCATCGCTCGATTCATCGCGGGCCTTAATCCCGATATACCCTATGCGCTTCTGGGATTTGCCCCTCAGTTTGTTCTCAACGATTTTCCTACCACGTCACGAGTGGAAGCCGAAGCGTGTCTGGAAGCCGCACACCGAGCCGGCCTGCGCCGAGTGCGACTGGCTAATCGACATCTGCTGTGTTAATGGAAGGCTCGTGACAGATCGAGATCGAAAAATGGCTCGTTAAGAAAATTGTCTGTGAAGACACATTGCGGAGGTCGAAATGCGCTATGAGGAAGGGCGGCTGGGACGCATTTTTGTCATCCGTTTGGAGTCCGGGGAGCGGATTCCTGATGTGATCGAAAAATTTGCCCGGGAAAAAGGTGTGCAGAGGGCCATGGCCATCTTGCTGGGGGGCGTCGATGACGGCAGCCGTATGGTTGTGGGTCCGAAAGCCGGGCTAGGCGAAGAAATCGTGCCTCTGGTTCACACCCTGGCCGGGATTCAAGAAATTTTGGGTGTCGGCACATTGTTTCCGGATGAAGAGGGAAATCCTGTGCTCCATTTGCATGGCGCTTCCGGGCGTGAAGGCGGAGCGTCCGTAGGGTGCACGCGGGCGGGGATGAGCGTATGGCTTGTGGGCGAAGTGATCCTTTTGGAAATCGTCGGCAGCTATGCCGTTCGTAAAAAAGACCCCCAGAGCGGCTTGAAACTGCTTCATGTTTGAAGCGCACGAGGGAATTCCTCCAGCCCGAAAGCATCGGATCGGTGAGATACCGCTTGACAGGAAAGGCTGGTGTTTTTACAAGGGTTCAAACCTATGTTGAAAAGGGTCAGCTCTATGAACATAAGAAGCGAACAGTTTTATGGCGCGTACTTTTTTGGGGGAAAAGTGTGGGCTGAACCCTGAAGAGGTTGCGAGTTCCAGAAGTGAAGCGAAACCAAGGCCGGGGGTTCAGCCCCCGGCCTTTTTTTGTTTCTGG
Source organism: Desulfosoma sp. (assembly GCA_037481875.1). NCBI lineage: Bacteria > Pseudomonadati > Thermodesulfobacteriota > Syntrophobacteria > Syntrophobacterales > Syntrophobacteraceae > Desulfosoma > Desulfosoma sp. Next base: position 227,988 of record JBBFKY010000003.1, on the reverse strand, counting down.
TTGGAAGGCTGTCCGACAAATGAGGCACGAGGTTGATTCTCTTGGGGCCGCAGAGCCCTGGCCCGTTCCATGTGCGCACGGAACGCCTGCGCTCCCGGGGAATAGCCCGGTTTCAGGACTGTAGGGGCGAGACGGCGCCTGGCCCCTACCCGGAAACGCCCTTCGATGCGACGATCTTGGTCGATGTCGGACAAGCTTTCAGGGCTCTCATTAAATGGGAGAAGAGGCAGTGAAGGAAGTCTGGCTGCATTTGGACCATTGGGACAAGGACATGGTGAGGGCGGCGCTGGAGTCGGGCGTCCTCGGGGTGATCGCTCCCGAAGGACTGGCCGAAAAGATTCATGAACTGGGGCGCCTTGTGGTGATCAGTGCCGATGGGGATTGGGTGCCGGGTCGTGATGTGCACCTGGTCCATGTGCGTACTCCGGAAGACGAACACAGCGCGGCTCGGCTTTTGGCCCAGGGTTTTCCCGTTGTGGTGATGCATGCCGACTGGGAAATCATTCCATTGGAAAACCTCGTGGCGCGGGCAGGTCGTCTGCTGGTGGCGGTGGACTCGGAAAGCCGTTTGGAGATGGCTTTGGGTATTCTGGAAAAAGGGGTTTCCGGAGTTGTTTTGAAAGCTCCGAACACGGCTGCTTTAAAAAAATGGGCGGCGAGAGTGCATGCCGCCGTGCCTCCGGAAGTTTTGGTCGAAGCGGAAATTGTTTCCGTAAGGCCCGTGGGTTTGGGGGATCGCGTGTGTTTGGACACCAGCCTCATGATGCACGACGGTCAAGGCGCACTGGTGGGAAACAGCGCCGGCTTTCTGTTCCATGTACAGGCGGAAACCCGCCCAAATCCCTATGTGGCGCCTCGGCCCTTTCGTATCAATGCCGGAGCTGTTCACGCTTACGTCAAGGTACCCGAAGGTCGCACTCGTTATCTGTGTGAACTGGAAGCCGGGGATCAGGTGCTTGTGGTGAACCCGTCTGGAGCCGCCATGGAAGCCGTAGTGGGCCGATCTAAGATCGAAAGGCGCCCTTTGTTGTTGGTGGAAGCGGTCCACGGAGAACGTTCGGGAAGTCTTCTTTTACAAAATGCGGAAACCATCCGCCTAACCGTCCCAAACGGCGACGGCGTGTCCGTCACGCAGTTGCAGGTCGGTCAACGCATTCTCGTGGCCTTGGCTCCCGAAGCCCGTCACTTTGGACTGCCGGTTTCGGAAACGATTATGGAGCGGTGATGAAAGAGCATCCCTTATCCGCATACCGACAAGAAATCGATGAACTGGATGGGCGCATCCTGGAACTTCTCAACCGACGCATGCGCCTTGTGCAAGAAGTGGGAAAAATCAAGGCTCAACTGGGGCTGGACACCTTTGATCCAGGCCGTGAGGAAGCGGTGTGTAAACGTTTGGTTGAGAAGAACTCTGGGCCTTTGAGCGATGCATCGGTGCGGGCCATCTATCGCGAGATTCTGGCAGCTTCCAGAACCCTGCAGCAGCCGCTCAAAGTGGCTTTTCTCGGTCCCCACTGGACCTATTCTCACCTGGCGGCCATTTCGGTTTTCGGACACACGGCGCATTATGTCCCTCAAGCCACGCTTCTCGATGTGTTTGATGCCTTGTGTAAGCAGCTCGTCCATGTGGCTCTGGTTCCCATTGAAAATTCTCTGGAAGGCGGTATCGGCCAAACCATGGATCTTTTGTACGAGAGGCCCGTGCGGGTGGTGGGCGAATGTTACTTGGAAGTTGCCCATTGCCTGTGTTCTACAGCTCATGGTTTGGACTCGATCCGCAAAGTCTACGCACATCCGCACGCCGTAGGCCAATGTCGTCGATGGTTGTCGGATAATCTTCGAAGGGTGGAAATCTTTGAATGCGCATCCACGGCACGAGCCGCCCAGTCCGCAGCGGCAGACCCGCAATCGGCTGCCATTTGCAACACCAAGGCTGCGGAAAACCACGGACTTCATGTCTTGGCCGAACGCATCGAGGATCATCCGGGAAACACCACACGCTTTATCGTGCTAGGTCTTAAAGACAACGCGCCTACAGGCGATGACAAGACTTCTCTTCTTTTCGCCGTGGCCGATAGACCGGGGGCTCTTTACAAGGTGCTGGAATCCTTCACCCAATACGGCCTCAACATGACACGCATCGAATCCCGTCCTAACCGCATGCACCCGTGGCAGTATCTCTTTTTTGCCGACATCGCGGGGCATGAAGAAGAAGAAACCGTCCGGGCGGCGTTGAAGCAAGCTTCGGAACGGACAACCTTTCTTAAGGTCTTGGGTTCTTATCCCAAAGCCAATCCCATGAGTCCTATTCGGTTTGATGTGGAGCGGGCGAGGTTTGGAGGCTGACGTGGAGAGTGGAACAAGCCAGGGGGTGCGATCGGTCCAGCACGATCTTTTCGGGGTTATCGGCCGTCCGGCACGCCATAGCCTCAGCCCCGCCATGATGCAAGCCGCTTTTGAGTTGCTTGGGATCAAGGCCTATTACCTGGCGTTTGAAGCCGACACGCTTTCCCAAGCCTTGCCTGTTTTGGAAGGTTTGGGGTGTCGAGGGCTCAGTGTCACGGTGCCTTTCAAACAGGAAGCCTTGAGTTGGTGTGTTCGACTGGACCCGGCAGCGCAAGCTATCGGGGCTGTCAATACACTACGGCGCACCGAGTCGGGTTGGGAAGGACGAAACACGGATTGGGTAGGAGCCGTGCGGGCTTTGGAACGTCTGCTCCCTCTTCGAGGTGTATCGGCCCTGGTGCTTGGTGCGGGTGGGGCGGCTCGTGGTGTGGTGTACGGGCTGATCCAAAGCGGCGCTCATGTGATCATCGCGAACCGTACGGAAAGTCGAGCTCATGAGTTGGCAGCCGAGTTTCAATGTTCTTGGGTGCCTTTGAGCCACCTCGACCAAGTACAGCCCCAAGTGGTGGTTCAGACCACAAGCGCCGGTATGTCCGGCAATCCATACGGCTTTCAAATTCCTGAAGGATTTTTCACCCCGCACATGGTGGTCATGGATATTGTCTATGTCCCTTTGGAAACCCCGTTTTTGAGACAAGCCAAAGCGGCTGAAGCCCGTATTGTGGACGGCCTAGAGATGTTGCTCTATCAAGGCATGGAACAGTTGAGCTGGTGGTTGAACCGTCCGGCGCCGGAAGCGGTCATGAGGCAGGCGCTGCGAAGGGCGGTTCGACATCAGTAAGGAAGAATTGCTCATGAGTGAAGCGTCCGATATAAGAAAAATTCCATGTGTTTTTCGAGTTCAAGGAAATGTCGCCGTGCCCGGATCCAAGTCGGTCACCCATCGAGCCCTTATCTTGGCGGCATTGGCCGAAGGGGAAAGTATCATTGAAAACGCCTTGGAAGCGGAAGACACCCGTATCACGGCAGAAGCCTTGCGACGCTTTGGGGTCGGCATTCATTGGGAAGGAACCAGAATTCGCGTCTCTCCTGCTTCTTATCGCTGGATTTCCAACACCGAACCCATCCCCTTGGGCAACAGTGGCACAAGTCTTCGTCTTCTTATGGGCCTTGCAGCTGTCGGAAAAGGGACTTTTGTCTTTGATGGATCTCCTCGGCTTCGGCAACGTCCTGTAGGTCCTTTGGCGGAAGCTCTGCGACCTTTAGGTGCCGAGATCCATTTTCTGGGCCAAGGATCATGCCCACCTTTGCGCATCCATGGACGAGGGCTCTCAGGTGGCGAAACCTTAGTGGATGCCTCCGAAAGCAGTCAGTATCTCTCTTCCGTGCTCCTTGCGGCGACCCAGGCTCGAGGGCCTGTCCTTGTGCGTTGGAAAGATCCTGTGGCCTCCTTTCCCTATGTGACCATCACCTTGTCCATGATGGCGGAAGTGGGTCTGGAATTTCATCAGGAAGCACCGAGGGCTATTTGTGTCCCGGCACCGCAGCGCTTGAAGGGGTTTCGGATGGAAGTGGAAGGGGATTGTTCGTCGGCTTCCTATTTTTGGGCGTCTTCCGCCTTGACGCAAGGTGACGTGCTCACGTACCCTCTCAACCCGAACGCTGTTCAAGGGGATTGTCGCTTTTTGGATGTGCTGCGTACCATGGGCTGTACGATTCGGTGGGAAGATCGAGGTGTACGAGTTCAGGGGCCGCAGCGTCTTCGGGCTGTGCAGGTGGACATGAACGCCATGCCGGATATGGTCCCGACTTTGGCGGTTCTGTGCGCTTTCGCGGACGGACCGTGCACCATCAGGAATGTGGCTCACTTGCGCCTTAAGGAATCTGACCGACTGGACGCCGTGGCCACGGAACTCCAACGCCTAGGGGTTCGTGTGGAACAGAAGCCGGACGGTTTACGTATCGAGGGGCCTCCTCAGCGGGGTGATGCCATCGACACCTACAACGATCATCGTATTGCCATGGCCTTTGCGGTGCTGGGTCTCAGGGTTCCGGGAACGATAATTCGCGGAGCTTCGACGGTTTCCAAATCATTTCCTGGGTTCTGGAATGCCTTGGATCAACTTGTGCAACAATCGCAGGCAGAAGGTATGTAACGGAGCATGAGTCTTCGAAAAACACGAAAAAATTTCTGGGGATGGTTGGGGTTTTGGTTTTTTTGTGCCGTGACGGTCCTGCCCGTGAGTCCGGCCGATGGGGCTAAGCCGGAAAAGAAACCCGCACAGCGAACCAAGCCGTCCACATGGTCTGAACATCTGCGAAATATGCAAGCCTCATGTGGAGATCTCAGCGTTCAGGTGACAGCGTTACCCTCCGGATCCGTTCTCTGGGAATTCCAGGCCCATAAGCCCCTGGTTCCGGCTTCGCTCATGAAGCTTCTCACCAGTTACGCCGCTCTCAAAAAATTGGGTCCGGATTTTCAGTTCCGCACGGAAGTGTGGGCGGATCGAAAACCGGTTCAAGGTGTGCTTTCCGGAAACCTGTGGATCAAAGGATACGGGGATCCTTTTCTTGTTCCTGAAAGGGTTTGGGTTCTGGGCCAGAAAGTGCGATCCCAGGGTATCGAAAAGGTTATGGGCGGCATTTATGTGGATGATTCAGCCTTTAATCCTCCTTACGAACACCTGTGCCTGGACAACAAGTGCGATCGCCCTCATAACCCCGTGATTTCAGCAACGGCCGTCAACAACAATACGGTGAACGTGGAAATCCTTCCCGGAGGAGACGAGGTGACGGCCAAGGACATTCGAACCTTTCCTCCGACGGACTATGTGGCGTTTCGCCAGGAATGGCAGAATCAGGCCAAGAATCCCTGGGTCGGACTGACATCCCTGGGGATCGGGGATGATGGCCGTGAGGTCTTTCGAGTCCATGGCAAAAAACCCGGGGAAGCTTTCCTGCCCGCGGAATACCGCATGAATATTCAGGATCCTCAACGCTTTGCCGCACTCACCTTTCGTCGAGCCCTTAAAGATGCCGGTATTCAGATTCAAGGTACAGACGCGGGTCCCAGACCACTGCCGCCTCAAGCTTTCCTCCTCTATCGGCTGGAATCTCCTCCACTAAGCGACGTGCTTTACGGATTGAACCGCTACAGCAACAACTTTATGGCGGAAATGATTTTGCGCGTTCTGGGGGCTCATGTCTACGGACCTCCAGGTTCATTGACCAAAGGATGCCGTGCCGTGGAAGATGTCCTGCTCGAGCTGGGTGTTCCTGCTGTGGAGATGACTCTGGACTCGGGATCGGGTTTGACGCGCACCACGCGGGTCAGTGCGGCCGCGTTCAACACAGTACTTACAGCCGCGCATCGGGACTGGGATGTGGGGCCGGAATTCCTTGCCTCCTTTGCCCGTTCTGGTGAGGAAGGAACCTTGCGCAAGCGCATGAAGAGCTGCTCCTCGCAATACACGGTTCGGGGTAAGACAGGCACTTTACGGGATGTGGTGGGTTTTAGCGGTTATATTGGAGATCTTACCGGCAAAGCCTATGCCGTGACAGTCATCATGAACGGTGTGTCCGGTCCGTGGGATGCTCGGGAAGCCTTGGATGCCTTTGTCACCGATATTCCTCGTCTCGCCGCGGCCAAAGGGCCATGACTCGTCGAATCTATCCCGTTTTTCTTCCCCATGTGGGGTGCCCTCACCAATGCGTGTACTGTGACCAGCAGGCCATTACCACCGTGCCCGGTTCTGTGCCTTGGAATGCTGTGATCCATGAAATCCGGGAATATGTTCGAAGCGCTTTGGAAAAGAAAAAGCCGGGAGAAATCGCCTTTTATGGGGGCACTTTTACACGAATCGAAAGCAGCGTTGTTTCGGATCTTCTCGAACACGCGGCGCTGGGGGTTCAACAAGGCGCTTTTACTGGAATTCGTTTTTCCACCCGCCCCGATGCTTTGGGTGTTGATGTCTTAAGGCGACTTTTCCGTTTTCCCGTGAGCACGGTGGAAATCGGGGCGCAGAGCTTGGATGACCAGGTGCTGGTTTCTTCGGGTCGAGGCCATACCGTGCGTGATGTGGTCGAAGCGGTGCAGCGGGTGCGAGCCCAAGGCTGGGCCGTGGGACTCCAACTCATGGTGGGTCTTCCGGGCGAAGACCGCCGTTCGTTTAAACGAACCCTGAAACGCGCCCTTCGTCTCGCACCGGATTTTGTAAGGCTTTATCCTACCCTGGTGCTTCGAGGGACAGTCCTGGAACGCTGGTTTCAAAAAGGAACCTACACACCGCTCACGCTGGATGAAGCGGTTACACGATGTGCTCAAGCTTACGAGCTTTTGACCGATCATGGGATCGGGATCATACGCATCGGATTGCAGACAACCGAAACACTGCGTCTTCCGGGTCTTGTCTTAGCCGGTCCAAACCATCCCGCTTTAGGCTATCTGGTGCGGGTACAGGTGTGGAGGCGTCGCGTGGATGCAGCCTTTTCCCGACGGGCGATTCTTGGAAGGCGTATCACCATCCATAGTCCGCCACATCGAGTGAGTGAAATCGTAGGGCCTGGGCGTTGCAATCTTGACTATTGGAAGAAGCGTTGGGGGGTTGAATCCATAGAAGTCAAGGCCGTTGAGGGCAAGGAGGGGTTTTCGGTCCTTGAAAGTTGAAGCTTGATGAATCGGGGCCCTTGGCTTGGAAGTTGTCATCAAATCTCCACCCGCGGAAGAAAAGCCCGTAGGGGCGGACCGATGTACCCACCCCCATGAACCACCATCTGTTGAGGCGGACCGATGTGTCCACCCCAAAACTCCTGGTTGGAGAAGGTTTTTGGGGCGCACACACCGGTGCGCCCTACAGGAACCGGATGCCTAGGGCATGAACCCACACATTTCCTTCGTCCCTGGACTCGAGTTATGAGCGCTCAACGCCTTTGGCATGGCACCGGTTGCTGAAACCGGTCCAGATCGTTACAATCTTCGGCAAACGCGGGCAAGGAGGATTCAGTGAAAGGTTTGCAGCGCCGCCGAATCTCGCGGCAAATTCACGTGGGAAATGTTCCCATCGGTGGGGACGCTCCTATAGTCGTTCAGTCCATGACCAACACGGACACGCGAAACATTCCCGCCACCGTGGCCCAGATTCAAAGGCTTGTCCAAGCGGGTTGCGAGATTGTTCGAGTGGCGGTGCCCGATACGGATGCCGTGGAAGCTCTCGGCCGTATCAAAAAAGCCGTAACGGTTCCCATTATTGCCGACATCCATTTCGACTACCGATTGGCCCTAGGGGCTTTACGAGCCGGCGCAGACGGGCTTCGCATCAATCCTGGAAATATTGGAGATCGTGAGAAGGTGCGGCGGGTGGCTGAGGAGGCTCGAGATCGAGGGGTGTCGATTCGTATCGGAGTAAACAGCGGATCGGTGGAAAAGGATCTTCTGGCCAGGCACGGAGGACCGACGGCCGAGGCCATGGTGGAAAGCGCTTTGAGGCACATGGACTTTGTTACCCAATGCGGCCTCACGGCTTTCAAGGTTTCCTTGAAATCTTCCGATGTTCTTACCACCGTGGAAGCGTATCGCCGACTGGCCGAGTTATCCGATGTGCCGCTCCATGTAGGGGTCACCGAAGCGGGTCCTCCCGTGCTCGGGGCAGTGAAATCGGCCCTTGGCATCGGGTTGCTCCTGGCGGAAGGCATCGGGGACACGATCCGCGTCTCCATCACGGCAGATCCTGAAGAAGAGCTTCCCATCGCTTACGCGATCTTGCGTTCTCTGGGACTCAGAAACCGCGGCGTGGATGTGATCAGCTGTCCGACCTGCGGCCGTACGGAATGGAAACTCATGGACGTGGTGCCTGAGGTGGAACGACGACTTCGGCACATCGCCACCCCCTTGAAAGTGGCGGTGATGGGATGTGTCGTCAACGGACCGGGTGAAGCTCGTGAAGCGGATGTGGGTATTGCAGGGGGCCGAGGGCACGGCGTCTTGTTCAAAAAGGGCAAACTGGTGGAAAAGCTTCCCGAAGAAAAGGTGCTGGAACGACTGTTGCGTGAAGTCCAGGCCATGACGGGGGAATTAGGGGCGTGAAGTTGTATGGTCGTCAATCGCGAAGTCGTGAAATCGTGAAGGCACAGATAGTGAGGATGTGAAGGCGGTAGAGGCGGTGACGCAGTATTTTCAGATCGAAGATCAGGTGTTGCGTTATTTTCCAGAAGCGGACGTGGCCTTGATGCGACGGGCTTATACCCTGTGCGCCAAAATGCACCGAGGTAAACCCAGATTGCCTTCGGAACCTTACCTGGAACACTACCTGGAAACGGCATCCCTTATGGCTCGCCTTCAGATGGATGACCACACCGTCGCCGGATGTTTTCTGCATGACGCTCTAGATGACGGCATGTTATCCGCCGAAGATCTCAAGAATGATTTCGGCGATCATGTGGCGGCCATCGTTTCCGGTGTGCACCGAGTGTCCCAATTTCGCTTGGAGGAAGGCAAGGAAAAGCAGGCCGAAGATCTCCGTAAGATGATTTTGGCCATGACCAGGGATGTGCGGGTCATTTTCATCAAACTGGCCGATGTGCTCCATGATACTCGAGCGATCCATCGATTTTCCAACGGAGAAAAAGCCACTTTGGCCCGTGAGGCCATGGAAATCTATGCCCCTTTGGCCAGCCGTCTGGGTATCGAATGGATGAAGGTGGAACTGGAAGATCGGGCTTTTGCCGCCCTGTATCCGGAAGCCTATGTCGAACTGCAAACCCGCCTGCAAAAGACCGAGATCGAACGGCGTCGCTACATCGAAGAAGTGCGAAGCATTCTTACGGATAAACTGAAGGAAAACAACCTTAGAGGGCGGGTTCTTGGGCGTCCGAAACACCTTTACAGCATCTATAGAAAAATGGCCGCCCAACACCTGGACTTGGATCGCATCTACGATCTCATCGCCTTTCGCATCATCACGGATTCGGTTCCGGCCTGTTACGAAATTCTCGCCCTGGTGCACGCTTTGTGGGAACCTGTTCCGGGCCGCTACAAGGACTATATCGCTCGACCCAAACCCAATATGTACCAGTCCTTGCACACCACGGTCATTGGGCCGCACGGGGAACGCATGGAGGTTCAGATTCGAACCGAAGAAATGGATCGTGTGGCCAACGAAGGTATCGCCGCGCATTGGCTTTACAAGGAAGGGCGTCCCCTGGAAGGTGTCGGTCGTGAAGAAGCGGAACGGTTTTCGTGGTTGCGTCAGTTGCTGGAACCCGAAAAGGGATGGCGAAATCCCAAGAGTTTCTTTGAAAGCTTTCAGCTGGATCTTTATCCCGACGAAGTTTACGTGTTTTCCCCCGACGGGGATGTGAAGGTCCTGCCGCGTGGTGCCACTCCCATCGACTTCGCTTATGCCGTTCACACGGAAGTGGGGCATCGATGTGTTGGAGCGCGGGTCAACGGAAAGATTGTTCCGTTGCGATCCGAACTCAACAACGGGGATGTGGTGGAAATCATCACGGCCCCCAATCAAAAGCCCAGCAAGGATTGGCTCAATTTCGTCAAGAGCAGTAAGGCGCGGAGCCGAATTCGCCATTGGATCAAGACGGAAGAGCGGGATCGCTCCATCGCCATGGGCCGGGAAATCTGCGAACGAGAATTTCGCAAAAGAGGCCTCAATTTCAACCACTATATCAATTCCCCGGAACTGCTGGAGGCAGCACGGCAGTTTTCCTTGCGTACCGTGGACGATCTTTTGGCCAGCGTGGGATACAAGAAACTCTCTCCCGTGCAGCTTATCGGACGGTTGCCTTTGCCCGAGCCGGAACTGGTAGAGCCTCGGGAAGAAAAACCACCGGAACGGAAAAAACCTTCCAAGGTCGACGAAGGGATTCGAGTTCAAGGGGTGGAAGATGTGTTGTTTCGCATGGCCAAGTGCTGCAATCCTCTGCCGGGAGAACCCATCGTGGGCTATATCACACGAGGCCGTGGAGTTACCATTCACAGGCTTTCCTGTAAAAACGCCGGTACCGGAGACGAAGAACGTCGCATCGACGTGCAGTGGGATACCGGGGAAGCTCAAACTTACCCCGTGGATATCAAGGTGGTCTATGACGGGGATCGGGCCACGGTGGGAGCCTTGAGTACCCTGCTGGGGCAATTGGATGTGACCGTGAATGATTTTCGCATTGAACGCACCGGTACAGGCGTGGCCTACTGTCGATTCCGTGTGGAAGTTCGAGACAGCGAGCACTTGAACCGAGTCATGACCGCCCTTCGAAACGAAAAGAACGTCTATGAAGTGCTTCGGGTCAGCGAATGAACCAGCCATGGACCTTCGTTCAAAAACACTGTGTGCCCCGTAAATTTGCTTCTTTTTTGGGCTGAAAAGCCGTGTTTCGGCGTGGAGAATCCTCGCGCATGCCCTTGCTCTATGATGACGCCTTTCTTGAAGTGCTAAGACAACCCAGGCCGGATCCGGGAGGCGGATCCGCCGCCGCCCATGGCGCCTTGATGGCCCTGTGCCTCCTGGAAAAGGTGATCGCTCTTGAAAAAAAACGAGCCTCAGGAGCTACGGCTAGTGATTTATGGTGGGAAGAAAGACGGCGAGAGATAAACTCTATGGCCCACGAACTTTTCTGGTACCGAAAGCACGATGTGGAAGTCTATAAAAATCTTGCTGCCACGCGGAAAAGCCAACATTCGCTATCGGCTCGGGATTCGGCCGCCGAAGCGGCGTCTCAAGTTCCCTTGAACGTCATGAAAGCTGCCGCCGCGGCTTTGGAAACCTCCGAGGCCGTGGGGGCGCGATGTGCTCGCCATTTAACGGCCGATGTGGCCGTTGCCGTGGAATTTCTCGGATCAGCCGTCCAAGGAGCCTTCTGGATCGGGCTGGCCAATGCTCAGCTCGTCGAAAACGCGAAGCGTCGAGAGACTCTCATTCAGACTCTCTTGAAACATCGCGAAAAAGGCGAGGAGAGACTGCGCCATGTAAGGGAGATTCTGAAGGATCGCAATGAAACTGGCGGCCGATAACCTTCACGCCCTCAACCCACAAGTAGCTCAGGCCATTCGCGACATGGACCCTGGTCCCGTTCGAGAAATGGTCCAACGATGCACTTTACCCGGCGTGGACTGGATTGATATCAACCCAGGATATTTATCCAAGCGCCATGAAGATCGCATGGCTTTTCTCGTGGAAACGGTGGAAGCCGTCACCGATCGAGGGCTCATTCTCGACAGCCCGAACCCTCGAGTTCTGGCTCGAGGATTGTCCGTGTGCCGTAAGACACCCATTCTGAGTGCCTTATCACTGGAACCGCACAAGATCGACGGCATGCTTCCTCTAGCTGTGGAATATAGGACTCCTCTGGTGGTTCTGCTTATGGACGAACGATCTCGAGTTCCGGTTTCTGTGGAAGAAAGGCTCGCTTTGGCCATCCAGCTTCGAGAAGCGGCCGTTACTGCAGGTATTCCGTCGCATCGGCTGATCTTTGATCCGGTTCTGCCCAATCTCAGCTGGCCTGATGCGCAGCGACATCTGCGAGAAGTCATCAGAACCGTGCGGCTGCTTTCAGGCTGGTCCATCTTTTCCGAACCCGTGCGCACCATGGTGGGATTGTCCAACCTGCGAAGCGGACTAAGAAAAAAATACCCTGTGGAAGTGGAATGGCAATGTTTGGCGGTTCTGGCGGGAGCCGGCCTGGACACGGTCCTGGCGGACACGGTCCAGCCCGGTTTTCTCACTTTTTATGAAACGCTTAAAAACCTTGTCGCCGACGGGGAACCATAGGGCGCATGCAATGCACCACAACTGAAAGAGATCCCATTCGGTCCCTGAAAAAGGACCCTAAGGACTTCAAAGACTTTAGGCAGGTTTCACCACCATGCCGGAACGAATGCAACGGGTGCAGGCTCGCACACGTCGAACCGTTCCATCCGCATGCACGTGGCGCACACGCTGCAGGTTCGGATACCAAACCTTCTTGGTCTTGTTGTTGGCGTGACTGACATTATGCCCCACATGAGGCGTCTTTCCGCAAAATTGGCATGCACGACTCATGACGTCATCCTTTCCCTGTGTATCAGATTTATCAAGCCGATATTTCTACGTTTTTTTCTTTCTTTGAGCTTCACCGTAACGAACCGATTCTGTTAGCATAAGGTCCCTGTCGGAGCAAGGTTTTTTTCGGGCAAGTGCCCAAACCGAGTTTCTTACAAGTTCACTGCAGCAGGCTCAGATTGGTAAGCGTCCTGGCAACGGCAGCTTCACCAATCAGCCGGGATGCCCCATAATGGTTGTGGCGTTACAATCACGATCGAAAGAAGAAAGGTGATGAGGCTCACCTTTAATCGCTGTTTGAGCTGATAGCCTCTACGGAGAACTCGAAACTACGTCGAGGCTTTAGCATTTGGGCGCATAACCTGGCGAAACACGAGTCATCAACATGGCTGATGGCAACAATCTTTAAGATGAAAGAGACGACTGTCGGTTCGAAGAGACGCAACCGGATTTCTTTTCCGATTGGAATCTGGATCAAATTGTCGAAGCCACGACGGAGCCCCTGCAGGTTTTTTTTCATGGCTTCCACCTTTGATTTTTTTCTGTTTTGCAAGCCTCTTCATGTGCTTCTGAATTATCGCGCAAAAGGCCTTGCGGTTTCCAGAAAGCTTTTCTGAAAGGCCGAAAATGTTTGCCGTTTCGGACAAAGCCTTCCTCGTTATCGCGTCGTGTCCCTTGGTTTTTGGGAGACACTTCCCGAAGCTTTCCAGGAAACGGCTTCAGGATTCCGACCCTGCTCGGATAGGTTTTCGGTTTGGGAAGGAAATATGTTATGAGAGGGCTGAAGTACGTTTGGCGATCGAGCGGGTTCAAGGAAAAAATAGGATTGGATGAGGTTGTTGTGAGCAACGACGAGCTAGTGGTCAAGCCTTATCGCGTGCTGGTGGTTTTCGGGGATGCTCAATTGCGCCGAACCATCAAGGGGACCCTTCGGCAACTGGGGTACCAACGTGTGCATGCCGTGGAAAACGGCTTTGAAGCGCTCCAATGGCTGGAATCGGGTGAGAAAACCGATGTGGTCATCACCAGCTTGTTCATGACCCGGCTCGATGGTTTTGAACTTTTGGAAAGGATACGTTCCCAGCCGGCCACCAAAAATCTTCCTGTGATTCTGGTGGCGGGAAAAGCCACGGAACAGTTGGTGGCCCAAGCCATAGAAACAGATGCCGACGGCTATCTGCTCATGCCTTTTACACCGGCCGATCTGGACCGGCGCATTGACGAGCTGATGGAGCTACGCAGCAAGCCGAGCCTCTATCAGCAATTACTCCTCTCCGGCCAGGCGACTTTGGAAACGTCGCCTCAAGAATCGGTCATGTGGTTTCGAGAAGCCGTCCATGAGAATCCATCGAATCCCATCGGCCATTATTGGCTCGGGCAAGCCTTGGAAAAGGCGGGCTCTTTGATCGAGGCGGAAAAAGCTTATCGTCAAGCCGTGGAACTCAACCCACTGCACGTCAAGTCCATGGATCGGCTCAGGGAATACTACCGCAAAAGCGGTCGCACCGATGAACTTTACGAGATCTTGGGCCGTCTATTTCGGGCCCGGCCCGACCGTCGTGATGTGGCCTTGGAACTGGGGCCTTTGGCTTTGACCAGAGGGGATGTGGATCGAGGCACGGCCTGTTTTGAACTCCTTGTCGGAAGTGTTCGGCATCAACCCAAGGCCTTGGCGGCGGTGCTGGCTCGGTTTTATCGATTCAAAGCGCTGCAGGCCGATGTGGCACGTCTTGCCCTGGAAGTTTTTCATAACCCCGTGGAAAAAGATCCCCAGACCGCCTATCTGCTGGCCTATATTCTCGCAGCCTGCGGCCATGCCCCGCAGGCTCGCGACGGTTTGGTGAGACTTCTTCGACGTTCCAAGGAACTGGAAAAACCTTTGGTTGTCAAAATTCATCTGCTTTTGGCACAAATCTACGAAAAAGTCGGAATCACAAGGCTGGCCGCGGAACATCGTGAAGCGGCCGAATCCCTTGAAAAGTCCTGAAGCAAAAACATGGTCGAATTCGATGCAAGTCAAATGCTTCGCAGATGACTTCTGAGGGCGCGTAGGGTTTCCTTGTTCAGGTGCCGGTCTCTATAGACGGCGCGCTCAAATTCTTGAGCGAACCGCAAGGCACGCACTCGCAGTGCCGGATCTTCAATGGTTTTTGCCGCTTCTTCGACACCCTGCCATGGCCTCAAGGAATACCCGTGGTGCTGAAGACGGCGGGCGTATTCTTCGCGAAGACTATGGACCGGATTCCTTTTGGGTATTCGCCATAAGACGATAAGGAAGACGAGGACAATCGAGACGCCAAGAAAGGTCAAGGCCCGAGTATCGAAATGGATTTTGGGAAGGCTGATGGGCTTTTCGGAAAGGGATGCCGCCAAGGCTTGAACACGCCGTAGGACAAAGATTTGTTTTTCCAAGTCATAGTCCACGACAGTGCGAAACCAGTAGTAATTGAGTGTGTCCAGTAGAAGACGCCATCGAGCCAGCAGGGATCGGGTGTAAAGTTGAGCCGGTGTGATGGCTGCGGCCGGTGTGGGATCCAGCCGCAGCCAACCCATTCCTTTCAGGTACACCTCCACCCATACATGGGCATGTTTTTGCAAAACCAGGTAATACCCGCCGTTTTGATTGTAATACCCTCCTCGGTAACCTCCCACCAGTCGAGCGGGAACTCCCGCAAGACGTGCCAGAACAGCCAGGGCGGAAGCAAAGTATTCGCAGTTGCCTCGACGATCCTCAAAAAGGAAAGTCTCCAGGTCTGCGGGAAGATTTTCCAAAGCATACTCAAAGGAGGAAGATTGAAGAAAAGCGGTGATGGCCCGGACACGTTCCAAAGGGGATGGGATCGACGCCCAGGTTTGTGCCAGACTGGTGAAACGTGGCGAAAGGGACGATGGCACGTCAAGCAATTCAGGTCCTGGAGCTTTTTCTTCCTTGAAAAGGCTGGAGCGACGGGACCAGACCACGTAGCGTGTTTTCTTAAAGATGGGAGCATAGACACGAAAGGTGCCGTCTTTTGTGCTCTGCACCGGAATCCGTTCCACCACAACGGGGCGGTCCAATCCGAAAAGCACATTCATGCCGAAAGGTTCCATAAAGATAACCTGTTCCACGTCCTCGGAACCAACCTTTGAAAATGTTTCCCCCTTGGACGCCGAAGATGGACTCCAACGGACGCCGTCGAAACGGTCAAACACCATCCCTCGCCAGTACAGATCCTTGGGTTCCACAGGGTTCATCTTGGCTCGAAACACCACGGCGGCGTCTTCCTGGATGGAAGTGACATCCCCCAGGCTCACGGTTTCCGAAAACCCTGAACGTCCCATACCGGCTTTTCCAAAAGCCGACAAAAGGTTCAGGAGCGGAAAGTTGGTTCTTGGAAGAATGAGAAACAACAGCAAAGCCACCGGAACAGTCAGGGTCCCGATGGCGAAAGCCGTGCCGGAAAGTTGGGCAAAGGCTCTGATGGGAACTTGCCCTTGAGGATTTGAGTTTTCCATGGTGAGCAACAGCAAAGAAAGGGTCAGCAGAAGGGCCAGAGGGCTTAGAAAGAACAGGAAGGAAATACTCAAAGAGAGGAGTCCCAGACCCAACAGAAGGAAAAGACATAGAAGATAAATCTGCAGATAGTCGCGACCGAGTTGGGCTTCCAGCAGTTTGATACCCAAAAGCGCCAGGACGCCATCTACGAAAGGCTCCACAAGCAGATCCAGTCGCACTCGAGATAGGGAAAGCAGCATGACAGCCAAAGCGAGCCAGTTAAGAAGGTGCCGGGAGATGGAAAAAGGCTTGAAAAAATGACGCACGATGGCAAGGATTCCAAGAACCGCAAAGGTGGCGTGAGCCCCTGGATGCACAAAGGAAAAGACGGCACTGTAGCTCAAAAGGGCGGACAAATAGGTCACGCACAACAGAGCGGTTCTAGTCTTCACCATAGAGGGCTAACACCTTCAGCAGTTCTCTCTTGTACGGCAAAGAGGCTTTCGGCTCATACCTATGACTTCCAAGCACCAAGCCGACAGCCTTGCCACGACGGAGAGCCCGGTTGATGATAAAGGCCGCGCAGGATAGACGGGCTTCCAGGTTCTTGAAGGGCAAGTGAGCCAGATTCACCATGACCGAATCTTCGGCGGCGGTTGAAAATTCTTTGGTAAGCCAACGTCCGGTTCGAGCTGAAGATTTCCAGTGGATCTTTTTAAGAGGATCCCCCGGCTGGTATTCTCGAATACTTTGCAGATCGTGCTCTTCCCCCGTACGGTCTTCAAAAACCTTGTCGTTTCCGTGCACGGTTCGAGCCGACGGTTTTGAAGGAACCCCGCAGGGCAAAAGCTTCGGAAAAACGACAATCGGCGGGATAGGCTTCAATGGACGTGATCGTACAAAAAAACCGAACGGAAAAGTTGATGCCACCCAAATGCGAATGGAAGGCGTCATCCCTCGCCGGTCAAAACGCAAAAAGATTGTGCGAGAGGATTGACCACGGCCGTCCAAGTAAGGGAACAGGACCTGTTCCGGTTCCACAGAGACGGACACCAGAAAGACGGGCAAAAAACGACGCCGGTTTCGTACCTGAACAACCACAGGGGTCGGTGTTTCCGCATAAATTTCCTCGGGCAACGAAATCTTGACTTCCACGGATGTCAGGTTCGTTTTTCCCGCGATACCCGAGATGAGCATGAATCCAAGAAGTGTGGACGTGACGACGTAGATCAGGTTGTTGGCCGTATTGACGGCCGCAAAACCCACTGCGATGGTCAGAAGAATGTAGATCCATCCCGCCTTGGTGATGCGAATTACGCGGGGACCGGAACCTGTTCCAGTATCAATCGGATAATCTCCTTTTTGTCCACTGAAGAATACTCCTCTCGAAAAAACACCCGGTGAGGGATCACATAGGGGGCGACCGCCTTGACGTCTTCCGGAATCACATAATCTCGACCTTCCATAAAAGCGTGGGCTCGCGACGTGTGCAGGAGAGCCAGGGAGCCTCGAGTAGACAGCCCCGTGGTGAGGTATTCGGAGCGGCGTGTTTCTTCAATAATGCGCATGAGGTAATCTAAAAGATGGTCCGAGGTGATCATGCGCTTGCGAATAAAACCTTGAATCATGAGCACGGTTTCCTGGTCCACCACGGGATCTAGGCTGTAGAGCTTTCGTCGTTGACTGCCTCCCCGCAAAATCTCCAATTCCGCTTCCCGACTTGGATAACCGATGCGAATGCGCATCATGAATCGATCCATCTGGGATTCCGGCAAAGGAAAGGTGCCGAATTGTTCCGCAGGATTTTGAGTGGCGATGACGAAAAAGGGTTTAGGAAGATCCATGGTGCGTCCCTCCAGGGTCACCTGTTTTTCACCCATGGCTTCCAATAAAGCGCTTTGGGTTTTGGGAGTGGCTCGATTGATTTCGTCCACGAGAATGATGTTGTGAAAAATGGGACCCGGATGGAACTCAAACACCCCCGCCGTCTTGTTGAAAATGGAAAGGCCCGTGATGTCCGTAGGCAGAAGATCACTGGTGCACTGAATACGTCCGAAAGAAAGGCCGAGAACCTTGGCCAGACCGATGGCGAGCGTGGTTTTGCCCAAGCCGGGAAGATCTTCAATCAAAAGATGGCCGCGCGAAAAAAAACAGATGAAAGCCAACCGCAAGGCCTTTTCTTTGCCGTGCAGATAACGACCAAGGGTTTGCATCGCCTTCGCGATGGCTTCTTGAGCTCGGACCATGTCTTCATGGTGCGGAGAAACATCTTCATGGCTCGTGGGCAACCCGGTTTGGGGCATGGTAGGCACGCTTTGCGGTTTTCTCGATATGGCTTGTTAGATCAGGCGCACAGGCGGGTCTTCGGCTTGTCGCGCCACAATTTCTCCAATGCGGTAGGCCTTGTAGCCCATGCCTGCCAGACGTCCTAAGATGTCTTCCAGATCCGAAGGATCCACCACCATCACGTAGCCGATGCCACAGTTGAACACCCGGTACATTTCTTCTCGAGACACTTTTCCAGCCTCTTGCAAAAACCTGAAAATCGACGGCATTTCCCAAGAAGATCGATCGATGAGGGCCTGGCATTGTTTTGGAAGAATTCTGGAAATATTATCTGGAAAGCCGCCTCCCGTGATGTGCGCCATGCCTGCCACCTGAAACTGGCGCAGCAGACGCAGGACCGGATCCACGTAGATGCGTGTAGGTTCCAGAAGCTCTTCGGCCACGGTGCGCCCGCAGTCTTGCAAGTAACTGTCGGGTTTCAAACCCAATTGATCCATGACGATACGGCGCACCAGGCTGTACCCGTTGGAATGCAGTCCGCTGGAAGCCAAGCCGATGATGTGTTGGCCCACACGAATGGTGGATCCGTCGATAATTTCCGCATTGTCCACGAGGCCCACGGCAAATCCGGCCATGTCGTATTCATTTTCGGGATAGAAGCCGGGCATTTCAGCGGTTTCTCCTCCGATCAAAGAACAATTGGCTTGTTTGCACCCGGCGACAATCCCTCGAATGATGGCTTCCACACGATCCAAATCGATGGAACCCATGGCGAGGTAATCCAAGAAAAACAAAGGTCTTGCCCCTTGAACCACAATGTCGTTGACACACATGGCCACAAGGTCGATCCCTACGGTATCGTGTTTGTCCGCCCAGACGGCCACCTTCAGCTTGGTGCCCACACCGTCTGTGGAAGAAACCAGCACGGGGTTTTTCATCTGTGTGCAATCGACACTGTAGAGTCCTCCAAACCCGCCGATATCGGTGATAACGTTGGCATGAAACGTACTCTGCACGAGAGGGCGGATTCGGGCTACCAGCGTGTTGGCTTTTTCCAGGTCCACTCCAGCATCTCGATAACGTGACTCTTCCGACATGGTTTGAGGATCCCCGTTGAGCTATGGGTTTTTGGGAAAGAGCTTTCGAATCTGACAGATTGAAGCTCACAAAGCGATTTTAGAACCCGAAGAGGACTTGTGTCAATCCGCCGAGATGTCCGCTTCCGAGATGACGGCTTGAAGCCAGGTTCCCAGAGCGCGATGAAGAAGCTCTTCGGCTCTTCGAATATCCAGTCTGTATTTTTCCGGAATGAAGCACATATCAATCGTCCAGACACCCCGCACGCGGGCGAGGAACGGGCAACGTTCCAAAACGGTTTCCGGCCCATGGGCCAGGCTGCTCATGACAGCGTTTAAAATCCTTTTGGATCCTTTGATCTTGGCATTTTGCACACAGAAATTGTTGGCCATGAAACGCGTCTCAGACCAAGGGCGTTTTCCCTGAAAAGCCTCTTCCACAATGCCGTCTTGCGTGAGAAAGAAAAAGGGAGCCACCACAGCCGATACGGGACGATCCGTCGGAATTTCCGCCTTTTCCACAAAAGAGGAAAGCACGTTCTTGAGTTTCTCCTTTTGCGGATCCATGGAAAGGACGGGAACGGTCTTTAAGGATCGCTGCAGGCGCTCTTTGACGGCGTTTGTGCAAGGTGACGCACATACCACGGCAGGGCGCAAGCCTGTGTGGTGCCTTATAGCTTCAATCGCTTGAAGGGGCAGTTCCATGGCATCTTTGACCACAAACACAGTCAAGCCGGCTTGTGTGGGCTTTTGCGATGAAATCAAAGCGGCACGAACCTTTTCGGCGTAAGGCAAAAGACACTGTGCGATGCCTTCTAAATCTTCCTTTTCGATAAAAGCCACTTCGGCGGCTTGAACGATGTGGTCTACGGCCACCACCTGAAGCATGTGACGATGGTATTCAAAGGGCGGATGCACAGAAGCCCATTCTTCATAAGTGAGAATGTGCAGTTCTTTTTTGAGGGCTTGCGGAAGCCGTTCAATGCTGTCTTCACCGCGCAGATTTTGTTTGGGAACCAGGCACGTGGTGCACCCGGCATCGGCCGCGGCTTCCAACTTGATGGCGATCCCTCCGACCGCCGTGATTCTTCCATGGGTATCGATTTCCCCCGTCATGGCCACGTCCCTGCGAATAGGCTTTTGGGACAACGCCGAAGCCAAAGCCAAGCCGATGGCTCCTCCCGCCGACGGGCCGTCTTTTTGCGTGGATCCGCCCATGAAGTGAAGATGAATCGGGGAGCCTACCTGCTTGATATTGATTTGCAAGGCATCGGCGCACTGAAGAATACCGGTCATGGCCACTTTTCGGCTTTCATCCATGACTTTTTGAATGTTCCCCGTGGCATGCACCAGACTCATGTATCCCGCCGGGCTTTCCAGAGGAACTTCCGATCCGAAGCGAATAGGCGTCGCCTGAATAGGAATGACGGACCCAACGCCCAGTTCCACATTGACGCCGAGGGCCAGGATTTCTCCGATACGGTCTTCATCACTGATTTTCCAAGGACGTATGGGAGGTTCCAAGTACTCTTTGATTTTCTGTCGTGTAATCCATATGGGTCTAGGGGTGCCGTTCACCAGTTCTTTACGTTGAATGCGAAAGAAAAGGGTCCGCAAAAGGCGCTCCAAATCTCGAACCCCGGCCTCATAAGTGTATTCTCGAACCAGATGGCGCAGCAGTTCTTGTTCTTCGTCGGGAGGAAAGGCGATATCGCTTTCCAGAATATTGTAGCGGGATCTCAAACGCCCGATCAGGTGGTGTTGCGCAATGGCCACCTTTTCTTCGACGCTGTAACGGTCCAAGAAAACGATTTCACAACGGTTGGCCACGGGAGGCGGAACGGTTTCCAAAGTGTTGGCGGTAAGAACGAAATGGCAGTTGCTGAGGTCGATATCCACCGTGGTTTGAGTGTATTTGTCATGGAACAAATGGTTTTGTTCGGGATCCAGAATTTCCAGAAGAGTGGCGATGGCGAATTTTTCCGTCTTGTCCGCTTCATCCAAGATGAACATGCCGTTCATGCATCCCATCTTGATCAAACCCTGAACGATGGCTCCGGGCTTGGAACCTTCATAAGTGAACCCGTGCCCTCGCAGGTCCGATTCATCCCTCATGCCGCCCAAAGAAATCTTGTGGTAGGGAATGCCCAGGTTTTGGGCGATGGAAATGGCCAGGGAGGTTTTTCCCACACCAGGAGGGCCCACGAAAAGAAAGGCGCTGCCGGTACGTTCCCAACCTTCGGCTTTGACAAGATCGAATTGGCGATATCGACGAATCAGATTGGTGAAAAAGTCGCAGATGATTTCTTTCGGACGATCCAGTCCATAATGAGTTCGATGCAAGCCTTCCTCGAAGTCTTGGACACGCACCTTGATGGGTTTGATCTTTTTCCAGGGAATGGACAAAAGGGTTTCGATCAGTTCGCTGTACTTGGCGCCGCTGGCGCCGGAAGCAAGGCTTTTGTTTTTTTCGATGATTTCGATGACCTGAGGTGGGTAGGCCGGGTTCGCTTTAGCTTCCTCGATGCGATCTTTTAGACTCTTCACCCCTACGGTGGGCTTGGGGGGTTCCGCTGGTCTGGACGGTGGTGCGGCGTATCGAGCCCCTGATTTTTGAAGAAAATCTTTGCAATGCTTAACAAAAAGTCCGAACAGAGCATCTCCGTCCTTATGTTCCACCTCTTCCTGGGGCACTCCCAGTTCGTGAAACAGACCCCAGAGTCCCCAGCGGTCTCGAAAGGCCATGAGCACCTTGGGGGCTTCGGCAGGATCCGCTTCCAGGAGTGTGTTGAAACCACGAAAGAGTTTTTCCAAAAAAGCTGTGCGCTGCACAAGGGACAGCATGGTTTGGCGGCTGCGGTTCCAGCATTCGCCCAGAGCCTGCACGCGGCAATCTATGTCGAGCCCTGTGAGCGTTTCCGAGAAGAGCTTTTCCTCAAGATCCGCAAGCCATGTACTGGCTCTCAAGACCATGCGATAGACCAGGGAAGCGGTGGCAGTCGTCTGGGCTTCGGCGTCAAAGAGCTGCAGGTATTCTTCACCTCTGATCCCCACCATTTCATCCCTAAGAATATGGTTCAAAAGCCGATAAAAGGTGGGATCCTCCTGGGCTTTCTCCACAGCGAAAACCACATCACTTTCCACGACGGCTGTTTCGGCGGTTTTGGGATAAAGGAGGTGTTCCATTTGGTGTCGAAGCAGGAATTCGGCGAAAGCCAGAGCCCGGCGTTCCTCATCCGTGCCTTCGGTCACCAAACCCTTGGAATCCCCGGGAAGCACAAAGGCGAAGTAGTCAAACAGTCTTTCGTGGATGGCAATGACCCATTGGGTATCGCGTTTGAACAGGAGGCTCAGGGGAGCGATGACCCTCTGATCGTCTTCCAGCCTTTCCAGGCACACCCGATCCATGACCAGTGCGCTGTGCCGAGGGTCCGTGCCGCGACGTGTGCGAAAATAGGGCAGAACACGCCGTTCCAGGACGATTTTCAACACACCGAGAACGCGCGCAATGTCTTCTTCGTCAGGATAAGGCAATCCTTCCAGCACATGACGGTCAAAGGTCACCGGAAACATACGACCTCCTCATGGAATTACTGGACCACCCAAACCGTGCATTCACGGGCTTCGCGAATAATCTTGCTTGAAACACTGCCGAAAAGAAATTCTTCTCGCTTGCTCATGCCGCGTCGTCCTACCACCACCGTCTGGTAACCCCCGCTTCTCTGCTCTTCCAGAAGTGTGTTAGGAACATTTTCTTCAGGCGGACACACCTGAATTTTTAAAGAGATACGGTCCTTGGGTACGCCCAATTCCACGAGACGCTCTTGCATGGCTTCCAGCTGTCGAAGGGCGCGGCGGTGTCGCTTTTCCAATTCCAGTTCTCTTTGGTCCCTGTCCGGGTAGATGTCAGTCTGAGGGCCGATGAGCACATGAAAAAGGGTGATATGGATATCGTCGTGGGGACGAAGCATGTTTCCCACATAGTCCAACGCCCTTTGGGCGTTGGCGGAGCAATCGATCCCCACAAGAATCTTATGGCCCATGAGGCACCTCCCACAGAAAAGATCGAAAAGCGATTTCCAGATCTTCCATGAATTCGGCCGCCGATTCGTAAAACACTTCGGTTCCGGCGGCAAAGTGCATGAGCACTTTGTTGAGTGATTCCCGAAGGTAAGGGAAGATCTTTTTGAGGTTCATGAGGCGGTTCGGGAAAAAAAGGGAAAAGTCTTCTTCACGCAGATGGGATAAAGGCGGATGGTAAGGAGATCGAGAAGACTTAAGGTCGTGCAGTGTGTAAAAACCTTTTCCGGCTGCAAACAAAAGAATGTTGCCCAAGCCGAACAGGTCCACACCGTAAGGCTGCCCCGGCCATTCATAGGTGTAATCGAAATCGATCCAGCGATACCGACCCGTAGAATGTTCCAGGATCAGATGATCGTTACGAATGTCCCCATGGATCTCACCCATCTGATGCAGGTCCTTGATGGCGTAAAAGGCTTTCATCAGGTTCGTAAAAATCCCGGGAAACACTTCATAGTAATAAGTTTCATGATCCATGTCCAAGTCATGAATCATGTCGTAGAAGGTCTTGCCGCTGATGCGTTCGATGACTCGTACAGGATTTTCGGCCTCATCGTAGAGCGTACCACCCTGCATGAAGCGAGCGTCGCCCGCCGTGCGTTCCAGGATTCGAGATTCTTTGTGGGGACTGCGAAAGCATCGAATGCGTTCTTCACCCAGGTGCATCAGAAAGGATTCAAAAAAAGCCAATTTCAAGATTTTGACAGTGCCATCTTGAAGGTCGATGACCCGTTTCACCCAGAACTTGGGTTCTCCGTCCAAACCGAATCGGCCTTCGAATTCTTCTCCCTTGACGTAAAAGAGACGGCCTTCGACGGCGATGCAGTCTCCCGCCTTGATATCCATGAACTGGGTGGTGTCCGTATGAATACGAATTTTTTCCGGGACCGAAAAAACCTCATGAGAACGAATGAGCTCGCGCAGGTCTGATAGGGACATCATCTTTCAACCTTGACCGTCGTCGCGTGAAGTCTCACGTTGCAAAATGGCTCGAGCCGCCAGCATCCCGCTTACGGAAGCCTGCAATAACCCTCGAGTGATTCCCGCTCCATCTCCGGCGGCGAACAGGTTTCGTATCGGGGTTTCCAGGTCTTTGCTTAGTTGAATACGATGGGAATAGAATTTGACTTCCACGCCGTAGAGAAGGGTGTGGCGAGACGCTGTGCCGGGAGCGATCTTGTCCAGGGCTTGAAGCATTTCCACGATACCTAGCAGATGCCGATAGGGAAAGACGTAGCTCAGATCTCCGGGAACAGCTTCCAGCAAGGTCGGACGAGTCAGGCATCGAGCCAAGCGTTCGCGAGTGCTGCGTCGTCCGGCCATGAGGTCTCCAAGGCGCTGAACGATAACGCCTTTTCCCAGCAGGTTGGCCAGTCGGGCGATATAGCGGCCGTATGCAATGGGATCGTCAAAAGGTTCCGTAAAGGCGCTGCTGACCAGCAAAGCAAAGTTGGTGTTAGGGGTCTTTTTCCCGGCGTAACTGTGGCCGTTGACGGTAATCATGGACCCGTTTCGTTCTTGGACCACCTCACCGTAAGGGTTCATGCAAAAGGTGCGCACTTTGTCGTCAAAGGTTTTCGTGTAGTAGATAAGCTTGGATTCGTAGCTGATGTCGGTGATTCCCTTAAAGACAACGGCCGGCAATTCCACGCGCACGCCGATATCCACTGGGCTTGCCTCCGTGGGAAGTCCCAAAAGGCGAGCCTGTTCCTTCATCCATGGAGCCCCGGCTCTTCCTGGAGCGGCGATAACGTATCGACACCGGACGATTTGACCATCGGAAAGTTCTACACCGCGTACGGTACCTGCATCAGCCAGAATACGTACGGCTTGACATTGGGTGCGAATTCGTACCGATTTTTCTAGGGCTTGCTTGAGCCGTTCTAGAACAATCAGGCAGTTTTCCGTGCCGATATGACGCACGGTCATGGGTATAAGTTCCAAATCGGCCAGGCGCGCTCGATCGGCCAGATCTTCCACCTGCGGAGTCATGCCCCCGTAGAGGCGATCCGGCGCTCCGAAGCGGACATAGATGCTGTCGGCTTCCTGAAGCAGTTCTTTGAGGGCCGCTGTACCCACAAAATCCGAAAGAAAGCCGCCCACTTCGGGAGACAGAGTGAGTTTGCCGTCGCTGAAAGCACCCGCACCGCCCCACCCGCACAACATGTCGTTGGCTCCCCATCGTGTGCGATCCTTAAGGTCTTTCCCTTGTTCCACGAGAAGGACGGGCGCCAGACCGGCTTCCACCAGAGTGAGGGCGGCAAAGATTCCCGCTGGACCTGCCCCGATAATCACCACCACATAATCCATGCTCAGACGTCCTCTCGAAGCTTGTCCGAGAACCCTTAGTACCAAAGGTCTTTAATGGCATTTCAAGGTCGGGGCGAGACGCCGCCCCGCCTCGACGCCCCAAAGCCTTTGTTTTCCTGGAAGCTCGGGCCTCTGGGTCGCCCTTTCTGCAGACGGGACGCCCACGCTTCCAAGGAAAAGCCCGGTTAAGTGTTTGGAGAGGCGAAGCCCCGCCTCACCCCTACCATTAATGGCATGCGACGCAGGTGGCGTTGCGCGTTCTTGGACAAGCTCCTAGCTAAGGGTTCAATTAAGTTTTTCCTCTTGATTCCAGTTACACTATCAAACGAAAAAAGGCACGGCCAAGGACTTTCTGCACCTCACGCATTTCCTTTCAAAGCATGCCCTGCGGAATTTGTCTGCAACCGCGACACGGGTCATTCCAGACAACGAAATGGCGAAGTGTCAGGAAGGTAGGGGCACGGTGCGCCGTGTCCCTGCCTTCACAACGTGTGGTTTTTCCCCGAGCGCTGGCGTCTCGATCGCAAAATGACAGGACGAAGGGTGACGCTTCCAGAAAGGCCCTTACGAGCCTTCATTCAAGCACAGTCTTCCATGTGGCCCAACGTGCCCAGGCAATATAGAGGAACCCACGATTCCGCTCTCAGATTTTGGCTCTGAATAAAACAAGCCCTTCCTGGATTTGCCTGGGTGTTGGACCTTTCTAGCGGTTGGACGGAATCCCGTTTCTTGGATGCTCGTTCGAACGGTTCGTTGTTACAGAAGGTGGTTGCCCTGCTAAAAATCTCGAAAATCTCGTTGACAGAAAACCGCGTGTATTGGAAAGCATGGAGCCGTCTTAGAAAGGAGCCGGACAACGTGCAGGAAAAACATGAGGGCAAGACCGACGGCCGACCCTCATGCCGCCGGTTGCGAATAGGATTCAGCACAGGAACCGCCATGACCGCGGCGGCACGGGCGGCCTTGCGCGCCATCCTCACGGGGACAAAGCCGTCTTGCATCGCGGTGCGTCTTCCTGTGGGATACTATCTTGCGGTGCCCACCACTGTGACTTGTCTGAACATGACTGAGGCCCAAGCGGTTGTCATCAAGGACGCAGGCGACGACCCGGATGTCACGGACAAGACCCCCGTGGTGGTCCGCCTCGAGCTCCTAAAACCATACCGAACCAATGGCAAACTTCCGACGGCCGAAAAGCAAGACTTTAAACCCGGCCATGGTCTTGCGTACATTGTTCTGAGCACAGGCGGCGGCGTCGGTGTGGTGACCAAGCCGGGGCTTCCCGTAGCCGTGGGAGAACCCGCCATCAACCCCACACCCCGAGCCATGCTGGTGGAAAACCTATCGGAGGAACTCAACCGATCATCGGACCTGGAAAGATTTTCTACCCCAGAGGTTTTCCCTGCGGGTTCCGTGATTGATGCCGATAAATCCTCGGAAGGCACCGTTCGGCTACCCCTGCCTGTTGTTCCCCAACCGCTTTGCGCTTTGACCATCCATGTTCGGGTTTCCATGCCTCAAGGGGAACATTTGGCTCCGCGCACTTTGAATCCTCGATTGGGGATTCTGGGGGGACTTTCCATCTTGGGCACGACAGGATTGGTCAAGCCCTTGTCTCATGAGGCCTATGAAGAAACCATTCTTTCAGCGTTCCATGTGGCCAAAGCGGCCGGCTCCTCGACAGTGGTGTTGAGCACCGGTGGAAAAAGCGAAAAATTGGCCCGAGGATTACTCCAGCACGAACCTACGGAAGCTTTTGTGCAAATCGCCGACTTCTTTGCTTTTGCCGTCGATCGAGCGGCTCACATGGGGTTTTCCACGATTGTGCATAGCGTTTTTTTTGGCAAGGCCGTCAAAATGGCTTCCGGGAAGCCATCCACCCATGCCCACAAATCCGGAATGGACCTGAACACCCTGGTGCGCTGTGGAGAACGTGTGGGAGCTTCCCGAAGCCTTTTAGACCAGATGATCCATGCCAATACGGCGCGTCATGCCCTGGAAATGCTTAGAGATGCCCAAGCTCATGACGTGGTTCTGGAGGTGGCTCGAGAGGCTTTGCGGCATTCTCGCCGATTCGCCGGGACATCGGTTCCCCGATTGCGACTCCTGCTTTTTGACTACGACGGCTCGCTTCTCGCCGACGTCGAGGATCAAGAGGCAGCAACGCCGCCAAAGGGATCTTAAGGAATGCCGGCAACACGGCTGATGGATTCAAGAGAGAATGTCTAAAGACCCCGAAAAATGGACACCTCCCCTCATTGTCGTTGTGGGCATTGGTTCCGGTCCCAAGAGTTGTGTTCTGGAAGGTCTTGCTTGGATTGAGCGAGCGGATGTTTTGGTGGGAGGAACCCGGCATTTGGCCTTGTTTTCGAACCATTCCGGAGAAAAGATTCCTCTGCAAGGATCCATGAAAGCTCTTGGAGAAAGGCTGAAGGATTTAGCGCATCGAAAGCGCGTGGCCATTTTGGCTTCTGGAGATCCATTGTTTTTCGGCATCGGAAGATTCTTGACGGAAAGCTTTCCTCCCGAACATTTTCATTTTGTTCCCGGCCCCACGTCTCTGCAAAGCCTGTGTGCCGCCATAGGTCTACCCTGGGAGAATGTGCAGGTCTTCAGCCTTCATGGACGCAAAGAATCCTCGGAATGGATGTGGTTTCTGCGGCAGGGACACCCTGTCGCGTTTTTGACCGACAAAGAACACGGGCCGACATGGATTGCCGAACGATTGCTTCATGCGGGCTTTGATGATCTTTGCATGATCGTTGGGGAAGACTTGGGGCTTCCTTCACAAAAAATTAGCTCCCTGAATCCCCTGGATGCTTTGAACATGGATTTTTCCGCTCTCAACGTGGTGCTCCTTATAAAGCCCAAAACTGAAATCGACCCTAAAAAAGAGACCCATGAAATGGTGTCTGGCGACCTTACGGGTACGGCGTGGGAACCTAATGATCCAAAAGCTTGGAACAAAACAACCGTTCTGAATCCGACGGTGAAGCCCCGGGGCAAGGCACAGGCACCGAAACTAGGTATTCCTGATCAAGCCTTTGAGCACCGTGCGGGTTTGATTACCAAAAAGGAAGTGCGTGTTCTGGCCTTATCGTTGCTTCAGCTTGCTTCAGGGCATGTCTTCTGGGACCTAGGGGCCGGCAGTGGGTCGGTGTCTGTGGAAGCCGCTTTGCTTTGCCCATTAAAAAGTGTGTGGGCGGTGGAAAAGGTTGCGGAACGGGCCAAGGATATTTGGACCAATCTACGGCGATTTCGCTGTGGTGAGATTCACGTGATCGAGGGGGAAGCCCTTGATGTTCTTCCTCGGCTGCCTGATCCGGATCGTGTTTTCGTTGGCGGCTCTGGAGGCATCTTGACCCAGCTTCTTCATGCCGTCTGGGACCGTTTGGCGCCTTCAGGACGCCTTGTGGTAGCCGCCGTGACATGGCAGAGCCTGCAGGAGGTGGAGATGTTCAGCAGATCTCAAAAAGTGAACCTGGAAGCGCTTCAGGTTCAGGTCAATCGAGCGGTTCCCATTGGGTCCTCCTTGCGCTTTGAATCCCTGAATCCCGTATTTTTATGCGCCATGGAAAAGGCGGAATCGATCGACAATGTGTGAAACCGGAGGCTCTATGCAATCCTGCGAGAAATCTCGGGGTCTTGACTTAACGGCACGGAACGAAAACGCCGAACCGTGCTTCGTCTTTTTTGTGGGAGCCGGTCCGGGGAACCCGGACCTCATCACGGTCAAAGGTCAAAGGCTTCTTCGGGAAGCGGACCTGGTGATCTACGCCGGCTCTTTGGTGCCTTCGAGTCTTCTCGGTGTCTGCAAACCCGAGGCGGTGCTCATGGACAGTGCGTCCATGACTTTAGAAGAAACCCATCAGGCCATCATGGACGCCGTGCGTCGTGGGCAAAAAGTGGTGCGGCTACATACGGGGGATCCCAGCCTCTACGGAGCCATTCACGAACAAATGCAGCTCCTGGATGATGCCGGTGTCTTCTATGAAGTGGTTCCCGGCGTGTCCGCCGTTTTTGCCGCGGCGGCTGAGTTGCGATGCCAGTTGACCCTGCCCGAGGTTTCTCAAACGGTCATTGTGACTCGAGCGGCCGGAAAGACCGGGGTGCCGGAAAAAGAATCGCTGGAGCGCCTGGCGACCCATGGGGCCACTCTGGTCATTTACCTCAGTGTCCAACACATAGACCAAGTGGTTCGATCCCTTCGCGACTCTTATGCTCCGGAAACCCCCGTGGTGGTAGCCTACCGCGTGGGCTGGCCGGATCAATGTCTTCTTCGTGGAACTTTGGACACTATCGCCGAACAGGTTCGCCGTGCGGGCATTCGGCGACAAGCTTTGATCATGGTCGGAAAGGTTCTGGACCAAGTCCGGCCTCGTGTTCGCTCTCGACTCTATGACGGATCCTTTGCCCATGGGTTTCGAGATGCCCGTTCTTGATGTGCCTCGCCCTATCGCCGTGGTGTCCATCACGCGGCAAGGAACGGGCTTGGCTTTGCGACTCATGGAAGCCTTGCCTGAATGCACGGTTTATGTGCCGGCACGGCATGGGTTTGCCGTGGCCATGGGGGCTCAACCGTACGGAAGGCTTCGCGACCTTTTTCCACTGTTATGGAAGGATTTCCGGGCTTTGGTTTGTATTATGGCTACAGGGATCGTTGTGCGTTCGCTCGCTCCTCTGCTGCGCTCGAAGACACTGGACCCTGCAGTCGTGGTGGCGGATGAACGGGGCCATTTTGTGATCAGCTTGCTTTCCGGGCATGTGGGAGGTGCCAACAGGCTGGCGCGGATCGTGGCCTCCCTTCTGGGAGGGCAGGCTGTGATTACGACGGGATCCGATGTGTCCCAAAAGCCCGCTCTGGATACCATGGCTTTGGCATCGGGTTTGGTCATGGAAGACATGACCTGGGCGCCTCGGATCACGACGGCCATCCTGGACGAAGAACCTTTCTGGATTTACGACCCTGATGGGCACCTGGCTCCTTATCGTACTGCGATCCAGAGCGCTGTGTGGATGTCAAGGTCGATGCCTGTGTCTGAAATGGATGCCTTCCAGCCGGCCGAGTCTTGGGAGATTTCAGGGGCCTTTGGGGATATGCCCAAGGTGGATCCGACCCAGGTTCCTGGAGTATGGGTGTCAGAACGGCGAAAACCCCAACTATGGCGTGCCGTCGTGCTACGACCTCGGTGTTTGGTGGTCGGTGTCGGCTGTAACCGAAACACTTCGGCACAGGAAATCATCGAAGCCATTGGACATGTCTTTGAGCGGTTCCAGTTGGCTGTGTCATCGGTGCGTACTTTGGCCAGTGTCGATCTGAAAGAGGGAGAACCCGGGCTTCGAGAAGCGGCTCGAAAATTGGGCTGGCCCATCGTTTTTTTTTCCAAGGAAACATTGCAAACACAACAGGTGCCCAACCCTTCATTGATGGTGCACCGACACATAGGAGTTTTTAGCGTATGCGAAGCAGCGGCTCTCAAAGCGGCTCGAAACGGGCGCTTGATTGTGGAGAAACAGAAAACAGCCAATGTCACCGTCGCCGTGGCCAAGGACAGCTTTGGATCGTAAGCCTTGGGCCCGGATCTTCTGAACATCTGACCCCTCGGGCCCTTGAGGCTTTGCAGCAGGCGGAGGTGATCGTCGGCTACAAAACCTATGTGAGTCTCATAGAACCCTTGGTGCAAGGGAAAACCCTTCGTACCAGCGGAATGCGCAAAGAAATGGACCGATGCCGGGAAGCCATTCATCTGGCCTTGGAAGGTTATCGAGTGGCTCTGGTCTCTGGAGGGGATGCCGGTATTTACGGTATGGCCGGGTTGGTTTTTGATGTATGTCAAGCTCAGGGTGTAGCGGTCCGTGACGGTTCCACCTATACGAACACCCCTAGGGATGTTTTGCCCGTGGAAGTCATTCCGGGTGTGGCCGCTTTCAACGCCGCAGCTTCCCTTCTAGGGGCTCCCCTCATGCACGACTTTGCCTCCATCAGCCTCAGCGACCATCTCACACCTTGGAAAGTTATCGAAAAACGTTTGGAAGCCGCGGCTTCAGCCGATTTTGTCCTCGCCCTTTATAACCCTCGAAGTGCCACTCGGCCCGATGTGCTCGATCGAGCCCGAGCCGTCCTGCTTCGTCACCGAATGGGGGAAACACCGGTAGGGGTGGTGCACAAGGCCATGAGGGAAGGCCAGAGGTATTGGGTGACCACCCTGAGGGATCTCGTCTGTGAAGACGTGGACATGCAGACCGTCGTTCTCGTGGGAAACAGCCAAACCTATATCTGGAACGGTTGGATGATCACCCCTCGAGGCTATCTCGAAAAATACGGCACTTAAGAAAAACTCAAAGCCTCGGTGCTCACCACATGACGGATGGCAGCCTCAATCGAGGATAGTTTTTCCGGCGTCAATTTCAAGGCCCGAGCACTGGGAACAGCGGACAGGTCCAGATCAGGCTTTTTAACAGGGCCCAGTTCCAGTTTGTGACAGTAGGCATTGGCCAAGTGAACGATCACGGTCAGAGCCGGCAGAATCTTGGCCGATGCCGGATGATGATGGCATGCAATCGCCTCGACAATTTCTTCCGGAAAACGCCACTTGACGGCCAGCAGGCGTCCCACCTCCGCGTGATCGAAGCCGAAGGTCTCCTGTTCCAAGACACAAAAGGACAAATCAGGATTGTTGTACACTTCTTCAATGATTCGACGCATGGATTCGGATCGATGCGTGAGCAGAATCATTTGGCCCACGTCATGAAGGAGTCCGGCCAGAAAACACTCTTCCTGCTTGGAAAAGCGAAGAACAACCGCCAAGGTTCGAGCCGCGAGGCCGCATCCTACGGCGTGTTCCCAGAGGAGTTTTTCCGTCAGTCCAAAAGGGTCAAAAAGATCCCGAGTTACGGAGGCGAGAACCAAGGCACGTACGGTTTTGAGGCCGATGACCACCACCGCGTCACGAAGCGTGGCGATGGTTCGAGATCGAGCATAGAAAGAAGAATTGGCCAATTTGAGAATTCGAGCCGCCAGAGCCGGATCTTTTGCCAGAATTTTTTGTAAATCTTCCGCACGGGCATTGGGGTCGGCAATTTTTTGAAGGGCCTCGGAAGCCACGTGCGGCATAGCGGGAAGATCTCCGCTGAGCTGTACCAGGTTCTCCAGAGAAGTGCGTGAAGATGCGGGTTTCATCTACCGTCCTCGCAAACGCATGTCCTTAGAATTTGAGACGATCCTGCGGTCGCTTCCCATCCGAAAATCTTCGCCACAACATATCACCACAAAGTGTCTCTTTCTCTTTCGGCTGGATGATTCCGAGACTTCAACAAAATTTTACCCCCTCCAGGCTTGAACACAAAAAAGGCCATCCTTGGAGGATGTTTGTCGGGAATTTCAGGATCGTTTGCACCGCAAAAAACTAGGTTGGTGCTGTTTTAAGTCTTTGGGTCACTGTCTCAGATCTTTTCCGACCTGAGAACGCGATAGCTCAGAACAACCAAATCCTTTCCAAGGCGATCCAACGTTTCCAATTCCAGGTCCATGGAAATTTCGGGAACAAACAGGGAAAGACCGATGCCGAAGATTTTTGGAGACACCGTGACGATGAGACGGTCGATAAGGCCTTCGGCGGCAAAAAGGGAATTGACAACGGCACCCCCGGCCAAAATGACTTCTGTGTATCCCAAGGATTTCAGCCAGGTAAGGACGTTACGGGGTGATTCGGTGGTAAAGACCACGTTGTTCCCGGTGGAGGTCCGTAAAGGGTCCCGAGTCATGACCACATTGAGACGATCTGGAAGCGGCTTTTTCAGGGTTTGAAACGTACGAAAGCCCATGATGACCACTCCAGCCTTGCGAGTGCGCTTCGCGAAGAATTTCTTGTCTTCTGAAGGCGTCCAATCCGGGAAATGGTCCGGGCGTTTCGCGATCTTACCGTCGAGGGTCATGGCCATAAGGACGGTGACTTCCATGGCAAAGCTCATGCCTTGTTATTTATTCTGAAACAACGGTGCATACCGGCCGTAGCCTTCCTTTTCCAAATCTTCGGCTGGAATAAAACGAAGGGCTGCCGAATTGATACAGTAGCGGCGTCCGGTGGGCGGCGGTCCGTCATCGAACACATGACCCAGATGCGAATCGCCGTAACGGCTTCGTACTTCCGTGCGCACCATGAAAAGAGAACGATCTTGACGCTCCACGACGTGATCGGGGTCCAAAGGTCGTGTAAAACTAGGCCAGCCGGTGCCGGAATCGAACTTGTCCAGGGAACTGAACAAAGGTTCTCCTGAGACAACATCCACATAAATTCCCGGTTTCTTGTTATCCCAATACTCGTTCTGAAACGGGGGTTCCGTGCCGCTCTGCTGCGTGACCTTATATTGCATGGGAGTCAAGCGTTTGCGCAGTTCTTCATCGTCCGGCTTGCGCCATGGACAGTCTGACATACAAGGCGGCACGTTGGAGACCGGCTTCTGCTTCCATACCTTTTTCAGAAAGGCATCCCGCCCGGAGTTTGCTCGATAAAGATGGTACCTTTGAGGCGACTTGGCATGAAAATCTTGATGATACTCTTCTGCTGGATAGAACTTTTGCAACGGAAGAATTTCCGTCACAATAGGTTTAGAAAATCTGCCCGAAGCTTCCAGTTTTTGGCGCGATGCTTCCGCAAGGCGCTGTTGTTCCTCGTTGTGGTAAAAAATCGCTGTCCTGTATTGGGGACCACGGTCCACAAACTGTCCATCGGGATCCGTGGGATCAATATGGCGCCAGAAAACATCCAGGAGCTGTTCATAAGAAACCTTTGTGGGATCGTAGATAACTTGAACGGCTTCCACGTGTCCGGAACGCCCAGAGGACACCTGCTCATAGGTCGGGCTTTCCAGATAACCTCCCGTATATCCTGAAACCACTTCAAGGACCCCGTCCACCTTTTCAAAATCCGATTCCACACACCAGAAACAACCGCCGGCAAAGGTTGCCGTTTCCCTTCGTTCCTCGCTTTTTGTCATGGCTGAAACTCCTTGTTGTGACAACCAAAAAATGAACCCAAGAAAGACAATAATGTCTATCCACTCGAAAGCACATCGGCTTTTACCCTGAAAAGAATCTTCCACCGGCACACCCATTGGCTCCTCCATCGTCTGCGATGATTTTTCATCCACTCGACATCTTTGGGTATACCTATAATCATGAAACAAGCTGGCTGCATGACCTATCGGACTGTCTCCGCCACATTAGCAACCTCCGTAGTCGCCGTAACACGCACTTTTTCGGCTTGGCCTTTATACCGGCAGTTATCCACACCTGAGCCCTGCAAGCCTCCGGGAACCCTTCTCTCTCTGAGAGCACGTGAATGCTTCCGGCATCATGAAAGAGCCGGGGCCCGCGCTTTCAGGAAAAGACCGAGTTACAGGCTTGTAGGGGCGAGGCGTTGCCAAGCCCCTTCTTTCTAATGACAGGAGACGCCTTGGGGGTGGCGGGTTCTCGGATAAGCTCCTGGGCCTTAGAGATTTTGCAAGGGAAGTTTTTTGAAAGGTGAAAGGCGAAAACTGTGAGGATTGTTTGATGTTCAGGCCCCTTGGCAAAAGGGGCCTCGGATTCGAAAGCGGCGATTCAGCTTTTTTTGCTCGTTTGGGCCGTAAAAATAGACATGAGCTGCTTTACTTGGGTGCTTCGGCATTCAGGGCAGTGTACGGGATTTTTCCCGTGCTCCGAAATGCTCTGTATGATGGTAAATTCCTTTTGGCACGACTGGCATTGGTACTCGTACGTGGGCATGGCATCCTCCTTTGATCTTCAAGGGATCGTGTCACGCCTTTTTAGAAATTTGAAAGCTGTTACTCAAAAATACCATGGATGCTGGGAACCGCCAAGGGACGAACATCTTTTGGAAGGAAGAATTTTTTTCTGGAGCCTGTCCGGGAACTCGGAACACCAAGGTTTTTCTGGGGATCTCAAGGTAGGGCGAGGCGCCGCTTCGCTTCTACCGCATGCCCTTATGGTTCAAAAAGCTTTCGTTTTGATCGATGGGGAGTTCAGCAGCAACCCGCATCCAAGCTGCAGCAGCCTTCGCCCGATCGCCCGATCATACTGTTGATCACCGCCTGAGCACATCCGACACCCGTTTTAACAAAGATGGCATCGGCTGGGCAGTTTCGCGCACATGCGCCGCATTCCATACAAGCATCTCGAAAAGCAAGGTGCACCGTGCCGTTTTCCTTGACAAACACCCCATGAGGACAGACGAGGGTGCAAAAGCCGCATCCTACGCATTTTTCCGGATGCCATTGAAGAGTGACCACGTTCTTAAGGTAAACGAGGCGCTTCATACGCCGAATCCTCCTCTGATATGCTTTACTTTCACGTCCCTTCTCAATTTAGCATGCAAGGCACCGAGCCCAAAGCCATGTGCCAAGAAAACCTAAAAAAAGCAGTATTTCCAGCGGCACCGCCCAACGCATCTCGCGGCGGACTCCGGAAAGGGACGTGTAAGTGGAAGAGCCTGTGAAATTCATGGCCAGAAAGGCCGAAACCGAAAGAAGACCCGAAATCCATGAAATCAGCTCGAGCGGCTGCAGAAACTGAAAATGCCCAAGCACCCAAAGGAAAACAGTACAGAAACCACCAGCGAAAAGTCCTTTCGTGGTAAAGGCTCGGCCGGGAAGCCATGGCAGCAAAACAGGAGTCAGGACGGCACCCGAGACGATGCCTGCCAGTAAGGCGCTCACAGGGCCCATGGCCGTCTTCCAGGCCGATTCCCAAAACGGGCCCGTGCCAAGAATGCCTCCGAGGATAAAGAAACCAGCGGCAATCATCATGGCCCATTTGAGACTGTGCACCAATTCCACCGGTATGAGCACCAGGCGTTCTTTCAATGGAAATTTTTTGCGTCGCATGGATTCCGTCGCTTTGAAATCGGCGTCGAGGTAGGCGGGAAGGTCTCGAGCTTCCACGGGACCGAAAAGAGCGGCAAAACCGGTCTGGGCCTTGATCTCTCGAGCCGTCACACCAGGGGCTGAAAGCTGCGGCAGAATTACTGTCCTGTGGGTCACAATACCTTCCAGGCGGGAAGCCTTTAGGCGAAAAATCACTTCTTGAGTGCCGAAGGTTCCCTTTCCTGCGGCACACCAAACATTGATCCCTTTGGTGTCCACCACCAGAATCCAAGCATGACGTCCTTGCAAGGCCGCTCGCAGCGTATCAAAGCTCAACTTGTAATTCGCCGTGACCAGCACGGGGTCCTTAGGGCTCGGATTACCCAGGGCGTACAGGCCGGGATCTACGGTGGAACGCGTTCTTTTATAGCCCCAGCGCACCTGAAAAGCGCCCCGGCGATCCCGAGCCGTCAAAACCGAGGATACCCTAGGTACGGGTCCGACAGCCGTATCTACGCATCCGACCACAAAAGGCTGATCCATGCGAGGAGGGCTCACCTGAGTCGTCTTTTTGGGTGGTCAACATGAGGATCGCGGCTTGAGGTTCGGAGCACAACACGGCTCGGCCGACCTCACAAGAAGTTGGGGAGATTTTCTGTCCATAAAAATCCTCGTCGAGGTGCTGTCAGGAAAGAATCTTCGCGCTTTTTAGAGTAGTTGGGAGTCGTCTTTGAGTCAATCGGTTCAAAAACAGAACCGTAGGAGTTTGTGTGAGAATAGGAAAAGGCGATGGCTTTTCTGGGAGCGCGGGCCTCTGGTCCGCCCGCCGAGAAAACAAAGGGTCGGGGACCTGGGAGCAAGGCGCCGCCTCGCCCCAAAGTCATGGGCCGGAACGGCTTATTCTAAATTATCGGATCAGCTTTTAGGGCTGGATGGACTCCTTCCTTGTGCGGGAATCCGGATTTGGAGCCAGGCGCAGAAAGACCAAGGCAACCATCGTGGCCAGAAAGGATAGGCTCATGTGTCCCTGAAGCGTGTGGGTGTGTTCCCAGAGCCACGGACCCACCAAAGCTCCTATCACACGACCGGCCACCATGAGACTGTAGTTGGCGGAAAGCCAGCGTTTTCGTGCGTTGGGATCGATTTCGGACATGTAAGGAAAGGAGCTCACTACGGTAAATTCAAAGAAATAGGCGATGCCGCCGAAAACGACCACGGAAAGGGCAAGGGAGCTTTGCGCAATAAAAAGAGCCGCATAGCATGCGGAGGCTCCCAAAAGGCCGGCAGCCAAAGCCCGCTTTTTTCCCAACCGGTCCACCACTAAGGCCACGCTCAATTCCGCTGCCAATTCCATGATGCCGATACCTGTGGAAAGAAGCCCTAAAGAGCCGATTCCCACGGAGAAGCGAAATTCCACCCAGGCCCCGTAAACGATCATAAGGCTTTCGTTGGCAAGCAGCGCAAAAAAAGTCACACACAAGGCGGGCCAGAGCCTTGGATGCGAGACGACCGCCAACACTTTAGAGGCCGTGCTGTTCTGGGATGCTGGAACTTGATCCGACAACGGCGATTTTTCGAGATTCGCGGGTGTCTTGTCCGAAAGAGAGGTGAACCGAAGGTCCGCGCTTTCGGGAATAGATTCGTGACTTCGAACTGGGCAAGAAGCCTTCAAGGTGGCTGGAGTGATGTTTCTTGAAGGAGCGGATTTTTGGGCGGCACAAGAAGCTCGTGACGAATGAAAGATTTCTGGATGACTTTGCGGCGCAGCCGGCATGCGCGCTGTGAGCAGCAAGAGAAAAATCCCCATCACGCCCACGGCTACGTAGGGCACATGCCAGCCGTAGTGAGCGATCAAGAATCCCCCGAGGGGCATGCCCACAAACCACGACGCTGACCAAGATGATTCCAGAAACCCCAAGGCTCGAGCTCGAAGCGCATACGGCACGTGGGCGCTTACGTAAGATTGCACGGAGGGGTTATAGGCGGCATGGGCAAGACCCGTAAAAATGAAACCGATCAGAACCCACGCATAGCTTGCTCGAGATCCGATACACAAACCACCTATGGCAAGAAAAAAAAGGCCGAGAAGCAGGCCGAGCTTTTCCCCCTTCTTTTCGGTGAGAAGACCAAAGAGGATGCTCAGGAGGCCCACAAAGGATCGAACAGCCACCAAAAACCCGGCCTGTTCCATACTCAGGCCCAGACCCCGGGCAATGGTGGGAAGAAAAGGATAAGCCAGGCGCACTCCAGCATTAAGCCAGAGCCGACTGAAAAGCAAAATCCACCAGCGACCAGCCGGCATTCCCAGGAACAATGAAAAAGCCTCCCTACAGCTGTCATTTCATCGCTCCGCCTGGAATGTCACGGAGCATGCCCCTTTCCAAAAGCCGTCACGAATTGAAGGAGCCTGTCCGAGAACGCATTTTCCCTCGGAAGCTCGGGTGTCCCGCCAGGAAAAATGGAGGGTCAGAGGCCCAAGTTCCCAGGAAAAGGCACAGTTTCAGGCTTGTAGGGGCGAGGCGGCGCCTCACCCCTACAAGCTGGACTGTTCCCCAGAGGCGCAGACCTTTGGCCGACTTCTTATGCAGACGTCGTGCCCGCGCTACCATGCAAAGACTGTTCTCGGACAAACCCCCATGACGATGTGGTCTAAAGGGGCACGGCACCTTAACAGAAGACCGTTCCGTTGTCCCGAAAAAATGTAGAAGCCTTGAGAGAGCGAATCAGCTCCAGTGCCCTTCCACATTTGGTGCGCCGGCGCGCTTCCAACACCCCTCCTTGTAACTTGCCACCGCGTCTTTCACCGATCCTGAAACACCTGTAAAGACGGGTATGCCTGCAGCCTGCAGCACCTGAAATGCTTTAGGACCACAGTTTCCTGTAAGGACCGCGGACGGCTTATGTCGTGCCACCAGGGATGCCGCTTGAACGCCGGCACCCTGGGCTGCTTGAAGGTTTTGACTGTTCGATAGCACTTCAAAGGCCATGGTTTCGGTGTCCACCAATAGAAAATAGCCGGCCCGACCAAACCTTGGGTCTACTTGAGCCTCCAGATCTTTTCCCGTACTGCTTACAGCGACAATCATCTTTATGCTCCCTCTATGGGGTTGCCTCTGGACCAGCCCGACTCAATGGTCACAAACATTAGGCCCGCATACCAGCGTCCCTTTCAGGTAGTCCCGAACCAAGGCGTAAGGGTCCTTGGCGGGAGCTCCCGTCAACACTTCAATGCCTCGCTCCTGAAAAAGGCTGATCGCTCTTTGGCCCATGCCACCCGCAATCACGAGACGAACTCCTTGGTCCGCCAGCCACCGAGGTAAGAGCCCCGGTTCGTGAGGAGGTGGGGTGACTTCGACGCGGTTTTGAACCTCGGAACCCAAAACATCGATAAACACGAAACTTTCGCAATGCCCGAAATGTTGGCATAGGGTGCCATGGGCCATTGGAATGGCAATGCGGAAAAGATCGTTTTTCATGCCAGGCGTTTTCGAATTTGTTATTTTTTCTGCCTCCCTGCTCGGTGTTTCCTCTGGAACAGAACAGCGTTCGATAACGTTTTGCGCCAAATTGAGAAGAGCTTCGGCAAAGGGGCTTTGGCCCTGATTGAACAGATTAAGCATGGCTCCGGCGTCTGAGGAAGTCACCACATCCAGGTCAAAGGGAAGGCTTGCAAGAAAGGGCACCTGCATTCTTTCCGCGGTGCGTCGGCCTCCTCCGAAGCCGAAAACATGAACTTGCTGGCCGCAGTGAGGACAGTGAAGAGCGCTCATGTTTTCCACCAAACCTAATATGGGCACATGGGCTTTGCGGCAGAAATTGATGGATTTGCGAACGTCTTGGAGTGCGATTTCTTGCGGTGTCGTAACAATCACGGCATGCACATCGGGAATGGTCTGAGCAACGCTCAAAGGCTCATCACCTGTGCCCGGAGGACAGTCGATGATCAGGTAATCCAAGCGCCCCCAATGCACTTGGCCGATAAACTGTTTGATGACACCGTGCTTGACAGGTCCCCGCCAAATAACGGCGGCGTCGGGGTCATCCAAGAGAAACTGCATGGAAACTACGGAGAGGTTCTCGGACAAGGCGCGAGGCATCAGACGCTTTTGATCGTCCAGCTCAAAGGATCCTTGGAGACCCAATATTTTCGGAATACTGGGGCCGTGAAGATCCACATCCAGCAATCCCACACGGTAGCCTTTATGGCTCAAAGCAGCGGCCAGCCCGGCCGCCACACTGCTTTTGCCCACTCCTCCCTTTCCGCTCATGACCAAGAGTTTATGGGTGATATGACGGAACTGATGGCGTAGCCGCGCAACCTCCTCCTCCACGCAGTGTTTCTTCTTTCCGGAACAGGCGACCTCTTCGCGAGACACAGAGCCGCTCATGATCTTTCGAACCTCCTTCAAAAGTGTTTTGTGGGCTCCCCCATCTTTCTCATGGGGAGCGTTGGAACGTCGAACGCAGCCGAAGAAGCTGTCAAGGACCGTGCCAGAATCCTCGGTATCCACACGGACAGCCCAAAACCCAGGCCGGCCGTGAAGAATAAGAGTCATGAGCAAACTTGGAGGAGAAAGCCGGTTTTTAAAAAGGGAACAAAACGCACCAGAAGGCCTGAAACGAAGGTTCCAAAGACGTTCGAAAAGCTCCCTTTCTCTTTTCAGCGTGTGGGAAGGACTGTCATGAGGAGTTTGTCCGACAATTGAGAATAAGCCATTCCAGGCCAACATTTAGGGGCTGGGCACCCCGTGCCCCTACTCCGTCCCACGCCTTTTGTTTTCTTGGGAGTGCGGGCCTTCGGCTCGCAAAACAAGCGAGCCAAAGCTACATATGCCAAGAAAGAACACACTTTCAGGCTTGTAGAGGCGAGGCGCCGCCTCGCCTTTGCCTTGAACCAACAAGAGACCTTGCTGGAGTGAGTTTTCAGACAGGCTGTTAGGGTCAGAATGTGGAAATGCACGGGGATCAATGGGTCCGGCGGATGCGGTTCTTTCGGCCCTGTGAGGGGATTTGGGAATCTAGACCGTGTCGAAGGATTTTGCGGCGCAGTGTGTTTTTATCGATGCCCAATTCCCGAGCGGTAGCCATACGTTTCCAGTGATTGCGTTCCAAAGCTTCCCAAATGGCGCGTTTTTCGATGTCGTTTAGAGTCCAGCCGGAGGGTGGCTCAAAACCAGAAAACCCTCTCTGAAGATGCTCCGGTAGATGTTCCGGCCGAATCCAACCCTCGGGACACAAAATAAAGGCGTGTTCGATAGCGTTTTCCAGTTCTCTGATGTTTCCGGGCCAGTCATGATTCATAAAGATCTTCAAGGCCTCATGGCTTAAGCCCAAAATTTTCTTATTTTGAAGCCGATTAAAACGGTCCACAAAATGATTCACCAAAAGAGGGATGTCTTCTCGGCGTTGCGACAGAGGCGGGAGCCACAGTTTCACCACGTTGATGCGGTAAAAGAGATCTTTTCGAAAGAGGCCTTGTTCCACAAGGGCTTCGAGGTCCTTGTTGGAAGCAGCGATGATGCGCACATTGGCCGTGCAGCTTTTGGAAGATCCCAGAGGCTCATAAACCCGCTCTTCCAGAACCCTGAGAAGGCGTACCTGAAGCGCCGCAGAGATGTCCCCGATCTCGTCCAGAAACAAAGTACCTCCCTCCGCCAAGGCAAAACGCCCAAGACGGTTTCGTTTGGCGTCGGTAAAAGCACCGGCCACGTGCCCAAACAATTCAGACTCCAACAGGGTATCTGGAAGAGCCCCGCAATTGACGGCCACAAAAGGTCCCTTGGCCCTACGGCTCAAAGAATGAATGGCGCGTGCCAGGACTTCTTTGCCGGTCCCGCTTTCGCCCTGAATCAGCACTGTACTCTCACTTTGAGCGATTTGCGGCAAGATGCTAAACAGCCGCTGCATCATGGGAGATTTGGAAAGAATATCACCAAACCGATATTTCTTTTGAATTTCTCGGCGAAGAGTTTCAACGTCCGTGAGATCTCGAAAGGTTTCAACGCCTCCAAGGATGCGGCCCGCTTCATCTCTAAGAAGGGCTGTGCTGATGCTGATAGGGACTTCCCGGTTCTCGGCGTTCAAAATAGCCACCGATTGTTCCACCAAGGGTTTTCCTGTTTCCATGGTGTGGCGCAGAGCACACGCCGTTTCACAAATGTTGGTCCGAAAAACTTCGCAACATAGCTTTCCCAGAGCTTCCCGCGCCGAAACGCCTGTGATTCTTTCGGCGGCTTTGTTGAAAAAGGTGATACGAAACTCGGTATCGACGGTGAAAACCCCGTCGGCGATGCTGTCTAAAATAATGCGAGCCCCCTTCAGGGCGAGATCCGAGGCGTCGGCGCAGGATACCGCCCTGACTTCGTTCAAAGAGACGTCTTCATGGGCGCTCAACGGCTCTCCCCATTCTTTCATTGAAGGTTACTCGACGACAGCCTCGTCTTCGATCTGACGGTTTTCATGCATCAGGCGTTGCAAACGACGCCACACCCCTTCGATGGCTCGTATTACCGCCGACTCACCATATTCCATTAAACTTCGACCGGCAACCTGAGCGCGAGTCACCACGGGGTCGAAAGGAATGTGACCTAGAAAGAAGGCTCCTCTTGCCTGGGCTACGTGAGCGATCTGTTGTGCCTCCTCCGGATGCAGATCCCACTTGTTGACGCACACTGCCGCCGGCACACC
Source organism: Desulfosoma sp. (assembly GCA_037481875.1). NCBI lineage: Bacteria > Pseudomonadati > Thermodesulfobacteriota > Syntrophobacteria > Syntrophobacterales > Syntrophobacteraceae > Desulfosoma > Desulfosoma sp. The sequence goes on along the minus strand of JBBFKY010000003.1, from coordinate 184,819 downwards.
GAAGTGTTTGGCCAGATCCAGAACCCGTTCCACATCGTGACGTCCGGAAACGGTGGGTTCCGCCACGGCCAGCACCGCGTGGGCGTTTCCTACGGAGGCGATCACGGGGCATCCCACTCCCGGTGGGCCGTCTGTAAGAATCATTTCGATTTGCCGATTTTCCGCGAGGCGTCGAGCTTCCCGGCGAACGAGGGCCACCAACTTTCCGGAATTCTCTTCCGCAATACCCAGTCGAGCATGCACCATGGGGCCAAAGGGTGTTTCCGAAATGTACCATTGCCCGCAGGTTTTTTCCACAAAGTGCACGGCCTGAGCCGGGCACAAATGAGCGCATACGCCGCAACCTTCACAAAGCAGAGGATTTACGCGAAAGGAGGGATCAATGGCTTCAAAACGGCACCAGGAAAGGCATGAGCCGCATTGGGTGCATCGTTGGGGGTCGATGATAGCTTCATGACCCGAGATGAAGGGATAAGTTTCCACAACACGAGGCTGGGTGACCAAATGAAGGTCTGCGGCGTCCACATCGGCGTCGCATAAGACCAAGTTTCCGGCCAGAGCCGCAAAGGCTGCCACCAGGCTGGTTTTCCCCGTTCCTCCCTTTCCACTGATGACCACCAACTCTTTCATCGTGACACCTCACGGACGCCTTGAGACATGACGGCCCCCTTCTCGGCGCGGCTCAGCCTGGCTTCGTGCCCCTGCCGAAGGCTTTCATAAAGTTGGAGCATCATGTCACGCCATGGGGGAAAAATTTCCACCAGAAGATGACCTCGAGCGTAATGTTCGGCCACATGCCGGTCAAAGGGAATTTCCAAATGAATGGTGAGGCTTTCTCGACGGGCGTATTCTCGAACACGATCGTCTCCCATGTCACACCGGTTGATCACAAGGCCGCAGGGAATCCTCATCTTTTTGACAGCGCCGACGGCCAGTTCCAGATCATTTAAGCCAAAAGGTGTGGGTTCGGTCACAAGCAAGACATAGTCGGCTCCCCATAGACTCGTCACCACGGGACACGACGTTCCCGGAGGAGCGTCCACGATGGTTACAGGGCCTGAGGGAAAAGAACCGGCCGTTTGGCGCACCCTGCGAATGAGAGGCGGCGCCATGGCTTCTCCGATACGAAGGAGGCCGTCCACGAATTGAATGGAACCGCGCCGTCCCCTGCGAAGCTCGCCTACCTGCCGCTGTGTCCAGGAAACAGCCTGTTCAGGGCATACCAAAGCACACCCGCCGCAACTGTGGCAGAGTTCGGGAAAGGTCAGCACTGTTTCCGGAAGAACTGCCAAGGCCTTAAACTGACACAGTTCCTCACAGGCCCCACAGCGCGTGCACTTGTCCACGTCGATTCTGGGCACATCCAGGGTTACCGGAACCGTAGCGTCCCACTGAGGCTTGAGAAAAAGATGGGCATTGGGTTCTTCCACATCGCAATCCGCAAAAACGACTGGGCATGGAAGGGCGGCGGCCAGATTGCATGCCAAGGTGGTTTTTCCGGTGCCGCCTTTCCCGCTGGCGATGGCAAGAATCATGACATCTCCCCCCGCACCATGGCCGCTCCGCATTTGGGACAGGTCATTTCCAGGCAGGGGATTCCTTGGCGATGAGGCACCTTTTCCCCGCACTTTGGGCAAACGCAGACAGCGGGGGCTCCTTGAGCTCCACGACCCGAACCGAAACCTTGACCCTGTCCTCCTTGCCCGCGACCTCCAGCTCCCGAACCTCGGCCACGACCTTGACCTCCCCCTCTCCCTTGTCCTCCTTTACCGCCTCCAGATCCTGCACATCCTCGACCTCTTCCTGGTGCCATGATTTCTCCTTTGCTTTTTCCTTCATTTCTGCACCACCGATACCGCCTGGGACCACGACATCCGGGCATCCAAAATTCAGGCTCATCCAGCCGCCCGGCAGCATAAGCCTCCACAACTCTGCGGACGTCTCCCGCGACCCCATGGAACACACGAAACCCCAATCCCTCCGCATAAAAAAGCAACTCTCGACTCACGGCGCCGCAGATCAAAGTGATCACGTCTTGAGCCTTCAGTCGTTCTAAGGTTTCGTAAGGGTTGGAAACGGTCCACGCTGAAACGGTGCCGACTTCACCCTGCAATTTCCGTGGGTCGACGAGAAGAATCTGCGTACACCAGTCCAAAACCGGAGCCACTCGGCCCCTGAAAACAGCCACCGCCACCATGGGTCACTCCTTGCGTCAGTTATCAGAATATGGGCAAGATTCATGCCCATGAAGGCCGGGCTTCCGAAAAGGGTGAATCGCTGTCTAAATAGGTGGGGGAAAACAGGGAAAGCTTACGATGAGAAGAGATCCAAGAAGGGGCATATTGTTCCCTTAAGAGGAAAGACATGGAACAATATGCCCCTAAGATCAAGTAAGCTATTTGCTGGATTTGTAGCTTTCCTGAAAAACTTGTGGGTTGACGTTTCCCGAACCGGGTCCGCCGCATTCCGGAATGTAGCAAGTGACGTCAAGGAATTCGCATTTTTCCTTGCACGAAGGGCAGGTTTCGGGCGGTGTGACCGCATCCAGGGTGTGACCGCATTTGTTACATTTCCACATGGTCATGGTGACTCCTCCTTTTTTGAACGGCAGCAAAGATCAAAAGCTTCCAAAGAGCCGGCTGTTCGTGAAGCCGAACTCGTATGACTTTTTTCGCATATCCCTTGTGAAAAAGAAAGGTAGGAAACACTGGGCGGTCAAGGGAACTCTTTGAGTCATAGGTTGAAAATCTTATTGAGGCGAGCTCTTAGGTTCGCCCCTTTGGTTTGCGGGGGCAGAAAGGGTAGGGCCTGACAAAGTTCGGTGACCCCTGGGTTCAAACGAGCCGTCAAGAGTCAAGAGAGGGATCGTCGGGATTGTCTTGAGAGGTTTCGCTATCATCCTGAAGACCCATCAGAAAGTGTCTCACGTGTTCCGGAAGGGCTCCCCCTTTCTTTTCCAGGCTGGGGCGAAGGTGATCCCGGGTGAGGGTTTCCACGTCTTTGACCCGCAGATTCAGGACCCGAAGCCACTCTTCATTGTAGGGTTTCCACAGTGCCTCTTGGGTGGCACCTCCGATGACGTCGGCGCATAGGTGAGAGATATACAACACGGCCACCAAAAGGCGCACCTCGTTGGGAATTTGTTCCGGAGGTGTGAATACTGGATAATCCTGCATTTCCACAGTGCGACAGACATTTTCCGGAATATTCCACTCCTGCAGCAAAAGGGCTCCCAGTTTGGCGGAATCCAGAAGGTCAATGAGGACGGAAAGCTTTGGATTTTGCTTCTTCATGAGCAGAAGAACGCTTTTGCCGATATCATGCAGAAGGGCCACGGTGCTCAGCATGGACGCCTGTTGCCGGGTGACCAGGTGAGCGATTTCATAAGCCACGTGAGAGATCACCACCGAATGATTGTGCAGGGCTCGAAAAGGGGGAGTGTTGGGCATGGTGCGTCGCAGTCCATCGGCGATTACCAATTGATACACCTGATTGAATCCAAGAAGAATAACGGCGTGTTGAAAGTCCGAAATTTTCTTCTGCCAATTGTAATAGGCGGAATTGACCCTTTTAAGGACGGCACTGACCAGAGACGGATCGTTCTTGGCCAAGGCCGCCACCTCCTTGGCCGACACGTTGGCATCGAGAAGCATTTGTGCCAGGCGGCTGGCGTACATGGGCAGCTGGGGCACCTTTTTTAGCATACCCACAATCATTTCCGATTGCGTGTAATCCTGAGTGCGTTCTACGATGTTGCGGCGCGCAAACCGTGTCATGAAATCACACTGAGCCGAAAGGTTTTCCACACGGGCCTGATGTTCATGAAGGCGTCTTTGATAGAAATCCGATAGCTTCTTGGTGAGAAAAGCGATTAGGGGAGGGTCCAAGGTTTCCAGAACGGCTTCCGGAAAGGAAAGAACGAGGGAGGCTTGAGCGGCGACGGCCGCCGTGAGTGTTCCGGAATTGCCGAAAAACAGGCTTCCACAGAAAACGTCTCCAGCCTGGCATTGGGCGATTTGGCGCGCCGTGGTTCCAGAACGTTTCAAAAGCCTGAGGCTTCCTTTGAGGACGAGATGGATCGTGCGGTCTCGTTCTCCTTCACGAAACAGCACATCCCCGGCGCCAAGATTCTTGACAGCGCCTGCGTTGTAGAGCCCGATCAGAACTTTTTCATGGATTCCCGGTAAACCCTTGAACCAATCATGATCTATTGTGACCTTGGTTGTTCCGTGCATGGGGTGCTCCACGTTTAGGGGTTTATGTGCCATCTCTTCGCTTAGATCATTCGGCTGATTGCGTTCAAAAGGTTAAGGAAAATTGACAAGACTTGTGGATAAGGCTACTGTCCGGCCGCTTGGTTCGTGGGGAGACAGAAAAGACATCGGCTGTGGAAGAAAGGCTATGAAGGCATGGAAAAGAAAATTGCGGTCTTGGCGGGGGACGGCATCGGTCCGGAAGTGATGGCGGAAGCCATCAAGGTGCTTGAAGTTGTTGAAAAAGTATTCGGGATAAGGCTGCACTTTGTGGAAGCCGACGTGGGAGGCTGCGCCATTGATAAACATGGTCACGCCTTGCCTGAAAAGACTTTGCAGGTGTGCCGGGAAAGCCATGCCATTCTCTTTGGGTCCGTGGGTGGTCCCAAGTGGGAAGGCTTACCGCCGGAACAGCAACCGGAAAGGGCAGCTTTGTTGCCTTTGCGCAAAACTTTTGATCTCTTTTGCAACCTGCGCCCGGCTCGAGTCTATCCCGCCTTGGCTTCGGCCAGTCCTTTGAGGGGGGATATCGTCAAAAATGGGTTTGACATTTTGTGTGTTCGTGAACTGGCCGGGGGCATTTATTTCGGTCAGCCCAAGGGAAGGGACGGCATCGGAGCGCAAGAACGGGCGTATGACACCATGGTGTATCATCGTTGGGAAATAGAGCGAATAGCCCGAAAAGCGTTTGAGATCGCTCGAACGCGTCGCAAAAAGGTCACTTCCATTGACAAGGCAAATGTATTGACCACGATGGTGTTGTGGCGGCAAGTGGTGACGGAGACGTCTCAAGACTATCCCGATGTGACCCTGAACCACATGTATGTGGACAACGCCGCCATGCAGCTCATGCGCGATCCCCATCAGTTTGACGTGCTCTTATGCGGCAACATGTTCGGCGACATTCTTTCGGACCAATGTGCCATGCTCACGGGATCCTTGGGTTTGCTTCCTTCGGCGAGTCTAGGGGCTTCCGATTTCGGGCTTTATGAACCCGCCGGAGGATCCGCTCCCGATATCGCCGGAAAAGGGATCGCCAATCCCATTGCTCAGATCCTTTCCGCGGCGCTTCTGTTGCGCTACAGCGTGCATCGTGAAGATGCCGCGTTATCTGTAGAACGGGCCGTCGCCGAAACCATTGAAGCAGGAATGCGCACGGCGGATATTGCCCGCGGTGGAGAAACATCGGTGAGCACGGCAGCCATGGGCGATGCCATTGCGGATCGTATACGTCGCTGAAGATTCAGGCATGGTTTCGAAGCTTAAGCTCCAGAGGATGAGGGTTCAGGTAGACCTGGCGTTTCAGGTAAGGCTGATCATATTTGCGCACATAGTGGTTGATTAACGTGATGGGAACGATCAGTGGGTAGATGCCACGATAATAGGCTTCGATGATTTCACGAAGCTCTTCCTTCTCCGATGGAGACAAATCCTTTTTGAAGAATCCCATTAAGTGAAAGAGTACATTGGTATTTTTTTTGACGGTGGCCTTGAGTTTCAGGGCTTCCGTCATAAGCTCTTCATAACGCTGGTAAAGAATGTCCAAGGGCAAGGACTTGCCTTCCGCCACCAATTTTCCCAGTTCCCGGTGATGCTTGGGGCTGTGGGCCATGTACAACAGCTTGTGGTCGGTATGGAACTGAACGAGCCGCCCCAGGTCCTTGCCTTCACGAACATGATCGTGCCAGCGCTTTCGATGAAAGATTCTCTCGACAAAATTTTCCCGAAGAACTTCATCACGAAGTCGGCCCTCTTCTTCTACAGGAAGGTAGGGAAACGCTTTCATGAAGAGCCCGGCAAAGACACCCACGCCCTTTTTTTGGGGCATGCCTTTGCCGTCAAAAATCTTGACCCGTTCCATGCCGCTGCTGGGGGAATTGCTTTTAAAGATAAAACCGCAGAGGTTTTCGTTCTTAAGCTCTTCCAGGCGTTGCGTCGCCCACCCTAGCATCTGGTCCGTGACGTCCCGACGGGTGCGGGTGGTGATTAGACGAGGGTTTTCCGGGTCTCCTTCCAGGTGCATGGACTCTCGAGGAATCCCCATGCCGCATTCCACTTCAGGACATACAGGCACGTATTCAACATAGGCTCCGAGAATGTCCGTCACGTAACGGTCGAGCTTATGCCCGCCGTCGTAACGGACAGGCTGCCCTAAAAGACACGCACTGACCCCAAGCCGTATCTTGTCCATGCCGGTCCTTTCTGAAAGTGTAAATGCCTAGAAGAGATTGTCGTCTCTGGCAAAAGTACCGCCGATTCGACCCAAACCGACCAAAATCAAGGCCAAAGAAACTTCCTTTTCCGAAGCCTCTTCACGATAACTCAGTCGAATTCCCCAGCATCCATGACGGTATTGAACTCCGTAGGTTTGTTTGAAAGACTCCTGCTTGTCGAAGGAATAATCGTAAAGGGCGTATAAACTCAGAGACGGGTGCACCTGGACGTGCATATTCCCGATAATTTCATCCACCGCCATGTCCTGCCGATAACGATACGTGACCTGAGCCGAATCGCCTCGAAGAGAAGTGAGCCACACAGACAAATTATGAAGATTGGCGCGGTTCTCATAAGGCGAATAAGTCACGTCATAAGAAAGGTTCAGGTAGCGTTCCGGAGTAAGGTCCAGAGAGAAGAGGATATCGGAAAAGCGTTTACCGGGTTGGGTTTCAATGGGAGGTTTTGGAATGGGTTCTTCCATCAGATAGGCTTGATGGATGCCGAGTCTTGCCCATTCCTTATAAGCGGCGTAGGGGTCTCCGTTGGGTAAGGTTTGGGTTCTCTTAGCGGTCAAAAAGCTAGAAAAACCGTAAAGGACTGTGTTTTGACGTCCGATGCGGTCCAGGTTGTCAAAATGTGGTAGGTCGTCCTGATCGATATCGGGAATGAAAACATAGGAAAAGTCGGGGCGAACTACGTGCTGCAGTGCCAAAGTGTCCGAAGGGCGATAGACGCGTTCCAGGCGCGTGGATGCGGCGAGACGGGCCTCGGGAACCCATCGGGATTCGAAAGCGGCACCCTTGTCGGCCTTGTCCGCTTGATAAAGGGTGGATCGCAGTCCAAGGGAGGGTTCCAGGGCCAAGTAGGGAAACCACTGGATGGGATGGGCCAAAGCAGGAAAGACATCGGTGCGCAGGCCTGTCTCCCCTTCGGGACGCCAGTAGTGAACGGCGGAGCCCCCCAAGGTGTAATAGGCCGATCCAAGCCCTAGAAGAGACGGTGTCATGTCGGCCCGGACATAGGGCAGGTGCTGCAGTGTTGTTTCATCAAGCTTTCGGTCGAGCTGGTTCCAGTAGCGCACATCGACGCTGGCCACGGCCGAGTCCCATCGTCTTAGAATGTAAAGATTGGATTCTCGCGTCGTCACCGTCTCGTCGTTGAGAATTTCCCTCTGACTGACTTGGCGAAAAGCCCGATTGGTTTCCATGCGGGACACGGATCCCGCTTTGAATTCTTTGAGGAAGTTCCGGTCACTGACCACATCCACATCAAGGAACATTTCGAGGTGATGCGGCAGATTCATCGTGTGGCGGGCCCGCAACCAGTAACGATCGGTTTCCTGAAAGGGATAACCTTTGTTCTGCAGATGACTTGAGTCCGCCTGATCTTCGAGGAAGTTCAAAAGCCATATTCCTTCACCCATCTTCTCATGATGAATACGATATTCGGTGCCCAGCATCACACCGCGCTTTTCCATGAGGTTTGCGTAAAAGGTCCAATCCATGTCTTGACGCCATGCCCAGTAAAAAGGGATTTCCACATAGGGGCCGTGAAGGCTGCTGGTGCCGAAAGTGGGCGTGAGGAACCCCGATTGGCGCTCCCGGTTGACGGGAAAAAGGGCAAAAGGCAAGTAAAACACGGGCACTTTTCCTAACCGGAACCTTCCATGCTTAGCCCAGCCCAAACCGTCCACGGTGATGTCCATCTCCGTAAAGGCGATAGACCAATCCGGAGCAGTCGGGTCACAGGTCGTGAGGGTTCCTCGCGACACATGATAACGGTCGGGACCACGTTTGGTGATGTTTCTTCCTGTGACATAAAAACCGTTTTCGGAAAAATAGACCGTGCCACCGTCGACCCAGCCCGTTTCGGTGTCCAGATGCCATAGGACCTTATCTCCTGTGAGCCAGTCCGATCCGTATCGAATACTGACCGATCCAGCCAGTTGGGCTTCCTGTTTTTCCAGGTCCACCTGGGCCCAATCGGCCCGAATGGATTTGTTTTCCGACGTGATGCGGACATCTCCTTCAGCTTGGTAGATACGGTTAATGGCGTCGTAGTAAAGCCTTTGGGCTTCGATGGTCCAAGGTGCATTCCCTTGAGAAAAGAAGTTTCGGTTTTTCGAGGTGGTGGATGCTGAAGTCTGTGCGCAAAGCGGCCATGGCCCGAGGCATATCAGGGCGAAGCTTATCGCGAAGAAATGAAGGCGAAGCATGAACCGATTTTTGCCCATGGTTTTCAAGCCAGCAACTGGTCATGGGTTTGGGAGGGTTCTCCGTAGAGTTCCTTGACTTCACCGGCGAAGTACAAGGACCCCGTGATACAGACCACATCGTCGACGGTAGCAAGAGCCTTGGCCTGCATGATGGCATCGGCTGGTCTGGGAATCACATAAATTTTCTTGGCAAAGGGTAACGCCAGGCGCCGCAGCACATCGGCCTGGGCGGCTCTTCCGTAGCGAGGTTGTGTGAAAATGGCGGTTTCCGCCAGAGGTAAAAGCCTTCGAAAGATGCCGCGAATGTCTTTGTCCGCCATGATGCCCATGACCAGGTGAAGACGCCGGTTCGGAAAATACGTTTTCAGCGCTGTTCGAAGACATTCAGCGCCGTGAGGATTATGGGCTCCGTCCAGGATCACCAAGGGTTGTTGTTCCAAAATTTCCAGCCGGCCTGGCCATCGGACTCGAAGAAGTCCTTCGGCAATCTTGTCCGGCTCCAATGCCAAAACCTTTTTGCTTTCCAAGACTTCCAAGGCCGCCAACGCCAAAGCTGCGTTGGTGTACTGGTGCTCTCCCAATAACCCCAAAGTCAGCTTGGACCACTGGCGTGCAAGACCTTGATAGTGAAATTCTTGCGGCCCGTTTTTTTGAACCCGAAAATGAAGACCATACCGATAAAGGGGCGCCGCCTTTTTCAGACACACCGTTTTCAAAGTGCTTTGAGCCGCAGGTTGCTTCACCGCGGTCACCACAGGAGTGCGCTCCTTGACGATCCCCGCCTTTTCACGAGCGATGGCCGAAATCGTGGATCCCAGGAATTCCTGATGATCCATGGCCACGTTGGTGATGATAGAAACTTCCGGATGGACCACATTGGTGGCGTCCAAACGTCCCCCCATGCCCGTTTCGATCACGGCCCAATCCACCCTTTCCTGAGCAAAATAGTGAAATGCCATGGCTGTGACCGCTTCAAAAAAGGTGGGCCACTCCTCCCCATGGACCACACGCACCACGTCCTGGAACACTTCGAAAATGCGCTCTGGAGAAGATTCTTCATCATTGATGCGAAATCGTTCTGTAAAGCGTACCAGGTGCGGTGATGTGTAGAGGCCCACTCGCAGGCCGTGACGCGTGAGAATGGAGGAGAGCAGGGCGGCCGTCGAGCCCTTGCCGTTGGTTCCCGCAATATGAATAGCTCGAAAACGCCGATGTGGATTTCCTAAGCGTTCCAAAAGATTTTCCGTCCGGTTGAGCCCGAACTTAATGCCCACTTTCTGAAGACGGCAAAGAAAATCCACCGCCGATGCAAAATCAACCACCGAGCCTGTCATTTCCCTAAGCCATGCATCGTGTTGTGTAAATATGGTCAAAAGTCTGTGAGATCACCCCTGTGTGGGATGGAGTCCCTCCTTTTCCGTACCGCCGTGAATCAATTCTTCCTAGCACAGTTTGAAAGGGGATAAAAGTCGTGAAAAAGAAAAGCGACAGGGCCGGCTTTTCTCAAGGAGCTCGTTCGAGGACCGAGAACCCAAGGTATGAGCACATTTTATGTCATAGGCAGGGGCGAGGCGGCGCCTCGCCCCTACATGCCAAATGCTTTCTTTTGCAGGCAAAGGGGTTCTTCAGCCAGGTCATGAGGCGGGCGGAGACGCCCGTACTCCCAAGGGAAAATGCCCTTTCGGACAGCCTCTCAGGCGCATCCCCAGAACCATCTATTGGCAAAAACCCTAGGGGCTCGAACCGTACCAAAAGGACAGCGCTTCAAGGCTATTGTTTCTAAGATTTGTCACGTGGAGCGAGGAGTGTAAAGGACCGCCACAGCTTTGGCCGGCTTGTCCCCCGCGCACCGAAAACTGTGGCTGATGTCCGAATCCAGGTAAATGCTGTCTCCCGGTCGTAAAATCTCTACGCGGTCAACAGTTCGAAATTCCACTTCCCCTTCCAAAATATAAAGGAATTCCTCCCCCTCATGGCTTTGAAAAACCATCTGATTTGCCGTTTGCAAAGGGAATTCCACGAGAAACGGTTCCATATGCTTGGACCTCTTTCGAAACTCCAAGGATTCGTAAATGTAGTTGGTTTCCCCTTTGCTCTGATGAGGCCGCCTTTCCAGTCGAGAACGCTCGCCGGGTCGCGTGATGGAAATCTTTTCTTCGGTTTCTTGTTCTTGGAAAAAGTGTGCCAGGGTGACATTGAGGGCTCGAGCCAATTTCATGAGCGTGGCGATCGGGGGAACCACGTGGTCGTTTTCAATTTGCGAGAGAAAAGGTTTGGAGAGCCCTGTCTTTTGAGCGAGATCCTGAAGGGTGTACTTGTTCTGTTGGCGAAGTTCCCGCACTTTGTGTCCGATCTTCAAAGCCTTCACAGCCAGGTGGATGTCGTCATGTCCTGCCATCGTGCCTCCTTTGTCGCGTGTTCCGTTGCGGTGCAGCGTCGGCCCGAGGAGCATGCATTTCGGGATGCCCGTTTGCGGAGGGGAAGACATGATGCGCGAGATGGGCCCATGTAAAATCGTGAGGCCAGTTTAGCGGAAACTTGATTTGATGGGAACAAAATTTTAGGTCGAAGATGATCCATGTTTGAAACAGCTTAATGGGACCTGGCGGTTTCTATTCCCTTCCCAGGAGGAACAACCCTGTAGGGGCCGCCCCATATGCCCGCCCGGCGATGAAACCCAACACAAAATCATGGCCCTGTAGGGGCGGACCGACGTGTGCGCCCCGAAACATTCGGGACGGTGGGGGGACGGACGCACACACCGGTGCGCCCCAACAAGGACAATTCCCTCATTCGGGGAACGACAGACGCTCCAGCCGTTCAGATGTGGACGTGTGTGCCACATTTCCTTCCTGCGGGGCACGACAGATCCAGGGGGCGCATGCACCGGCGCGAGCCAGGAGGATGGTGGGTACCTGCATCATATGGCTATCCGCATCAAACGGACACCTCCACCAAACGGATGCCCGCATCAAATGGGTGGAGCGATGGTCACCAGAACGCGCATAGGGGTGCGCGCTTGAACGCCATGAGGTTCCGCAATGTCGCAGATCAGCATATCTCCGGCCATGACGGGAAGATTTCGCCCCTCACCCGCCAGAAACTCTCCTTCGCCTTCCAGGATCAGAAGGCTGACTTGCCCTTCGATGTCATGGGCATGAAGCGGAAGCCCCTGACCCGGAAGAAAGTTGAAATTCAGAATCTTGAAATAAGGGGAATCATGAACCAGAAGCCGCTTCATGCCTTTTTCGGAAAAGTCATTGGCTTTGAAAAGGTTTATTTGTTTCATGACTGGTCTCCTTTCCGGCTCTCGATCGTGCCATCAGGCTTGCTTTTGGGTCGTTTCGATGCCGCTTTTCGGGAGATGGTTTCTTGTTTCCAGCACATTGCCTCGAATACCGAGAACAATCTCCGTCAACGGGACTTCTTTTTCCGCTTTTTCCAGACCCTTTCGGACCACACTCAGCAGAGCGGAACAACAGGGCACTTCCATGGACAGGACGGTGACGTGGCGGATGGTGTTCCGGGAAAAGATTTTGGCGAACCGATCCACATATTCCAGAATGTCGTCGAACTTAGGGCACCCGATCATCACAGCTCGACCGTTAAGAAATCTTTGGTGGAAATCGGGAACGGCCACGGCCGTGCAGTCGGCGGCTACCAGCAGATCGGCGTCTTGAAGAAAGGGCGCATTGGGAGGAATCAGGCGAATCTGCACGGGCCAGTGTTGCAGGGCGGAAGCCGTGGGCACCGAAATCTGCCCTCGACCCATTGGACTTTGCAAGGTGTGGATCTGTTGCGATGGGCATTGATGCACGCCTTGAGGCACGCGGGGTTCCTCGGTTTTCGCCGAGTGCTTGCTTTCCAGATAACGTTCCACGGCCTCGGGATCGAAGTCCTCGGCTTCCCTCTCCACAAGCCTGAGCGCCCTTTGAGGGCACTCGCCCAGGCAGGCACCCAAGCCGTCGCAATAGACGTCCGAGACCAAAGCGGCCTTACCGTCGATAATTTCAATAGCCCCTTCGGCGCAGGCGACGACACATTGCCCGCAACCGTCACAGCGCTCTTGATCGATTTCAATGACTTTTCTCATCACTTTCATGATGCCTACTCCTTCAGTCTTTGATTTCAAAGGCTCGTGAGGTCAGTGATCAAAGTCTTTCGCCGCCGATGAGTCTTTCGGCCATGGATTGGGCTGTTTCCGAAAAAAACGGGTCCTCAAGGCCTTTCAAAAGCGATGCGGCTTGTTCTGGATGTTTGGCCAGGGTTTCTTCCAGTTCTGCCAGGCGGTGAGCGTCTCGAACACACTGTTCATTGACGCTTCCTTTTCCGCCCTGTTGACTCATGGCGTCAATGATGGCGCAGACTTCATGGACTAAGTCCGGGCGCGCTCCCAGTCGTGAAAGTATTTCTTTCGCTGTCTCTGACGCCGAAACCGGCGCTCCTTCAGGCGCGGCCTCATGGAGTAAAGCGGTAATCAGGACCACCGCAGGATCGGCTTCCAAAGGCAAAGCCAACTTTTCCGCATACCGAGCGACGCGCCCTGCATGGGCGATACGTTTGAAGTCACGCCCGAAGTGCTTTTTCATTTCCACAGCCACTCGGTCCTTAAGCAGATGTTCCCTTTGGGCCAACAGTTCGGGCGGAAGCTCCCCCAGGCACTGGTCGGCAAACTTGCAATAGGCCGCGCACCCGAAGTCCATGTGAGGATTCACGAACTTATGGCCGCAGTTTCGACATTTTCGACTGGTTTCATCCTTAAAGAATTCCACCGTCTGACCACATTGAGGGCACTTGGCCTCAAAAATGGCCCCCGGTTTCCAAAATCGGCTATCTTGTCCGGGACATCTCATGGTCTGAATCCTCCTTTCGCGCATCGAGCCCCACGCGGTGATTGCAAAAGTAACTTAAGATCCTTTCTTTTCATGTGCCTTGATTTAAGTCAAAGAGGCTGATTTTTTAAAAGAAACCCCGACGGCCGCGGGACCTGCCCTTGCCATCAGCACAGAATGCGTTAAAGAAAAGAAAAATTTTTGTGACGATAACGGAGCTGGACGACGACAGGACGAATCGGTGAAGGACGGCGAGCGACTGAAGGCTTTTTTGGATTTTGTCTATCATCGGTATCATCGAAGGGAACTGGTTCCTCCGGACCCATTGCAGTGCTTGTACGGTTATGATGACGTAGCAGACCGGGAAGTTGTGGCCCTTCTTGCCGCTTCACTGGCCGTGGGAAGAGCTCAAAGCATTGTTCGGCAGGTGGAAGCCATTCTTCCTCGCATGGGAGCTCATCCCGCATACTTTCTGCGACACGCCGATGCCGTTAATCTGGAGGAGGTCAGTCGAGGGTTTCGGTACCGTTTCTTTAACGAAGAAGATCTTGCAACGTTTTTGAAGCGCTTATCTTCTGTGCTTGGAGAGTACGGATCCCTGGAATCGGCCATGGCTGTGTGCCTCAAGCGTTCCCGAGGCGAATTGCTGGAGGCTTTAAATCACTTTGCCGGCCTTATGGCGTATTCGGGACCTCATGAGAGACCGACGAGGAACCGCTTGGTGGCGATTCCCGCCTCAGGCAGCGCATGTAAGCGTTGGCATCTTTTCCTGAGATGGATGGTGCGCTGTGATACTGTGGATCCAGGCGGCTGGTCCTGTCTGCACCCCAAAAGCCTCATGGTTCCTGTGGATACTCATATGTTCACCGTTGCTCGAATCTGCGGCCTGACGCAACGCCGACACAACGATTGGAAAACCGCTTTGGAAATCACCGAGGGCTTTCGGCGACTCATGCCCGAGGACCCGTGCCGTTACGATTTTTCGCTGACTCGAATGGCCATGAGGGATAGAAACATTTTATTCAGTTGGTACAAACCAAGCGAAGGAGGGACAGAATGCGAAGATTTCTAAGCATGGCTCTGGTGATTGTGGGTGTCGTCTGTGCGGCCTTTTCCGTGCAAGCTGTGACGCCGCACGATATTTTTCAGGCCAGCACACTGAACAAGATCCTCCAGCGTGGCACCCTGATCGTCGGCATGGAAGTGGAATACTATCCCTTTGAATATGCCGACACCAAAGGCAATCCCATGGGTTTTGACGTGGATCTGGCCAAACTCATCGCTCAAGAACTGGGAGTCCAGGTGGAAATCAAGGACATTGAGTGGACCGGCTTGATTCCAGCGCTTCAAAGCGGAAAGGTGGATATGGTCATTTCGGGAATGACGCGCACTCTGGAAAGGGCCAAAGCGGTCAGCTTTACGGAGCCGTATTTCGTCACTGGTTTGTGTGCCTTGCTGAGTGTCAAAAGGGCCGCCGATGTGAACACCGTGGATCAACTCAATGCCCCAGGTCGCATCCTTGCCGTCAAGACAGGCACGACGGGAGATCTTGTGGCCACAAAGCGTTTTCCGAACGCTACCATCAATCGCTTTAAGGATGAGACGGCCTGCGTGCGGGAAGTGGTGGACGGGCGGGCCGATGCCTTTTTCTATGATCAAATCTCCATTGCCAAACACCACAGTCAAAACAAGGAGACCACGCGGGCCATTCTCAAGCCTTTCACCTATGAACCCTTTGCCATGGCCATTCGAAAGGGGGACTTCGACTTCCTGAATTGGCTGAACACTTTTTTGGACACCATCAAGGGTGATGGCCGCTATGACGAGCTGTATCGAAAGCATCTTGGAGCCGTGATCAACCCATGATGTATCGTGTTGTAGTCCGTTGTGTCCTCGGGGCCTTGGTCGTTGCGACCTTGGCCCTTTTGCTGGCCACACTGCAGTACCCTTGGAACTGGCGGGTGCCATGGCAGTATCGAAGCCTTTTCTTCCAAGGCTTTGTCTACACGCTCCTTATTTCGCTTGGGGCCATTGCCTTGGGCTTTGTGATAGGAGTTGCCGGAGGCTTGGCACGGGTTTCCAAAAGCGAAGTGTTTCAAGCGCTTGCGTCCTATTATGTGGAGCTGTTTCGAGGCACGCCTTTGCTGGTGCAGATCTATATCTTTTACTTCTGCTTGGCTACGGCCGTCCGCTATGACAACCCTCTCGTCATCGGCATGGTCACCCTGGCTTTTTTTTCAGGGGCTTACATCACCGAGATGGTGCGTGCCGGCATTGAGTCCATTGATCCCGGCCAAATCGAAGCGGCCAAATCCACGGGGCTCAACGAACGCCAGACCATGCGCTATGTGGTTTTGCCGCAAGCTTTTCGGCGTATCATTCCTCCGGTGACCGGACAATTTGTTTCTCTGATTAAGGATTCATCCTTACTTTCCGTTATTTCCGTTCGCGAACTCACCAAAGCCTCCGAAGTGATCAACGCCAGCACCTACAAGACCTTTGAAGCCTACTTGCCTTTGGCCCTGCTTTACTTGGCCCTCACCTACCCCTTGTCTTACCTGACGCGTAAGTTGGAACAGCACCTGATCAACGGCAAAAAATAACCTATGGCAAGAATCCCCGTCAGCGATGACAAAAACAGCCGGACTTGCATTGGAGAAGCTCGGCCTTTATGTTACAAGGGCAGCTACTGAGATGATTGCGACGATGCACTTGACGAAAAGGAGAAGCGCCATGTCGAATAAGTCGGTTAAGCTTTACGCCCTGAGCACCTGCATTCATTGCCGTCACACAAAGGATTTTCTCAATGAATGCGGTGTTACATATGATTGCGTGGAAGTGGATACCTTACAAGGGGAAGAACGCCAGGCAATGATCGAAGAAGTCAAACGTTTCAACCCCAACTGCACCTTTCCGACCATTCTTATCGGGGACAAGGTCATCGTTGGGTTTCGAAAGGACGAGATTGAGGAGGCTTTGAACTCATGACAGCCGCCGAGCTCTACGAAAAGCTGCGTCCCATTCAGGAGGCCAAGGGATATTATTTCAATCGAGATCTTGAAGGCATGACCTTTCCTCTTCTGGAGAGCCTCCTTATCAACAAGGAACGGTACGGGTACATGGTGTGCCCGTGCCGATTGGCGTCCGGCGATCGCGAAAAGGACCGGGATATCATCTGCCCGTGTGTGTATCGAGATCCTGATGTGGCCGAATACGGCAGTTGTTATTGCGGTCTCTATGTTTCAAAAGACTGGAACGAAGGAAGAATAGCGCACATCACAGTTCCTGAAAGGAGACCTGTGGAAAAGATTTTTGCTTGAGACATAAGAAAGTGTCAAAGGGCCGGGGGGACCTTGGGACGAAAAGGGACGGTTGGTTTCCCCCTGCCGATTTGAGAAAGCTTTGAGGATTCGGTTCCATTGCTTCTTGGAAACCTGAAAGTTCAAACGCCGTGGATTTTGGCCCCCATGGCGAATTTGACCCATGCCTGTTTTCGAGATCTGGTGGCTCAGTGGGGTGGGTGCGGCCTCTATTATACGGAAATGCTCAATGCCCGGATTGTGGCGTCTTCAAATCCGGAGAAAGATCCTTACTGTGACGCCGGCAGGCAGGACAGGCCTAGAGCGTGCCAAGTTGTGGGGGATGATCCCACGATCGTGACCAAAGCTTTTGGTAAGTTGCAGGAACTTGGCCGATTTGATGCCTTTGATTTCAATCTGGGATGTTCCCGAGGTCTGCCGGCTCGGCACGGATGGGGAGCGGCTCTTCTAAAGCGACCGCATCGGGTACGAGAAATTCTTAAGAAAGTCCGGCGCGAACTGCAAGGACCACTCCTGGTAAAAATGAGAATTCCCGAAGATGGGGATGGGCCGCCGGAACATTGGGCGGATCTGCTTGACGAGTGTGGAGTGGATGCTGTGGTGTTCCACGCGCGCTATGCTCGAGATCTTTTTAAAAGGCCTGCTCGATGGAAGGCCCTGAAGCGTTTCAGGAGCGCCTTTTCCAAGCCGCTTATCGGAAACGGGGACGTTTTTTCGCCGCACGGTGCCGTGCGTATGATGGAAGAGAGCGGATGCGACGGGGTCATGATCGGCCGTGCGGCCCTGATGCGGCCGTGGATCTTTTTCGATGTCAACCATTTTTCTAAAACAGGCACCGTGCCCGATCCTCCAAATGTCGCCGAAGTTATCGTTGCCTACGCTGAACTTCTGTCGTCGCGTTTGTTGGAACCCGAGGCGGTGCGGCGTTTTCGGCTTTTCGCTTTTTGGATATGCCAAAATTTTCGCTACGGAGCATACTACTACCATACATCGTGCCGCGCCTCGAATTTTCAGGCCATGGTGGAGACCCTGCACGGCTTTTTGTCCCGAGAACCGCTTCCCGACTACCCCGTGCGGCCCTTGATGATGTGAACTGAAAAAAAATGAGCCGGATCCTATGAAAGAGTCGGAAAAAGGGACACCCGGAAGCGGTTCTGAAATGTCCGGTTTTCGAGGGACTAATTATTGGGCTCGCCAAGTGGGGCGCGAAGAGTTGCCGGTGCTTCGCCCAACGGTTATGGCCATTGCGCGAGTTTTTACCCAGGCGGGCACTTCTTCCTCGGCCATGGCGGAAGCGGTTTCCAAAGACCCGTTCTTGAGTGCTCGAATCCTTCGCATGGCCAACAGTGCTTATTACAATCCTGGGCTTAAGAAAGTCACGGCCATTCCAAGAGCCGTGGTCGTCGTGGGTTTTGATGCTGTGCGTCAGGTCTGCCATTCGGCACGCTTTATAGAGGAAACCTATAGTGGAGCGCGGCTTCAGGCAATTTTGCGGCGTGTTGTCGGCGCTTATAAGCAGGCTCTTTTAGCGCAATGGTTAGGTGAGACCCTTCGAGACGGCTCTCCGGAGGAGCTGTTTACGGCCGGGCTCCTCTTAGACATCGGGCTCCTGGGTCTTTTATGCGTGGTTCCCACAGAAGCCGTAACGGCTTTCACGGAAAAAAGTTCGCGTTGTCCTGTTCTTGAGCAAGCTTTGGTGGAAAAAGAGGTGTTCGGTTTTGAGGCACGACGACTCAGTGTGCGCCTTGCCGATGAATGGAGCTTGGGCGATTTGGTGAAAAGGGCGGCTCAGGACCGTGAGGATGTGGAGATAAGAGTTCATTGTGTGCGACTTGGGGCGACACTTACGGCGGCTTTTGAGGAAGGTCGCGATGCGGCGGCCCTGAGCGCGGCGCTTGAAACGGCCGTGGATCGCCTGAAAATTCCCGAAGCTTCTGTGCTGCGCCTCTTGCATGCGGCTGAAAATAAGGCACGAGAATTTTCCTCTGAGCTTCCGCTTTTGGAGGGGAAGCTGCCGGAGCCGAAAGGTCCCGCGACACCGTTGGCCCATATGGCACCAGGACTTGCGCAGTCCAACGTAATCCAGGCACCGGAGTTCTTGGTTTTGGAAGAGTTGCCTCGGGCTCCGGCTGATGCCGAAAGACAATTGGAACTTTTGGACGATATGATCACCTACTTGGTGGATTCTAGCCGTGCCCACACTCAGGGTCTTCTGGATCGGGCCGCACAAGGGCTTTTGGAAGGAGTTGGTCTGGACCGCGTAATTTACTTTCGTGTAACCCCAGATGAAAGATTTTTGGAAGTGAAGTCTCTTTACGGCCCCTTTGACGGACGCTTGCAAGGGCTTCTCGTGCCCGTGGATTCTTATCCCAACATCTTTGCCCATGTGCTTCGAGGTCCTCCATGGTTGTGGGTGCATGAGAAAAGTCCAGCCAGTGTTAAGAGCCTTGTCACTCCAGAGGTGCTGCAATTCTTTTCCTCTCGAGAATTCCTTGTGGGGCGCGTAGGGATGCCGGCGCACCCGGCAGGAGTGCTTGCCGGCGAACGCCTTGCAAAGAATTGGCCTATAGATGAAAAGGCTTTTCTTGCCTTTCGGCGTTTTTGCGACCTGACAACCCTTGGTTTTGCCCTGTTAAGGCGAACTTAGACCTCCATCCCATATAGAAGCAGAATGGCTCATCCTCGGGCTTGAGCCCACCAGAAGGTTTAAAAAGGACCAAAAAAAGCCCGGCTGAAGGCCGGGCTTTTCGAATGCATCAGGAATGGTGAATTTCTAGTGAGTAGAAGAGCTTTCGGTCACTTCTTCTCCCGCATCTCGAGCCCATTCGGCATGGAGCCGATCCATCCAGACATCTCCACCGCCACCTAAAAAGTCAGCCACATTTTCCACGCCCCAATGGGTCATCCACAGCGGCCGACGTTCCTTTCGAAGTTCCTCAATGTTCAGTGTCACCATGGTTAACCTCCTTTATCTTTTCGAGAAATCTTTCTCGATTTTTTTCTTGCTCCTAACCTAAATCCTTTTTCCTGAAGATCAAGGGGGTGGGGCGATGTTTTGATGAAAGAAGCGTTTGAGGGGCGAAGCTGGTTGACAGAAGCCGTCGACCGGTGCCATCATAGACACAATCGAGCGGTTTTCCTTGTCCATGTTGGTGGCGACCAATCCCTGTCTCGCTCCTTACGGCATTTCGGTCTTGGAAGCGCAAAATCTCGTGTCGGTTTTCTGCATAGAGGGTTTTCTTGCGAACCGGGAATACCTCACGGAGATATGGCACCCAAAGGCCATGGGCCGGCACGGACCGGAGGGATAGGATGGCCGGAGAGACCTTTCAAGGTTTTTTCCTTGTCGATTCCAAGTTCAACATTGTCCACATGAACGAAGCGTGCAAACAAAGCCTTGGGATCGGCAACGGGTTTCCATCGCAGCGCTGGAGCTTGGAAAAACTCTTCAAGGCGCTGCAATGCTCCATAACACCACGGCAGCTGGTCGCCGATTTGCGCCGCGCCTCGGGAAAATCTCTATACTACCAAGGGCGCTCCCCTTCCGAAAATCAAGTCTTGCATCTGGTCTTGGAGCAGGTGCCGGTCAAGGGCAAGATGGTGTTGGTGGGGTTGATTCATCGGGGGAACCTTCCCTCACCCTACGAGTCCCCAAAAACAGAGGGGACTGGCTTGATGCAATGGATCGTGGACGGTCTACGGGATGGTTTTTTTGTCGTGGAAGCCCGATCCAAAATCATTGTGTATGCCAACGAAGCCTTTCATTTAAAACGTGGGCTTAGACCCCCATTGGCCGTGGGCAAGAGGTGCTACCAAGCTGTTCTAGGGCTTGTGGATTCTTGCAGTTCCATGGGGCGAAGGTGTCCGCTGGAATCCATGGACTCCGACGCGTTTCCCGCCTTTTGCCCTAATGGAGAAGGAAGCCCTAATGGGACCACCCTGGTACGCTTGACGCCTTTGCGTCACGACGGAGAGGGGTTCTATGTGGCCGGCATGGAATGGGCCTCTTCGGAGCGGGCGTTCATAAGTCAAGCCAATGGGGAAGCTTTCAAGGCCGGGGAGAGGACAAAGACCACAAGGGCTCCCACCTACATACGATTGCAAGAGGTGGTTTCAAAGGCCACACGAGCCCCGACCCTTAAAACCCTTCTGAGCGTGCTCTCTCAAGCCGTACACCAGGATGTGGGACCCATGGATTTGGTTTTTGTTCTTCCCGATGCCGCAGGAAAAGATTATTTGGTCCTTTCCGAATCCTCAAACATTTCATCCCAAGAGCTTCAAAATTTAAAAAACATGCTGTTTGAAGCGAAACGTTCGAGCCGTCATTTCGATAAACTACGTGATCCAGAGCGTGTCGAAGAGAAGGCTTCTGCCTTGGAAGCCATTCACGGTCTTCTGTGCAGATGGGCGGCTCCACGAAATATTGTGAGTTTTGGTCTTTTCGACGTTCCCCGAAAAGATTTCGCCATGTATGTGGCCATCTCCGGTGTGCTTCAGTCTCTTTCGGACGATCTGCGCGGCTATATGGACGCTCTTTTTTCCTTAAGCTTTGGAGCCGTAAACCGCCTCATTGTGGAAGAGACGGCCGTCGCCAGCCCTTCCTTTCACGAAGCTGCGTTGGTTGGACGAGACGGCATTATCGGTCGCAGCAAGGAAATGCTTGAAGTCTTCGAACTCATCGATCTTGTGGCCGCCTCCGACGCCACTGTGCTCATCACAGGGGAAAACGGCACGGGAAAAGAACTGGTGGCTCACGCCATTCATCAGAGAAGCCATCGCAAAAAAGGACCCTTCGTGGTCGCCCATTGTTCGGCCTATTCTCCTACCTTGCTGGAAAGCGAACTATTCGGCCACGAAAAGGGGGCCTTTACGGGAGCCATTCGCCGTAAAATGGGCCGAATCGAAAGGGCCCAGGGAGGGACCCTCTTCTTGGATGAAATCGGTGATATTGCCCCTGCAACCCAGGTTTTGCTGTTGCGGTTTCTTCAGGACCACCGCTTTGAACGCGTCGGCGGAGAATCGACCCTGCAGGCGGATGTTCGAGTTCTGGCAGCTACGAATCGAAACCTTCTGGAAGAGGTGGAAAGCGGCCGTTTTCGAGATGATCTCTACTACCGACTGAACGTCATCTCCATTCATCTGCCTCCCCTGCGGCAACGCAAAGAGGACATTCCTCTTTTGTGCCATTATTTTCTCAAGAAATACAGTGCCAAGGAAGGAAAGACCGTCACCAGCTTTTCTTCCGGAGCCCTTCAGGCTTTGATGGACTACGATTGGCCGGGAAACGTGCGGCAGCTGGAAAACGCCGTAAGCCATGCCGTCATTCTGGCCCAGGAAGACACCATTCGGCGCCAACACTTGCCCCGGTTTTTATTCCATGCCCACGACCCGACTCCTACCTCCGCGTCTCTAATGGAAAACGAAAAGCGCTTGATTCTTCAGGTGCTTCGACAAACCCAATGGAACAAACACGAAGCGGCGCGAAAGCTTCAGGTGAGTCGAAGCACCCTATACAGCAAGATTCAACGCTACGGACTTCGGCCCGAAAACAGTGTTTAAAGTGTGGAACACTGGGTCGGATCTAAAACATCTTCACTATATGCCATATTATTAAGAAGATGCATCATAGAAACAAAGTATGCTGTCGTATTTCAGTCTAAAGCCCAGCATCCTTTCGGTCTTAAGGACCGAGCGACAGGAAAAGCGAAGAGGTTTTGAACTTCCTAAGAATCTAAAAACACCTTGAAAGAGAATGCGTGAAATGAAGCACAACATAAACGAGGGTGTTTGGCTCGGAATTTGTAAGAGGAAAGGGCGGTGATACCATTCAAGGCGAAGTAGCATCGGAAGGTGGTTTCGAAGCCGGTTTTTCCAGGCGGACATCCTTTCTCATGCTTCCCTTTCTTTCGATGAGGCGGCGCACCCATTCCTCATTCCACATCGGACGGTTGTTCTTTTTCCATAGCAGCGAAGCATCCATACTTTGCATGACCTGAGAAAGGGCGGGCTCGTTCCGGTCGGTCTTGGGCAAAGGCTCGTGGCACAGGGAGTCCTCAAGCTTCCCCCTGGCGAAGGAGGCGGCTGAGGCGTGCCAAGAAACGCCCGTGTTGCCATGTGGCGTGTCGGGCTGGTTTCCGAGGATTCAAGATGATTGTGCGGTAGGGAGTGGCAAAGTCTGTCAGGAAAGGGGGTGGGAGAAGGCGAAAGGGCTGCATGAAGCAGCGGGACTTCGGAACGTAGAAAAGGCCTTGTCGAGGCGGTGGGAGCGTTCAGAAGCCCGAAGGATTCCACGGAGCTCATGGGGTGGTAAGGTTCCGGAACTCAAGGAGGTCAAAAGATGGCGAAAAAACTTCGGGAAGTGGAGATTAACAGTCGGGAGGATACCCTGACATTGATGGGGCCGGATGTTCGGCCATGGCCGGTCACGCCGCCTCCTTCTCCGGAGGAAGTGGCCGCCGTCTATGCCCGAAGAAAGGCGGAAGAATTCGGTAAATGGTGCGAAGACAATCTGCGCATTGAATACGCGAAGGGAAAACCGGAAGCCTTGCAGGGGGTTCGAGTTTTGTCCTGCGGTCTTTGGCGCATGGGCCACAAGTTCGCTGCGGGACTTCTTGGCGAGCTCGGCGCTGAAGTGATCAATGTGGAACCGCCTGAAGGAGATCCTTTGCGTAAGCTGACCCCTTTTGGCCGTGAAGAATACATGCTGGAGGACAAGAGCGGCCAAAAATGTGGACTGGATTTTATTCATGAGCTGCGCAACGCCTATTCTGTGACCATCAATTTGGAAACGGAAAAGGGTCGCGAGCTTTACACCAAACTGGCTCAACACGCCGATATTCTCATCGAAGAATACCCTCCTGGATACATGGATGAACGGGGCATCGGCTATCGCCAACTTTCCCAAATCAATCCCAGACTCATTTACTGTTGGATAGGTGAGCACGGCCAGTGGGGGCCTATGAAGGACCGGGTGTCCAAATACGGCCAGTGGATGTTGGATCCCTTTGGCCAGGCGGCCTGTTCGTTCATCCATAATACCGGTTTTCCCGAAGACTTGTTACCGCGCGGCAAGGGCGGTGATCCGACGCGTTCGGGTGTCTGGTTTGCCGATTATGTGGCCGGAGAACAGACGGCGGTCAATGCTTTAGCAGCGCTGTACTGGCGCGATGAGTTCAGCGGGGAAGGCCAATTCATTGAAACCACGGCGGCCGAAGCCCTCATGGACATATTGGACTTTGACATCACGTGGTATGGATTCAACAAGAGCATCAAAGCCCGCACTGGCGGTTGGGACCCCAACCTGAACCAGTATGCCTGGAACCCGTGTAAAGACGGTTACATGATGATCGGTGGCCAGACCGACCGTCTGTGGTACCGCATTGGTATGTGTATTGAGAGGGAGCTTCCCATCTTCGGTCGTCTCATTCATGAAGACCCTCTATTGAAAGAGATGGCCGCCCGCAACGCCTTACAAGCCCTTACCAAGACCTACACCATGACCACCATGTGGCTTCGGAACATCAACCGCGTGGAAGCCGAAGAAAAGCTCATGCAATACGAAATCGCCGCCGGTCCTCTGCTTTACATCGATGAAGTGGCCGAGTTCCCGCACTTCAAATATCGGCCGTGGGTCAATGTCCTCGAGGATGAAGAGTACGGGACCCTCTTGTACGCCGAATCGACCAACGCCTACCAGATGCGTACACCGGCCCGCGTCAAATGGCTCGGTCGGCCTCTGGGCAAGGACAACGCCGAAGTTTTCATGAAGTACATCGGCTTGGGGCAGAGCGAATTGAGGGAACTCAAGGAACAAGGAGTGGTCTAAAATGAAAGATCAGAGAGTGACTCGAATCGAAGATCTGCCAGGGCCCAAGAGTCAAGGGGAACTGGAAGAGATGAAGATGCCCTATGAGGAGTATTGCCGAAAGGTCTTCTCTCCTGGACAAGAAAAGACCAAGCCGGAATCCCTCAAAGGCATTCGATGGCTTAGCACCACCATGTATATCTTCACCCCCCATTCGGTGGCCAACCTGGCCGAACTAGGGGCGGAGTGCATCAAGGTGGAAATGCCAAGAATGGGTGACCCCATGCGGCACACGTCACCTTTTAACGAGTGTTATCTTTATCCCCTGCATGACTCGCGTCCCATGACAGGGACAGGGCTCGGTTTCACCAATGCTAACAGCAATGAATACTACATCACCATGGACTATCACGTGCCGGAAATGAAGGAGGCCTTCTACCGGCTCGTTAAGCTTTCCGACGGCCTTACCGAATGCTATCGTCCTGGAACTTTTGACCGATGGAAACAGAGCTACCGTTACCTGCAGGAGCTCAACCCTCGGTTCATCTATGTCTGGGGCGGTGGTTTCGGCTACGGTCCCAAGGTTTTCGGAGGCTCCTACGACATTCTCGGACAGGCTCATGCGGGCTTGGCCAGTGTCACCGGTTTCCATGAAGATTTCGGCGGCCACTGCACCAAGCACTCCAACTGGTGTATCGACTGGTATTCCGGAACCCAGATCACGGTGGCGATTCTGGCGGCCCTTTATTGGCGTCGAAAAACGGGACTGGGCACCATGATCGAGTTTTCCCAAGTCCAGGCGGCGACGCGCTGCCTTGGTTATACGGTCCCGCTTTACGGCCGTTTCGGGATTGTCCGTCAACGTTGGGGGAACTGGGATACGCAACTGTGTGTCCATGGCATCATTCTGTGCGGCAAGAGCGATTATCCCGATGAACCCAACCCGCAGCTCAAATACGAAGCCCGCTATGCGGTGGTGAGTGCTTTTAACGATCCCGATTTTAAAGAACTGTGCGCCATTATCGGCCGAAACGACCTGTGGGATCAGTATAAGACGTTGCAGGATCGTGTGCGGCCTCAGGCTCAGATCGCCATCTACAAAGCTCTGGAAGAATGGGCTGCAGACAAGACACGCTCCCAGGTGGTGAAGACCCTGACCGATGCCGGTCTTCTGGCCATGCCCGTCATGAATGATAAGGAAGTGTACGAATGCGAACACTTCCGTCAGAGGGGAACCATTCGGTGGTTGGATGATCCGGTCTTTGGCGACCTTTTGATCCAGAGCGGCTACAGCTGCGGTTTGATGAGCAAAACTCCTCGCCGTGTCAACTGGCTGTGGCGGCCGGTGGGGGCCGACAATGTGAAGATTTACCACGAAATGCTCGGGTACCCCATGAGCAAGATTGAAGAATGGTACGAGAAGAACCTCATCTAGAGGGGAGGAGCCGCCGATGTGTGACATCATTTGGTGCAAGGATTGTGATACGGTCAATTACCTGGACCCGTATTACTTCTGGAATTGGGAAGGAAAGATCAAGTGTGCCGGCTGTGAAAACGTCTACTATATCTACATGATTCAAGGTCATATGTACAAAGGGCCGGAAAAGAAGGCCGGTGAAAAACCGGATATTTTGCCCGTGTACGCCGACAAGCCCAACGACGGCTATGAGCAGATTCTACCGGGAACTCCGGGAAAGACGCGCCCTTACAACTGCTTGCCGCGCCACATCTACCTAGGCAAGGCCGATATGGTCAAATTCAGCGCCCGCGGCCGTCCAGTGCGAGGATGGCGTCCGCAGCCACCGTCCACCGGTGTGGCGGGATCCTGCGGTTTTACGTGGGACATTCAAAAACTTTCGCCTGAAGTCTGGCAGGAATACCAGGAAAAGATCAAAAAGGGCGAAGTGAGTGAATGGTAAAAGAAAGGAGTGGTGCGACCATGGCAGAGTTGACCCCGCGGCAATTTCTCGACACCGTCCTGGTGCCCGAGAAGCAGAGTGACCATATTTGCTGGCACTGCCTGCATCTCAAACCGGCTCTCAAGGGATCCAAGTTTCCTCCCGCCGATATCATCGGCTGGTGCAAGAAGATTCACTGGCCCCATTATTGGTGTGTGGCGGATTTCAATGTGGTGAAAAAGTGCTACGCCTTTGAGGCCAAATAGTAGGATGCCTATGCACGACGTGATGTTGGAACAGGCTCGAATTTATGCGGCCCAGGAACTGGAACGCCTGAAGTCCATGGTGCTTACCTGGAAGGCCAGCTATGTGGACATGGCGGACGGCGACGGCTCCGACGAATTCCTGGTGTGGGAATTCGTTCATGAGATCGAGGAATACATGGGGCCCTTTGTGCGCCGACTGCACATGACCCAGCAGGTGGATGACGATCAGGTGAACGCTTTTTGGGACTTTTGTTACAATCAGGTCAAGGACCTGCGGTCGCTTCTATCGACGTGAGAGGAGGGTAAGCATGCCCGAAAAATGCCGAGTGAGCGTGTGCGGATTTGACCCCATGCTGGTCCGGGGTTATGTGAAGACGGGCTATCGGGCCCTGTGGTGGTATTTGCCTGATGACGTGTACAATGACTTCAAGGTAAAACCCGGCGATAAGGTGATCGGCAGGCTCTTGGCCGTTTACAATCCCAAAGGGGAAAAGACGGCGGAGCCCAACGAAGACTTTCGCTGGGAAGCCAGCAAAGAAACCGGTTATGCGGTGGTGCTGCCTCCCGAGGTCATCACCAAGTACGAACTCACCGAGTTCCATTTCATTGAACTGGTGATCAATAAGATCAACGAGGTGGATGTGTATCCTGGTGAGGAAAAGAGGACCAAGTGGTGGCCCAAGGAAAAGATGAAACTGAGCTACTTCCTGCCCTATGCGGCGCCGTAGAACGCACTGGGAAGGGTCTTCCTTGCTCTTCGAAGCGCAAGGAAGGCCCTTCGAGTAATCAATAAAACTGGACGGTCGGCATGCCTTGACGAGTCGTGTGCCGACCGACGACAACTCTCCCTCCCGGTCGGCATCTCCTGCCCAATCCTGGTAAGTTGCGATGCCAGTGGTCACCGCGTGATCAGGAGCCATCAGTGCACGGAAAGGATGCTCACATGCAAGCGACCCCTCAGGAAAAGGAACACGACAACCTTCAATGCACTCCCTACGACTTAGAAAAGCCTACCCAAGCTTGGACACGGCTGGCTGACATGGTCGACACCGAAGAGCCTCTTTTTCAAAGCACCTGGTTTCTGGAAGGCTACAATTTTTCTTCCAACATTTACGTCATTGAAGATGACGGCCTTACGGTCATCGATCCCGGAAACGACTACACGGCCTACCTGCAGTTTTTCGACCTGGGCTTTGATCCGGCTCAGGTTAAGCGCGTCGTTATCACGCACGGCCATTTTGATCACGCCATGGGCGTTTTGGAGCTGTGTAACTACAAAGGCATACGTGAAAAAGGTTCCATGGAAATCGTCATGCATGAAGCCGGGCCCGAAGAGCTCAAGAAAAATCTTGAGCCACTGGCTTTTCCCGTACGGTTGGTTTCTGGCGGGGAAGTGGTCGACACCGGGCGTTTTTCCTTGGAAATCATCCACACTCCTGGTCATACCTTTGACGGCATAAGCCTTTACCACAGGGATAGTCGAAGCTTTTTCAGCGGTGATGCGGTGCTCCCTTACGGACTTTCGGCTCCGGACAAACACGGCGGCGGGCGTCTGGACCACATGCTGCAGACTTTTCGGCTTTTGTTACAGCAGGAGATTCTCCATGTGCTTCCGGGGCACGGTTGGCCTGTTTTTCTCCATGGACGAAGGCTTCTGGAAGCCAGCTATGAAGAAATGATCAAACATCTTTTGGGGACAAGTCGCGAGCTGTCCTGTGAGGAGGCGGCTCAGCACCTGATTGGCAAAGGTTGTTTGAACGAAGCGCTCTATTGCGCTGAAAAATCTCTACGATACAATCCTTCAGATGCCAAGGCTTTGCGTCTCAAGATTTTGTGTCTCAACGATATGGGTCGCTTTCAGGAGGCTCTGAATTCCTTGGAAGTTTTGAAAAACCTTTTGGGCGGCGGCAAGGACGAGGAAGGAGATTCCTTTCAGTCCATGGCCATGGGTTATGCCCTTATGGGTCTGGAGCGCTACGAGGAAGCAGTGGCGGCTTTTGATGAAGTTGTCGGGCGCTGCGGAACTATCAAGGAAGCTTTGGTGTACAAAGGCATGGCCCTGCACCTTGCGGGGCGGCATGATGAAGCCATGGACATAGAAGAGTTTCGAAACGAATTTGTGGGGCGTTTCAAGGAAGAACTTCTGCAAAAGGCGTCAGCCAGAACCTAGAGAGGGATTTGCACGGCTCGGATGTAAAGGCGCGACGCCTGGAATCATAGAATTTACTTTCGCGGTGCCCGGGCGTGTGCAAGCCCGCGAGCGCGGCGGTGAAAAGAAAAAATGGCCGTCAGAAAGGAACCCTCAAAAGTATTTTTGTGGGTTTCCCGCGAGGAGGTTCGTGCGCACGCGCTCGAAGCCTTGGCTGATGTGGGGGCCCCAACACAAAGCGTCGAAAGCGTTTCGGCCCTCATGGAAAGCCTTGCCGAAGTAGGCCGCGGGATCGTCATTTTGGACAGCGAAGTCGTCCGTCGGCATGGGGCGACCATCTATGGGCGCCTGCGAGCGGCGTGTAAGACGTGCCGTGTGATTCTTTTGTGCGCCCAAGAGTCGCGCGGACTTATTCGAGAAGCCATGGAAGCCGGGGTCTACGGATGTATCGTGGAACCCTATGCCCCATGGGAAATTCAAACCATGGTACGGCACATTCTAGCCGATTTTGACCATGAGGTGGTCAGCGGCGGCAAAACCCTTCCGAAAGCTAAAGCGGCGGACGAAATCCCTCACACTTGATCCTCGTCATTCGGACCCCTTCGTAAAGCTCGTAGAGACACCTTTTTCACAGCCAATGGAATGAAAGACTGATGAAGGGGCTGCACCTCTTTTCCTTTCCCAAGGATACCTATGGAAAGGTCGTTTCGAGCCTTCTCCGAAAGCCTTTGAGGTTTCATTCCCGGCGGAGCAAGAAAAGGATTTGCGAAAAAAAGGGGCGGTTTGACACCGCCCCATGTCCATGATGGATCCTTACCAGTTAAAGACTTTGTCCAGTTCCTCGTCGGGAACATCAAAAGTGACATTGTGCGGCGGTAGAGCTTCTTTCTTGAAATAATCCGGCAAGCGATCGTCCTTGGACGTGAAGCCTGCCCTCAGGTTGAAGTCCCGTTCCATTTGAAGCACTTTCTTACCTAAAGCGGTGACGTCATCCGCGGTCATGTTAAGTCCGTAGAACGCGTTGATCATGTCCACCAGAGCTTGAAAAGTATCGGGCTGGTCCAGAAGAGCAAAGGCGACAAACAAGCACATGCCCGTGGAGTCGAGAGCCGCTGTGGCGATCTGAAGATTGCGGGACAGTTCCACCTGGCCCTGTGGAGAAAGAGGATCCACATTGCCGCCCACCTTGAGAATATTGGTGGCCACGGCATAGCCTGCCGTATGATCCGCCCCCATGGTGCTGGTGGCGTAGGTCACGCCGATGCCCTTGACAGCTCGGGGGTCATAGGCGGGCATGGCCTGACCCTTGACAACCGGGACGCGCTCCACGCCGAAGACCTTTCCCGTAACGGCAGCCCCGCTTCCGAGAATACGGCCGAGAGGTGTGCCTTTGGCCACTTCTTTGACCAATTCGATGGCGGCTTGAGCGTCTCCGAACTTGGCCAGTCCCGCTTCCATAGCCACTGCGATGGTGGCACCCATTTCAATGGTGTCCAAACCCGTATCGTCGTCCAAGAAGTCCAATTGGGCAATGGCGTCCAAGTCGTCAATGCCGCAGTTGCCGCCGTGAGCCCACACGGTTTCGTATTCAGGTTGCTTGGTGATGTAGTTTCCGTCCTTATCCACGTAGATACCCGAACACCGAATGACACAGCCTCGATGACAACCATGAGTGGGATTGCCGCCTCGAGCCTTTTCCGTTTCCGCCTGGGTCTCTCCACTGATCTTGGCGGCTCCGGCAAAACGCCCTTCCTTAAAATTATATGTGGGGTAAGCTCCGGCCTCGTTGATCACGTTCGTCAGAACGTTGGTTCCATAGGCCGGAAGCCCTTGGCCCGTGACCGGATGACGCCGTAAACCTTCCACAAAGCGCTTGTTGGCATCTTTGAATTTCTCGGGATCCTTTGGGGAGCGCATCTTCATGCCTGTATCATCCAAGACGATGAGTTTTACGCCCTTGGCTCCCATGACGGCTCCTACACCACCACGGCCCGCATGGCGTGTCGGGCGAAGTTCCGGATCAGTGCAGGCCACAGAAGCGGCGGCCAACTTCATTTCACCGGCCTGGCCGATGGAAATACAGGCGATCTTGTCCCCGTACTCTTCCTTGGCCTTTTCCACAGTCTTGTAATTGCCGAGCCCCTTCAGTTCATTGGCGGGAAGAATCTTGACTCCATCCGGATTGATCACGATCTTGTAAAGGGTGTCGTCCTTGGGTTTGCCTTCCAAGACAATGGCTGCGTATCCCAAACGTGCCAGCACCTGAGCTGGTTGACCTCCGGCGTTAGCCTCCTTAATGGTTCCCGTAAGAGGACTCTTACATCCCACGGAGATCCGTCCCGTCATGGCACCTGTGGTGCCGCTCAAAAGCCCCGGAGCAATCACCAACTTGTTTTCAGCGCTCAAGGGATGGCACGTGGGCGGCACTTCCTTAGATACAATGGCCGATGTCAAGGCTCGACCACCCAAACCCGCATACTCTCCCAGTGGTTCCACACTAACTTTGGGCCCTTCGGGAGCTCCCATGTCAACACGAAGAATTTTATCCATGGCTGCGTCTCCTCATTTCTTTTTTGGATTCTTGGCCTCTTTCCGGGATTCAAACCTGCAAAACCCTCCACGAACCTTTCACATCAGCTTTACTTATCCTGAATCCATTTTAAATCGCGCAAAACCTGTTCAATATCCTTGAGCCGGTCCCCCACAACGACACGATCCTCAACATCCTTCACCACAAGAGTGGGGAAAGTGACGGCAGGATTTCTGGACTTAATCTCAGCCAAAACCTTGGACCGTTCTTCACCAATAAGAAGATCCACGAGATAAAGCTTAAAGGGAACCGCATGTTGCTCCAAAAATTCTTTTACGCGTCGGCAACGGGGACATGTAAGTAGACTATAAAGGATAAGGGACGGTCGATTTTGATTTGGATGCTGCGGCATGAAATGTCCTCCCAAAGAGGCTTTCTGTCAATGCCGAAACCATAGTTCTCTCGAACAGCGCAGATCCAAGATTCGCCCAATCCCTTTATTTCGCATACAAATCACATTTTCTGAACGAAGTCAAGGAGTGCGCTGAAGCTTCAAGTCAGTGAGCACCGCTGCATCTTCGAGAGATTGACCGGGTTTCGAAGATGCAGCGGAAAGATGCTCTAGTGGGGTGCAGAGGGCCAGTGACTCACTCTGAAAACAACTTCAGCTGACAGAGTTGCTTTTTATTACAGAGCGTTTTTGTAGATTTCAATCACATCGTTCAAGGTCGGGCATCGAGGGTTCGTCAGGCCGCAGGCATCCTTTTGGGCGTTTTGAGCCATGATGGGAATGTCTTCTTCCTTGACTCCCAATTCGGCCAGTCCTCGAGGAATGCCCACATCCCGAGACAGAGTAACGATCGCATCCAAAGCTTTTTCTGCGGCGCATCGTACGGACAATCCACTGATGTTTTCACCCATGGCCACGGCGATATCGGCAAAACGGTCCATTTTCGCAATCATGTTGAACCGTTCCACGTGAGGTAAAAGAATCGCGTTGCAGACCCCATGGGGCAAGTCGTAGAACCCGCCGAGCTGATGAGCCATGGCATGCACATGACCGAGGCTCGCATTGTTGAAAGCCATACCGGCAAGGTATTCAGCGTAAGCCATTTTGTCCCGTGCTTCCATATCGGCGCCGTTGGCGACGGCAGCTCGCAAATTCTGAGAAATCAATTCTATGGCCTTAAGAGCGCAGGCATCGGTCACAGGCGTGGCAATAGTGGACACATAGGCTTCCACGGCATGGGTCAGTGCGTCCATACCGGTGGCGGCCGTCAGCGCCGGAGGCATGCCCATCATGAGAAGAGGATCATTGATGGCCACATTGGGTGTAACCCTCCAGTCCACGATGGCCATTTT
The DNA here is from genome assembly GCA_037481875.1 of Desulfosoma sp. Lineage (NCBI taxonomy): Bacteria > Pseudomonadati > Thermodesulfobacteriota > Syntrophobacteria > Syntrophobacterales > Syntrophobacteraceae > Desulfosoma > Desulfosoma sp. Next base: position 151,973 of record JBBFKY010000003.1, on the reverse strand, counting down.
GACCTTGGTGTCGGTGTTAGTGATAATGCAAAAGCGAGTCATTTCACTAGCGGTTCCCGCCGTGGTGTTGATTGCAATAAAAGGCGGCATGGCTTTGCTGGATTTGTCGATGCCCTCGTAGTCGCGAATGTTACCCCCGTTGGTAGCCAGAATACCAATGCCTTTGGCGCAGTCATGGGCACTTCCCCCGCCAAGGGAGATAATAAGGTCACAGCCTTTATCCTTAAAGAGTTTCAGGCCGTCATGCACGTTCTTGTCTGTGGGATTCGGCACCGTTTCATCGAAAACAACCACATCCAGTCCGGTGTCTTTCTTGATCAACTCAATGATTTGATCCGCAATACCGGCCGAAACAATGCCCTTATCGGTGCATAGAAAAGGCTTCTTACCACCAAGTACTTGAATCTGTTTGCCGATTTCTTTGTGAGCACCAATGCCCATCAAGGTCACCGTGGGAATGTAAAAACCGTAAACTTGCTCTCTGACCGCCATGATACGCCTCCTTTGTTTAAGAAGTTTTCGTACGCAACTTCCCCTTGAAGCTGCATTCTCACACTCACTTCAAGACTAATGCCATCGACTAAAACAAAGATAAAACAACATGTTATAATAGGAGAGCCAGGATTCGGTCTCGAAGCCGTGCAAGATTGGCATCGTTCAAAAGGATCACGGGCGAGGCGATCTGAATCTTGAGCTTTCTTTTTTGACTTGAAAATTAATGAGTTGATTTTTCAGGACGGTTTCCGAGGGGCTTTTCACACACTCTGAGCGTCGTGTGCTGTTTTGTCCACGGCGTTCTTCCGAATGTGTCATGATGTCACAGGGAATGAGCCTATCGCCAGATATCAAGACACATCATCCAGGCCATAAGCTTTGATTTTTCTGTAGAGGGTTCGGCGGCTGATCCCTAGAGCTCGAGCGGTTTCGACTTTGTTGCCGCAAAACCGTGCCAAGGTGTTTTGGATATGAAGGCGTTCCACTTCGTGGAGGGGCAGACATGGGAAGTCGGTGGTTCCGGCTGATGGTACTCTTTGGACAAGCTCCCGTGGAAGGGTGTCAGGCAGAATGATTTTATCTTCGCTGAGAATCAGACATCTTTCCAGGACGTTTCGAAGTTCCCGTACATTGCCCGGCCAGGCGTAGGCCATGAGATAGGCCAAAGTTTCATCCGGCACCTTGTAGGTAGTGCCGGGCCGACTGAGAATCCCCAAAAAATGTTCTACCAGTAAGGGAATATCTTCGATCCTTTCCCTCAAAGGAGGTAAGTGAATACGAAAAATGTTCAGCCTGTGGTAGAGGGCCTCATGAAAACGACCAGCGTCAACTTCTTTTTTCAGATCCCGATGAGTGGCAAAAAGGAATCGGACATCCACATAGCGTTCCTGTTGATCTCCAACCCTTCGAAACCTTTTGGTTTCCAGGAGGCGTAGCAAGGCGCCTTGCAGTTCCATGGGCATTTCTCCGATTTCATCAAGAAACAGAGTGCCTCCATCGGCCAGGCTGACAAGGCCCTCCCGTGTCTCCAAGGCCCCCGTAAAGGCTCCTTTGACGTAACCAAAAAGTTCACTGCGCAGAAGATCCTTTTGCAGTTCAGCACAATTCTTAACCACGAAAGGGCGCTGCGCACGGGGGCTTAGAGCATGGATGTTTCGCGCTACCACCTCTTTGCCGGTCCCCGATTCTCCGGTAATAAGCACCGAAGTATCATGTTGGCTCACTTTTTGGATCAGCCTTGTGATGTGACGTACGGCCGATGAACGACCGACAAGGCGTGGAGCGTCCACACCCCTCAGTCCTTGAAGAAGTCGACGGTTTTCTCTTTTGAGGCAAACCCGCTCAAAGGCTTTGTCCAGGACTACTTCCAACCGTTCTAAGTCAAAAGGCTTGGTGACATAGTCATAAGCGCCCAGTTTCATGGCTTTGAGGGCGCCTTCCACAGTACCGTACCCCGTTATGAAAACCACCTCCACATCGGGCAAGACTTGCCGAAAAAAACCTAGGAGCTCCAACCCGTCACCGTCAGGGAGTCGAATATCCGCGACGATAACGTCAAAGGATTCCTCGGAGATCCGTTTCTTGGCTGCAGCCACACAATCCGCCGTAACGATCTTTCGATGAGGAGCCGCCAGTTCTTTTTCCACGAGTTTTCGAATGGACACTTCGTCGTCAATGACGAGGACACGCATGGGTTTCATGGCATTTTCTCGAACACGACTCGAAAGGTGGATCCCTTGTGGGGTTCGCTTTCCACTTCAATGGCAGCATTGTGAGCTTGCGCGATGGAGTAGCACATGGAAAGCCCCAAACCGGTGCCACGGCCTACTGGTTTGGTGGTGAAAAAAGGAGTGAAAATTTTTCCCAGGCTTTCCCTTTGAATACCGCGGCCGGTGTCTTGAACTTCAAGGCACGCTCCGTGCCCATCCCGCACAAAGGTGCGCACACGCACAGATCCTTTTCCGTCGGGCAGGGCGTCCAAAGCGTTGAGAAGAAGATTGAGTAAGAGTTGCTTGATCTGAGATGGAGCGCCCTGAATACGGAGTGGTTTCGTCTCCAACTCTAGCTCAAACTGAAGCTCGGGAAATTCTTGGAATCGATGACGCACAAGCTTGATGGTTTCCTGAACGCATTTGTTTAAGTCTACGACGGTCATTGTGCCCGAGTAGGGTCGACTGAAGCTCAAAAGACCCTGTACAATTTCCTGACAACGTGCACATTCATCCATGATGATTTCCGTATATTCTTCTAAAATAGCTCGAAATTCTTGAGGCAGCCGATCCCTCACTTCAGGAAGGCGTTTACGTATGGCTTGCACAAATCCCAGAATGGCCGTGAGGGGATTGTTGATTTCGTGGGCTACGCCGGCGGCGAGCAAACCCACGGCGCTCATTTTTTCGGCGTGGTTCAGTTTTGCCTGGTATTCGCGCTCTAACGTCACATCACGTTTCAGTAACAAAACATGGCATGGAAGCCCTTGGGGATTCCTCAAAGGGGAAGCCGTAATTTCAAAGTGACGCGTGGAATTGTTCACGGTCACGATGTGTTCCTGTCGGCACACGCGGTTGGTCTCGTAGGCGATGCTTGCCGGACATGGCTGGCACTTCTTATCGGAGCCTCGAAAAACACTATAGCATTTCTTTCCAACCGGAGAACTGCCACCAAAGACATCATAAAAAACGCGATTAACAGAGGTGATACGTCCTTCGGGCGTGATAACCGCCATGACGTCCGTAATTCCATCCAAAATGGCTTGAATCTGCTGACGCCGACGTTCCAGTTCCAGTGTGGAGGCGTGCAATTGAGCGATCTTTTCCTGGGCTTCACGGAAAAAACCTAGCTTGGAATATTCAATGCCGATCAAGTCTTCTAAAGATGGGGGAGCTTTCATCACCAAACCTCTTCGCAAATTTTCAGCAGATCCATCCACGTGGCCGGTTTCGGATTTGTCAGCAAACAGGCATCCTGGGCCGCCATGCGGCACAGTTGTGGCAGATGGGAAGGGTCCGAAACCAAGTCGCGAAGCCTATGTTTCATGCCCAAAGACGCAAAGAGATTTTCCAGACTTTCAATGCCCGCTTGAGCTGCTTTGCGGCTGTTGCGAAAGTGTTTTCCGGTCAAAATGTTTCCAATTTGAGCCATCTTAGGCAGAGCCGCCTCCAGATTGTAGCGCATGACAGCCGGTAAAAGGACGGAGTGCACCTCTCCGTGCAGCACATCTAACATGCCTCCAAGAGAATGCGCCAAGGCGTGGTCCGCTCCCAAGCTGGCATTACTGAACGCCATTGCTGCTGCGGTACTGGCGATACTTAAGGCTTCCAGAACTTCCAGTGAAGGTTCCTGCGCGGCTAAGGGCAAATGGGTGCTGATCATTTCGATAGCTTTTAAGGATTGGAGTTCCGTAAAAGGAGAAGCGATGATGGAGACGTACGATTCAATAGCGTGAGCCAGCGCATCCACGGCGGCCGCCAAAACGAGATGCCGTGGTTTGGTGGTCAGCACCATGGGATCGATGATGGAAATGTTGGGAACAAGGGTTCGACTGACAATGGTCATTTTGAGCCGACGGCGTGTGTCCGTGATGATGGCGAACTGGGAAATGTCCGAGCCGCTTCCCGCGGTTGAAGGAAGAAAAACCATGGGGGGCAAAGGACGATGGATGCGATTGGCCCCTTCATAATCGTGTATGCTTCCGCCGTTTCCCACCACCACGGCGATCCCTTTGGCCGCATCCATGGGGCTGCCTCCGCCCAGCGCTATGATCACATCCGCCTGATGTTGTGCATAAAAAAGGGCTCCATGGGCCACCTGAGTGTCCCGAGGGTTACTGACAACGTCTTCGAAGTAGCACCAGTCCATTCCTTCTGCGGCGAGCACATCCAACAATTGCGACACCCATCCCGCTTCTCGCAGACCCGGATCACTGACTACCATGGGCTTTTCCGCACCAAGGCGTTTGGCACACAAACCCGCGTATTTCAAGGCGCCACGCCCGAAGATGATTTCCGGTATGGAAAACTTCCTAATGTGCATGAGCAGCTCCTGGACTCTTTATCGGCCTTTCCGCCGAGCGGACCCTCATTGGTTATATTTTCCATAAAAAACGGCGTTGGAAAGTCCTCAAAGATAACCGGAGAAAGTCGGATGATTCGTCAGAGAGTCCCTGCAGTCCGAAGGTATGAGCCCAACATTGACATGCGTTTTCGGCCGACGCTTTTGAAAATCATAGGCGATGCCTAAGGTGAACCGAAGCAGTTTTTCGTAGAGGTCGCAGGCGGCTTGATGCCCCAAATGTTTTGCCAGGCACGTCTTGACCTGGCCGGGATTTGGGTCGCATGCAAAGATGACGAGAACCCTCAAGCTCATCAGTAGGCCAGGCTTCCCAGGGAGCGCATGATGAGGGTGAAGCCCATGGCGAGCATGCCCATGAGGCCCATGCCACAAGAAAAGCCTGCCAGCAACACCGGGGCATACTGACGCCAGGCCAGCCCATATTTCTTCGAAAAATAAAAACGCCCCAGCAGGGCCCCAATGATTTCCAGAAAGATACCATGAGGTGTCGATTGTCCAAGACCTCGAACCACACCATAAATAAGAAGGACCGGCCAGTGAAGAAGGTTGAGAGCCCAGTAGACAATCACACCGAGGCTCAGTCCCCACAAGACATATTGGCCCTTAAGGGCTTCAAAAAAAGGTGAATACCCCTCCAGGGTGGCACTTTGCAGCAACAAGGTATTGAGCGCCTGCAGATGCCAGAGTTCCTGAGCATATGGGTACTGACTGGAAGGAATGGGAGCCAAGCGCCAGATGTATTGGGAAAACAGCAAGCTGGCGATCATGACTACCGGAAACACGAGAATTTCCGCTTTAATGATGCTTCGAAAACTGGTTCCCGTAAGTTCGATTTCGCGCCATCGAACCGTAGCTTTGCCGTAATTGTGAAAAGGAATCGGCGCATACCAGATCCCGATACCATGATAGCCGAAAAACTTGGAGGCTGCGATAAAACTCGCTTCCCGCACCATGGGAAGACTCACGAACTGTCCGGTAATCCCTTCCATTCGCGCCGAAACATAACTGATAAAAGGTGTGTAAATGAAGCCGTAAGCCACCAAAAAGATCCATGGAAAGCCTGGAACCAGAAAGGAACACAAAATCACGTAAACTAAAGTGCTGCCCACATAGATGGCGATGGCAATCCAGATACTGAAATCCCCTCGGCCCTTGGGCGGTTCAAAAAGTCTTTTCATGCGTTCTCGAAAAGGTGCCATGCTTTCCGAGCGCAGCCCTCGAAAAACCTGCACAAAGCCCACCAAAGCAATGGCCAGCCCGATACCGATACCGAAACTCATGTAAAAATCGAAATTATTGGCAAAAACCGTATCCACCGTCCCCATTCCCTTGTGCCACCTTTGCAGGATACCGTGCTGATAAAGAATGGGATTGGCCACCAGAGTGATAAGAAATCCCACAGCACCTCCCACCACCGCCCAGAACGGCAACACCATGCCGATGAACAGAAGCCCCAGGTCCAACTGAATGCCGGTGGCCACGGCGGGAAGAATTTCTTCGGTCACAGGGGTCAGTTCAATCCAGGGAATGGGAAGAAGACGCACCGGTTCCGTGAGGATCACGCCGGAAGCGGCAGGCAAAAGCACATAAATGGCTCCGAAACACAAACCTATCATGGCCCCGATGGAAAACAGGCGCCATTTCCATCCTGTTTCTTTTTTTTCCGTGGATTCGGCCAGAGCCATGTTGCCCAAAGCTCCTACGGGAGCCATGGGAAAAGGAAGTTTTTCCACATCGGAGGTTAAACGATACAGGGCGTAACCCAATCCGAAATGGTCTACGGCCTGAATCAGTTCAAAGCCCACCATGAGAAGAATGGGAACCAGCCAATCTCTATGGAAAAAGGTTCTTTCGATGAGGGATTCGGAGCCGGGCTGAGGCGCCACCCAGGAAGGAATGTACTGGGTGAGACCCAACATGCGAGCGGCTTCCGACTGCACCAGGTATTGATTCCACAAAAGCCCGGAAAAGGGCGAGGCCATGGCGGCTCCGGCCATGTAATACAACACGAAAATTTCCTGCTGGTTCAGACGCGTGTAAGCCCTTTTGGCCACTTCCGCAAAAAGGATGACGGTCACCCAGCGAGCCGCAGGACCGATGCCTGTGCCGATCACCAGGCCCAGATACATGGAGCCGGGCATCATGAGAAATCCAATAAAGATAGCCCCGATCACCGATTTCCATCCGAACCCGTCTCGAAACTGTTCCGGTGGTGAGAGGAGATCCCGATATTCCTTGAGTTCTTTGTCCTCGATCATGCCACGTCTCCCTGTGTCGATCCGTGGGTCTAGAGGGGAAGCACGTGATAGCTGACAGGCGTAAAAAGCCCCACAATAAGCCAAGCGATGGCCATGACCGTGTCCCCCACCACAAGACCCACAAACAGGCGTCGCACTTCTTTAAAGGCTTTGACACCGCCGTAGCGCAGAATCAAGGTGTTACACAGCCAGCCGATAAGAAAACTGAACCATAAAATGCGCAGGGCCGAACTGTAGGTAGTCAGATACCCAATGGGATGCAGAGGCCACCATAAAAACCGCCGGTATCCTAAAACCAACAAGGCCATCACAGCGGCTCCCACGCCGGCAAACACCATGCTCCACCTTTTCGGTTCTTCAGGATAACGTAACAGCTGCGCCGCCCCTTCATGAACACGGCGACTAGTTTCCACCGCCCAATCGTCTGGAAGCATGGAAATGCCGTATTGAAAGCTCAAGATGAGCATAGCCACGCAGGAGACAACGGCTCCAAAAACGAGAGCGGCGAGCACGCCGATGAAAAACCGTCGCTGGGTGTGTCCACCTTCCGCCGTTTTGGTGGCGTGAAACAACGATGGCAACAAGGATTCCCGCACATCCACAAAGGTCAGCTTTTGCACCGCCAATCCTAGGGCCAGGGTCAAAGGAGCGATGGTTTTGGTGGCCACCATGGAAAGAAAACCGTCGGACGGAGCAGCCGTAAGCGTAAAGTAGGGAAGACCGCCTTGACAAATCAAACGAGCCGCCACCAGATGTAGCATAAAGCACACACCGAGAAACAGAATGGCCGGAAGAGGATTCATGTCAAAAGACACCATCCAGAGCACCGCTCCGAGAGATCCTACTAGGAAAAGGATCAGAGCCTTCCTTGGATGGATAAGACTCTTGGAAGGTTCCTCCACACTTGGAGGGTGCCTTCGAAAACCGGACAGAACCTCCTTGAGATGAAACCGAGCCAACCACAGGATAAAGAAGAAAAACACCGCAAAGGCTCCGATCATCTGCATTTCTTCCACTCGAGCCAGTACCGGACCAAAAGTTGTCCCCAAGGCGGCCGACGGAAGCCTCCAGCCCACAAGTTGCAGTAAGCCCGGCAGCAGTCCCCCAAGCAGGAAAAAAAACCACAAACTGAAAGACACCTGTTTGGATGTCAGGTACGCAAAACCGATGAAAGACGGATAAAGATAAATCTTGACCTTGGAAAATCCGGACAGAAGCCCTTCTGCGGGAATGTAGGGTTGCGCAAGAAACAACACGGGAATGTGGGGAACCTGAGGATAGTACGTGTGCAAACCGTTGAAGAGGTGCAGCAGTACGGGAATGAAAAAGCCTATGAGGAAGAATTTATGCAGCAGGTAAGGCCGTAGGGCCCCCTGTTCCGATTCTTCGCTGATTTCCATGGGAACACGCAGCAGGGGAAAGTTCATCTTTTCGTTTTCGATCCACTGATGGCTGAAAAGGCCAGAGAGCCCCAGGAAGGCGGCGTAAATGCATGCCACAAAGATTCCCCACAAGGTGAGTGGGGCCGTCCATTGGGACCAGGGAATCTGGGTCAGGACTTGCCACCAAGTAAGGTGACGTCCGCCTTCCAAACCTCGGTAAAGAAGCCCTAACAGCTCGGGATCTCGAGGGAAAAGGGTTTCCGGGAGAAGTTCGATGAGCATTTTGCCGGCGGGGTGTCCCGTGGAAACCATCCAACCGGGTGTGGTGATGTTGATGAGAAAGGTTCGAAAAAGGCCGGTGTAGGCGACACCGGTAGCCACAGTGACCATGGCCCATAGAAGGAGCAATTCATGAGCGCTCAAGACGATGTTTCGGTGAATTTTACGGGCCAAGGGATTGTAGAAGACGGCAAAAAACAAGAGAACGGCGAAAGAAGCCAAGGGAAAATGGCCGCCGGCAAGGGGCGTGTTTTGGAGACGCACATTGTTGTAAGGAGTGAAGGCGCACAGAAGAGCGGACAACAAAAGACCCAACGCAACCACACCCCAGCGCAGTCTTCTTCCTTTCATAGTCTATCCTTGGCTTGAAAAAGCGGCTTGCGGCTGGTCTTGAAGTCCTTCCGCATCGAGAGGTTTTATGGGAAGACCGTAGGAGGCCTTGGTTTCCGCATCGAGAAGCCGCCACAGAAGCATCTGTTTTCTCATGACCTTGATAAAATTGCGGTTGGCCCTCTGCCATGTGGTGCGTTCTCCGGAAAGCCGTATCATGTGCAGGGCGACCTCCATATACCCGGGATCATCCGAAGACGGACAACAGTGCAGACGCAATCGCTGTTTGACACCGAAGTCAAAGGGAGCCAGCCACACATTGGCGTACAACCACAGACAAACGGGTTCGGGAAGCTGTGCCCCATCGGTGCTGGAAGCCACCGGTGTGAGGCTCACATCGTCCACGATGAAGGGACCTTGAGCCACATCCTGATGGTCTCGAATGAATCGGGTCAAGAACGCCATGATTCCCGCTTCTTCTTCCGGCTTGAGCAGAAAGGGCAGGCGGAGTTCGAGAAGATCCCCCTGAGCCGGAGGGACCGTCCATGTGCGGGTTACATCGGGCATGGCCAAAGCGGCCGCCAGACGTGCCGGATACAGGGACGCCAGAAGAACCACGGAAAACACCAAAACCATGCAGGCCACGCTGGCCAAAGAGGAATAATTGAACGTGAGTTCGGCAAAAAGGCTTGTTTTGCCGAGAAAGAATGCTGTGAGCTGCGCCAGAATGTAGCCGATGACTGTGGAGAGCACGGCCAGAGAAAGGGCTTCGACGATAAAGAGAAAACCCACATGGTTGGGTGCTAGTCCCACGGAAGTGTAGACACCGATTTCCGATTTCCTTTCATGCACATGGCCTATCATGGTGTTCAGACAAATGAAAACAACAATAAGCATGGGCACGAGAAGGTTGGCGACTCCTTGATATCGCAAGGTTTTTGATGCGGAATGAAAGTAGGTGACATCAGCTCCCACGAACAAAGGAAAAGTGAGACGACGCGTAAGATCGTCAGCCAATTCCAAAGCCTTTGAAGGTCCAGGGGTGAGAAGGGTCACCGCCCGTAGTGTTCCTCCAAGCGACAGACACGTGCTGTGAGGAATCAAAACCGTCGCTTCGCTGGATGCCGAACGAAATTTTTCGATCATCGGCGTAACGGTTTCCCCCCCTTCCATCGCTTCAATTTCCGCTTCAGAAAGTTCCTGGTCAGGAGCGATATCCATGTAGGCGGGTTTTACCGGGGATCCATCCAAATCCATAAAGGCTTCCAGTCGGTTCGAATCAAAGAAGCCTACAACGACGAAAGGCACTTCCCAAAGGTGCACGGAAGTTCCTAGATCGCGGAATGGATCGAGACCTAACTTATGGGCAAGATGTGTGGAAAGTAACACGGCCCGCACGTCGTCTTTCTGAAACCATCTGCCTGAGCTCACGATGTCCTTGAAAGATTCCGGAGCGTTGGCTCCTACACCGAGCACGCCTTCCACCGGAACGCTTATCGAGGCGGCACGCACAGAAGCCACGGCTCGCAAAGATGGATGCGCCGGATCGATCCAAGAACGGGGCCACAGGACAGCACGATTTTCATAGCGGGCTATAAGGCTTTCCAGAGAGATCGACGTCAGGGGAAGCCAAAGAGGATGTCGCACGAGCACACCTGAGTAAGCAGGGGCCTCACCGACTCGAGTCATGGTGGTTTTGGTAAGGCTTTTCACGTTCGTGAAAGACATAATGGTAAAGGTGAGGATGATAAGGGTGACAGAGGTGAGAGCGGTGCGCAGACGTCTGCGGTTAAGGTTGGAGGCGCCGATGGCGAAACCCGCTCCAAAGGCCTGCCACTTGTTGACACTGTCTTTCGCCGAGGCGGTTCCGGGCAAGGCTGAAGAAGCGGCCATTTCCCGTTCAAAGCGAACGAAGAGAATCCAGGCGACGGTGACGCTTAAGGCCACGATGAAAAAGGCAAGAATCACCACCATGGGATTATAGGTCAGGCGAAAGGCCGGATGCAGGGCGCGAATGGTCAAAATGGTGGCGATAAGGAGCACAAAGAAGGCTGTAAGCTGCTTGTAGATATTCCGGAAGCAGAAAAGGTAACGTTCCAGGCAGTACGCAAAGGGGACAAAAAGGGCGATGAAGAACATAACGCCCCCAAGAACATCTCTTTGCGTGTTTTCGATTTCGTTGTAAACCGTGTTCAATTTGGCCCAGGCCGAGACCGTACCTTCCCAAGATCGGCTGTGCTGCAGGAAGGTTTCATCCTGAAGGGCTCGTTGGCGCTCCTGTACGGCTTCTTCGTACAGGTTTTCCAAGAAGCGGTTGCTGATTCCATGCCTGGTAAGATTTTCCAGGCGTTCCCCGACCAGATGGATAAGATCGTCGGCCACACGGCCGAAGGTTTTGGTAAGGAGTGCAGGTTCTCCGATGATGTACCCAGATCCTGTTGGGTTGGCTGCCGTGCCGTTCAGCAGTAAAAGTTCCTTGCGCAAAAGTGTGTCGGAAAGAATGAGTTTGAAACGGCTGCCCGGTTCTAAAAAAACGGAAACGGCAAAGGTGTCCCGACCATCCACACGGCTGTACCAATAACGAAGCGGCCGAGCTTCAGTGACTCCGTCCAAAAGGGTGATTTTTGTCAAGTAATCCATGCGTTGAGGGTTCATAACACCGACGATGTCACTTTGTCGGCATTGGAACATGACGAGGGTAGTGGTGGCGATGCGTCCTTTAATGTTGAGCCGGTAGTTGTCCTTGGATGTTTGCACCTTGTCGGCCGCCCATCGAATTTTGCCGGTCTGTGGGTCGACCCCGTAGGGCTCGAGAATGAGTTTTTGAAAAGCCACACGTTTGTTGGCCACCGCCGGAATGAAGAAAGACCCGTCTTGAAAGGTCATGACCCGCACAAGTGAATTCCCTTGCAGGACACAGACCAGGGTTCCTGGAGCCGGCTTATCCGGAAACAGTTCCCCTTGCCGAATAAACATGGCCCGCCCTTCCACAGATGCCAGCCCTTCAAAACCGGCTCGACACCTTTCCCTGAGCTTGGGATCGGCAAGGACTCGGGCCAGAAGCTTAGGAATAACTTTTCCCAGTCGTTCCACACCATGGATGTCCAGCCGTTCCGGGCTATCATTGGGGGTTTCCCAATAAGTGCGGTGATTGTTAGCGCTGATGAGGGCAAATGAAGGACATGCGGAAAGGGCTCCAATATCGCATGCCAAGCACATGGGTCTTAGGCTTTCCACGGCATGGGCACCCGCGGTACCCCCATGTCGGCTGGTTTCCGCAAAAACGGGTGAATCCTTGATTTCCTGAGCCAGTTCTTCCGCGGCGTGCCTAAAGATCTCGGCCAGGGCCACGTTGCGAACCATACGATAGACCTGCTCGCGTAAAGGGAAGGTGCCACCCCATTCACTGAGGGTCACAAGCGGTGATCGGGAAGACAGGGACAGTCCCAAATGAAGCACTCGATCGTATTCCTCCACCACGTTACGAAGCGCGATCCAGGACTTCACGGCCTTTAATCGTGCATCTATCTCAGCCAGCTCACTTTTGAGATTCTCGAGACCCCGTTCAATCAGTTTCATGGCCAGGAAGCGCTCTTCCTCTCTGAGCGGATCATTCGCCTCTTTCCAGCTTAAACGACGAAACTTGAGCGCCAGGGCCATGAGTTCCTGCTTCCCGCGAGCTTCTTGCGTCAAAAGATCCGCTTCATCCTTGGCCCATCCCACCACATAGGACCAGATCTGGTCTTGAGAAAGCGGCTGATCGGTTTCCGCCTTGAAAGGCTCGGGGCGTGTGAGAAGCGTGTGAAGGTGTTTGAGGCGTTCTCTTTTATTTTCGAGGAATTTTTGTTCAGTGCGAAGATTTCTACGAGGGCCTTCCAATGTCCAGACAAAATGGCGCGTGCCCAGAAGCCCTTGACCGTGGCCGGAGACGGCTGCAAGAAGGACGGTGCGTTCCGGTGGATGCGATGCCAAGAATTCGGCCAATTGCAGCAACATGGCCGCCGAAACCGCTTGATCCGCTCCAGGGGCCAAACCCACCACAGAGGATGCGGCATCGTAGGATGCTTCGATGATGACCAATTCTTTGGAAAGCTGAGGTGAAGATCCAGGAACCACGCCGTAAACATTGAAAACCATACGGTTTTCCCAATGGCTGCGAACCGACACTCGTGCCCGAGCACCTTGCGCGGCGGCTTGACGTAACGCCGCCCCCACTTTTGAAGGAGCGTAAAAACGTGGAAAATCCAAGGGTGTCGGAATGTTTTTTCTCACAAACTGGTCACGTGTATCCTCATCGTGCCCAAGAAAGATTACGGCCTTGGCTCCCAGCTGAGCCGCCAGCCACCAGTTGTCGCCGGAAGCAACATCCATCAAAACAAGAGCGTTTTCGATGTTAAGCCCGTTGAACCGAGTTAAAGCCCCGTCGTGGACGTCCACCAACGGTCCTTCCAGTCCCTCGGGAGGGGTTTGAGACATCATGGCCATATTGGGAGCCCAAGGATAAAGCGGAAAACGTGCCGAACCCACCGTGATGTGCCCCTCATCCAAGACGGGCACAGGGACAAAGAAACCCTGACGTCCCACGTTTTTCAGTCCCAACCGCTGAAAGGTCTGGGCAATATAGTCGGCGGCGGCGTCACAGCCAGGTGTGCCGGTGGATCGATCTTCGGCTTGGATCAGCGCTTGGAGATGTGGCCCCATGGCCTGGGAAGCCGATGCATGGGCTTGGCTCCGTAGGGCGCCGAAAAGACATAAGATCACAAGAAGACTTACCCAGAATGTTTCGCCGGGGAGCATTTTCGCAAACGATTGAATCCCTGCAGACATCGGCGTCTCGCCTGCATGAGAAGCGGATCGGACCCCTGTGGTCCCGGGAAAAGCCGCACCTTTCCACACTGTTGAACATCTTTCCGCGAGCTTGCCCAACAATGAGATAAAGGATTGGTTATCTACAAAGCGCGGCCCATTGGTCCGCCGTTTGTGCAAGCGGGCCCCCGGCTCTCTCGGGCAGATATGCCTTCTCCAACATGTTCCTGGAAAAAGATCCGTGACGCGAGCAGAGCCCTGATTGGAAACACGGCAGACCGGTGACGACACGTGGCCCATGAGACGATCCATCACAAAACCTGGCCTATGGAAATCTGAAGTCTTTCGCGATCTTCGATGCGATCGATGCGACCGTCTCGAATCCACACGACGCGATCAGACACATTGATCATCTTGAGGTCATGGGTTGCCGAAATAATGGTCACCCCTCGTTCTTGGGACAGTTCCTTGAGCAGTCCGATGATTTCTTCGCCGGTAGTGAGGTCCAGGTTTCCTGTGGGTTCATCGGCCAAAATGATGGCTGGATCATTGGCAAGAGCTCTGGCGATGGCCACCCTTTGTTGCTGACCTCCGGAAAGTTCGCTGGGCTTGTGCTGATACCTTTCGGCCAGACCTACCAGTTTCAGCAGTTCCATGCCTTTGTCCATGTATTCGTCTCGGCCCATGCCGGCAAAGATCATGGGTAAAGTCACATTCTCGATGGCCGTCATCACTTGAATGAGATTAAAGGTTTGAAAAATGTAGCCGATTTTGCGACATCGAAGCCATGCCAGCTCATAGGCATCCAGCTGCGCCACGTCCACCTCGTCGATAAAGACGCGCCCGGAGGTGGGTTTATCCAAAGCGCCGATCATGTTGAACAAAGTGGATTTGCCGGATCCCGACGGCCCCATGATGGACATGTATTCTCCCGCTTTGATTTCCAGGGAAATGCCCCGAAGGGCATGGACTTCTTCCTGACCCATGCGAAACACCTTCACCACGTCCACCAAACGAACCACATTGTGTGTGCCGTTCCCGTTCATAGAAACTAAGGCTCCGATCTCAAGGCGATAGCCGGTTCCATGCGCGCCGCCACCCACGCCGGGTACATGACACCGATCAGGCTGAGAGCCACCGCAAGCGCTGAAGATTTTAAAAGAAGGGTAGCCAGGGAAACCACCGGCAGATGGACAAAGACGACCGTGCCGAAGCGTACGGCGAGGGTGATCACAGCCGTGATCAGTCCCAAAAGACTTCCCAGGCAGCCTCCTAGAATTCCCTGATAAGCCGCTTCGAGAACGAAAAGTTTGATCACGAAACTGTCCAGGGCCCCCAGACACTTCAAGGTACCGATTTCACGAAAACGTTCGGTGACGGCCATAAGTTGAGCGTTGACGATTCCTACGGTGCAGACCAAAAGGGAAAGCACGACGAGCCATCTGTCTTTAGCATTGCTGCCGAAATGGCCATCGATGGGCAGAAAGCCGGCGGCAAGAATCTTGTCTTGAAGAGCCGCACTCGCTGCCGGCCAAAGCCCTTCCAGCAGGACATAAACGGCGAAGGTGTAAGTAAGAAAAGCCACGGCCAGAACCAAAGTGAACGTAGTGATCAGGGACCGAAACAGACGGGCTCGAAGAGCATTGAAGGAAATGCGAAGCACCTGAGACCAGGGAAGAACGATCTGTCTGTCGATACGTTTCGCCATGGGTTAGATCTCACGTCACGGAACCGGAAGTTATTACCGGAGAAGGCTTCCTTCCTTCTTTAAGCCTTCAAGATGAGCTTTTCAATGGCTCGAACGGATTCTTGCGCTCCGTCGGTTTTGAGAACCAAGGGGTTGGGGGGCGGAGCATCCAGCGCGGCCTGAATCTCCACGGCCAGATTCTTTGCATCCAAGGACCGAAGGACCCTGAGAGCTCCTCGAGACGCCAACCGTTCGGCTCGAAGGGCTTGTTCTCGATTTTGTGGAAAAGGATACACGAGAGCTTTGACCCCGGAAGAGAGAACATCCATGCAGGTGTTATAGCCGGCCATGCTGATGGAAAGCCCGGCCTGAAACAATTCCTTCAGAAAATGAGGTGTAAAAGGCTTCCAGGCAATGCGGAAATCCTTGCTGGTCAGAGCCTGAAGATGATGTTTGTCCTCGGGGGTCATAAATGGACCTTCATAGATCTCGAGGCGAAGGTCATCCCTGAAAATATAGGAAAAGGCATGACAGACCGCCTGAATAAGATCAATCCCGACCCTTCCGCCACCGGTGCTCAAAACAATTCGATGGTTTAAACGCGGCGGTGGAGGATTCGGGCCCGTGCGGGTTACGTAACCCGTATACACCATAGGTGGCTCAATGAGGTGAACACGGCTGAAGGTCTCATCCAATCGGACGCATGTGGGATCAGCGTGAACCAAGATCAGATGAAAATACCGGTTGACCCGGCGGACAACATTTTCTTCATAAGCGTCCGGATCAGCCTTTTCCACCAAAATGTCTCGCAGACTGCAGACCACGAAAGCCGAATGTGGTGCTGTGCGGTTGGCTTCAAGAAGCGGAATCAGTTCAAACTGGAACCGCTTGCGTCCAAAAGGAAAAAGTTCAATGAGCACCACGTCAGGCCGAACGGTTTGGTAGATTTCCAACAGCCTTTTTTTTCTCTCTTCTTGAGTGTGACGGACATCGCCTTCTTGGGTTTCCAAGTGTCGGAATTCGGGATCCATCATCAGAGCGGGAAGAGCCAGACGATGGACATGCGGGGGTGCTTCAAAACCTGGAAGTGGCTGGCCTCCCTCAACGAAAAACACTTCATGCTCGAAAAAGGCTGAGGCTATTTCCATGCTTCGCAAAAAATGCCCGATGCCCAAAACATGCTGGCAATAATGAAGGATTTTCACTTTTCAGCAACTCCACAAGGCATGGTGGCTTTTGGTGTTCAAAAGCCTCGAGGAACGGTCTCCATGGCGAGCACTTGGCGCAAAGCATGCACCAGGTCATGAAAGATCGGTGTTGGGTATCGACGTCCCCATCGGTTGAGGCTCACAAAAAGCCGACGGCGCAGATTCAATGACAACTCCAACTGCAGCCCGCAACCGGCTCGGCCTCGATTGCACATGTTTTCCGGCTGCAACCCTTGAAAAACAGGATGATTTCCTATGGAAAATCCTGCCTGGTACAGCACTTCTCGGCACCGGGATCGAAGTTCAATGTCCAGCCCGCCCACAAAAAGATCAGCCCCTCCATTGGTGCACCCGTGCACGGTGATCACTTTCCAGGATTGGGCGGCAAGGGACAAGGCCACAGGTTCGTCAAATCGTGAACTCGTAATGTGAAGCACGCCGTTGTTCTTTCTTTTGAGCCCGTCGAAATGATAGAAAGCATGGACACCCTTGGAGACGGCTCGAGCCACTTCGGAAGTTCCCGGTTCAATGCCGCCGCCGTGAAGGGCCATAAGTGTAAGGCCGGATCGCCCTGTGCGCCACTCAATCACATAGTCGCGTCCGGAAACTTCATGAACTTTGAGCTCTTGAAAAGACAGGTAACCGTCCAAAGATGTCCGCTTTCGGTTGCGTGCAATGAGGATCCATGCCCTCGGTCCGATCGATGGGGATTTCCAATTGTCAAGCTTTCACGGGTTAAATAGTGCCAAAGGATGGTGTTCCTGTAAAGTTTAGGAAAAATAGGCTGAGATGCGTCAGTGCTGAGTGAGCAAAGCCTGTTTTTTCAGGGATTTTTATGAAGGACCACTAAATGACATGAATCAGAGTGGAGGAGGGACCCATGAAAAGCAAGGTGGCGGAGGCTTTAGCCATGAGGCATGAACCTGTGTCTGTTCTTTGGACCGAAGAAAAACCGGAAGGGGCTTCCATGTTTCGTCCGGGCAAATGGGGTTGTGTCATGTGGATGCTCGCGGGAGCTTCCCGAGGAAAACCGGCCGTGTTCGATCGAGAATCCTACGGTTGCTGGGGCGGCGGTGTTGGTTTGGGTTTTGGCAACCAATATAAGGTCTTTCCGGGCGGCGAGGCATGTTTTCACTATTTCTTGTCCATCGGAAACAGGCATTGGGATCAGGGACGCGCCCTTTGTGAAAAAATGGAAGCTTCCGAAGGTGGATCCTTTGTCGAAGATTTTCGAGACGGCGAAGGTTACCTCAAGGACCCTCACCTGGTGGAACGTTTCATACAAGATCTTCCCATCATGGATATTCCGTCACGCTACGTGGTCTTTCAACCCCTTAAGGCCGTGGATGCCACACAAAACCCGCCTCAGGTGGTGGTGTTTTGGGTTGAACCGCATCAATTGGCAGCCCTGGTGGTCCTCACCAATTATGGTCGGGAAGGCAATGAGAATGTGATCGTTCCCTTTGCGGCGGGTTGCCAAAGCATCGGGATTTATGCTTACAGCGAAGGACAAAGGGAAAAGCCCCGGGGTGTCATTGGGCAGATGGATCTTTCCGCTCGCCTCCATGTATGCAAAACCATGGGGGACCATGTGTTCACTTTTGCCGCTCCATGGAAGCTCTTCCTGGAACTTGAAGAGAACGTTTCGGGAAGTTTTGCGGACCGATCGGTATGGAGCCAGCTGCGCGACCGATTAATGGTTGCCAAAAAAAATAACGCATGCTAGCGAGGAAGCCTCTTACACCGAGGAAGGTTGGGGCCGAATATGTCCGGTTTCGTGAGGGAGTGCTAATGGAAGTTTCTGTGATGAGCCGCGTCTATATCATTTTCAAGCGCACAAAATGCTGCATTCGGATCTATACGGACATGGATCGGGACTGCTTTCAAGCTAAACTTCAGGAAGCAATGCGACAGCGCAAAAGTCTTTTTCTTCATGTATATCAGCCCAATGGGAACGGTTTCTTGAGGAGTCACACCACGGTGACGCCTTATGAAATCCTGATGGACTGTGTGTTTCATGTGGAGGAAGTCAGCCGGAACGGCGATGATCCCTGCGAGCAAAAGGGCAAGGAGGCCCGTTTCCTTCAAAAGCTTTTTGAAGAGCACGGTTTGACCTGACAAAAGGTGTCTTTCCTTTTAAGGAACGGCTCATGAAAGACAAAGACATGGAGTCGCGGTATCAGGAAACCATTCGTATTTTGGAAGAAGAACTCGACTTTTTGCGCCGACGTGTTCAGGAGCTGGAAGAGGCTTTACAGGGGTGCCTGAGTCGCTCGAGGCATTGACTGGGATGCGGGTTTGCCGACTGGTGGCTGGATGCCACAAAAGTGCTCACCGAGAAAACCAGCGCTTTTCCCTTTAAGCCTGCTCCATGTCCGGCGGTGGGTTCAGAAAAAGAAGAGCCCACCAAACCGCCTTCCGAGGAGCCCTCATGACAGGGGCGACTTCGACGGTCATCTTTTGCATCAATGGAATCCCTGCTGACTCAGAGGCGCTTAAGTGTCCGCTTCCCACAGGTTTGACCTCTGATGCACCGTCCATGAATTACACACAGTACTTTGAGGCGCTTCGAGAGGCTTTACAGAAGAACGGCTGGAAACCTCTTTGTGAAAGCCTGGAAACCCTTACGGGAACGAGTTGGACTTCCAAGGGAATTTCCCGAGTCCGTATTGACAGCGTCAAGCATGGAGCCTTGTATCATGTGGCCAAAATCGAGGTGCAGGCGAATGATCAAATCTATGCGTTCGTGATGAATTCGGCCATGCATCCTCAAAGGCAGAAGGCTCTCGAACGAGAATGGAAAACCTTGCAATGGTTGGCGAACACACCCGTTGCGCCATATGTGCCTCGATGCCTCTATGTGGGGCAAGGGGTGTGGCACGATGACCAGGCGGCAATATGGCCTTTTGGGTTTTTTCTGGCCACGTGGTTTGAAGGGTTTTACGAGTGGCACATGGAAAAAGGAGACGATGGAACGGCTGCAACCATTCGAGTCTGGGACGAATCTTCTTCGGGAACAGTTCTTTCTTCAACCCAGACGGCTGAGCTCATGGAACAGGCCTCGTACCTTCTGACCCTGGCTCTTGACCGAAAAGATTTTTTTCAGATTTATCCCTGGCACCATGCAGCAGGTGATTTCGTGGTTGCCGTGGATGACCGGGGACTCTCCGTACGCCTTATTTCCGCTCGAAACCGAGCCGTGCTGATGCCGTCTGGTCCCCTGTTTCATGAGCGCTTTTCCGCGTTGGCCGCTTTCTTTTTCGTGTTGACCTTTCGCATGCGTGTGGATCGCCACCGAGGTACCGAAGATCTGGTGTGGGCTTCAGCCCAATGGCTTGAGCCCGTTGTTCGCGGCTTTCTTCGGGGATGGACCGACGGGGCTTCCACTTATGAACCCCTGACAGCTCGTGACATCCTGAGCCTGCTTCAAGCTTTTGATGCTTCGGATTGGGAAGCCGTCGGTTCCCTGCTTCAGGAAGATCTCGTGGTGGACGTCGACGAAGGTCCCTTGGTTTTAAAGCGTCTCCAGGTACATGCCAGAGATTTGGGCGACGTTTTACGTCGAGGGACTTTTCAGGATGTCTTGGTATAAGGATTCCGGGCAGGATTTGTGGTAGTCCCAACGGGATTCGAACCCGTGTCTCTGGCGTGAGAGGCCAGTATCCTAGGCCACTAGACGATGGGACCAAAAAAAATGGCTGGGGGACTAGGATTCGAACCTAGGCTAGCGGATCCAGAGTCCGCCGTCCTGCCGCTAGACGATCCCCCAACGCAGTGCCGAAAACCTAATGGAATGTTTCCTCCAAGTCAAGGCCCAAACAAGGCGGCAGGCACGAACGCCTTTGATGGGTTTCTTTTTCCGTTTCCAACTGTGCGTGTCGCAAAAGATCGAGTATATTTGAAACCACGGCAACCTTGATGAGGCAGCCGCTGAATGATCACAAAGGGGATGGACTTTGTTTCAGCAACTGCTCTCGGAAGAACCTGGACAATTTGATTTGAGCGTGTACCGGCTGCGCATGGAAGAACTTCTGCCGCCGCAGCAACCAGGCAATGCGTTGTTTTACCGTGCCTTGGACTACGCGCAGGATTTGCATGAAGGGCAGATACGAAAATCCGGGGCGCCTTACATCAGCCATCCCTGTGCGGTGGCTTACATTTTGGCCAAGGAGATGGGAATTCGAGACCCGGAAATGCTGGCCGCGGCCATTCTTCACGATGTGATTGAAGACGTTCCACGCATTGACTATGAAGTTATTGAAAGTGCCTTTGGAACCGTGGTGGCCGACCTGGTGGAAGGCTGCACCAAAATGACCAGGCTCCACCAGGACCGTGCGGTCCTCAAGGACTTGACCCACAGCAAGATTCTGCAGACCGCCAGCCAGCGCTTGGGGGTATTAGTCATCAAACTTGCGGATCGGTTGCATAACCTGCGCACTCTGCACTATCTTCCCAAGCCAAAACAACAACGCATCGCTCAGGAAACCGTGGAAATATACGCGCCCCTGGCCGCTAAACTCAACATTTTTCCACTCAAACGCGAACTCTACCATCTTTCCCTTTCTTATCTGTATCCGAAAAAAAGCAAAAAAATTCTTAACACCCTTCGTTCGCTCTATGCCCATGCCGGTGTGACGGAAATTACCGAACGCCTGCGGGAAGCCTTTGCGCGTCGAAACATGGACGTCGTCATTCGCAGTCGAGTCAAAGGCTTGGGTACCTATTATGATGCGGCGAAAGGAACCCTGAGATTGGCCAACGCGGAAAACCGTGTGGACTTTACGGTGGTGCTGACTGCCAACGATGTGGATGCCTGTTATTGTGCTTTGGGTGTGGTAAATTCCACTGTAACTCCCATACCGAGAAGCCTACGGGATTTTATTGCGAATCCAAAGAATAACGGCTATATGAGTCTGCATACGCGGATTCACCACAAAGGGGAAAATTACCTGGTCAAGGTGCGTACGGCCTCGATGGACGAATGGGCTACCCATGGGGTCTTGAGCCAATGGAACCATCCAGAAAGGATTACGGAAGCCTACCTCAAGGAAGTGAGCGAGTTCTTGCGAAGTGTGGGCGAATACGGAGGTCCGCCGCCTCAGCGCCGTACCTTGATTCAATTGTCGGAAGCCGAGGAAGTGACAGTTTACACACCGCACGGTGACGCTCATACGTTCCCTGTGGGAAGTATCGTTCTGGACTTTGCTTTCAAGATTCACTCGGATTTAGGCAATCACTGTATCGGAGCCGTCATTGGAGGGAGGCGGGTTCCACCGACCCATCGGCTCAAAGACGGAGACACAGTACGGGTGATCAAGTCGGAAACACCGGTACGCTTTGATCCCGATTTGGAACGCCTGTGTATGACTCCAAAGGCTCGCAATGCCATTGCAAAAGAAATGGCACGACGCCGTCGACTCTGTGCTCATGACGTCGGAAAAGATCTTTTGATGCAGGAACTGGCACAACATGGATTGCCGCAAGAGACCCTGGAACGTGAGGAAGTGCCCCTTATTTTGGAAGTGCTCAATGTCAAATCACTGGAAGATCTTTTTGTCATGATCGGCCAGGATCTTATTTCCCCCAAGGCCTTTCTTTATTACCTACAGGATGTTCCTAAAAAGAACATGGGAAAACTTAGGCTTCGTGCAGAAGAAGACCAGGGTCATGAACGGAAGGTGCTGAAAGTCAGTGGTTTAGATCCTGCGGTGCACAAGTTTGCAGGCTGTTGTCATCCGTATCCAGGAGAAAGTCATGTGCTGGCGACGCTTAGTGAACGAGGGATCACCTTTCATCGGGCCCGGTGCAGCGATGTGACGGAACGCCACGGGTTGCCCCCTCACAAGCTGCTGGATGTGCAGTGGGCTGAAAATCCTCCCTGGGAAAGCCCTGTGGCCATGTGGGTGAAGGTGACAGCCGGGGATCAACAGGCTTTATTGCCGCTTTTGGGAAAGATTCCGTCCTGGATCGAGGTGAGGCGTCTGGAAGGGCAGTTTCGGAAAGACCTTCCCCAATGGGCGTCGTTTCAGGTGCTCTTGGGCGGTTTTGAAGATGCTCGGCGGCTCTTCGGCTGTTTTCAGCCCGGAACCGTCATTGTGGATAAATACGGATCCCTGGACGCCGCCTTGGACCTGGGGGACTGATTCAATGGAGGGAGCGGTTGCTGTGGGTTTCCTTAAAGATTTTTCGAGCTACAGCATGGAGATCGGCTTTTTTGATGCCGGCCACTTCCACAAGAAGGAATTGAATCCAAGCCCCGCAACAGAAACTTAAAAGACTATGCGGGTTTTTGAAAACATCTTCTTCCAGTTTTCCATCTTCATAGGCCTGAGCGATAAGGTTCATTAAAGAGAGCAAAAGCTCGCCTTCCCCGTAGCGACGAACGGCGTCTCGATAAATGGCCGCCAGTTCGGGATTCCTTTGCAAAATCTGGGTGCTGTAGCGACATGCGTCAACCAACGTCATCGATTGCATCGGGGTTTTGTTACCTCCTTGCCGTGCCTCGTTCTTGATTTTTCTTGGGCTTGGTTTATGGTGTATACCAAATTTTGGGCACGGCTGAAAAGATGTGGGTGCAGGAAATTCTGCTCGAAAGAAAGGAGCTTGCAGCATGTTTCATAAAACAAGGCGTCTCATGGTTTTTTCGTGGATGATTGCAGTTCTGACTCCCGTTGTGATGCTCACATCGGCGGGATTCCTTCAGGGAGCCTTCGCCGCCACGAGCCTTTTCGGCTCGAACCTTCCACCTTCTTTTGCGGACTTGGCGGACAAAGTCAAGGACTCGGTGGTCAATATTTCCACCACTCAGGTGATCAAGGGGCATCCTTTGCAACCGTTTATGGAACCTAATTCTCCTTTTCGTGAATTTTTTGGTGATGAGTTCTTTAAGCGGTTTTTCGGAGACATGCCCAAAGGCTCCATGAAGACCAATTCCCTGGGATCCGGTGTGGTCATCGACGCTTCAGGGCTCATTTTGACCAACAACCACGTGGTGGAAAAGGCGACGGAAATCCGGATCAAGCTGCAAAACGGCAAAGAATATGCCGCCAAGGTCGTGGGCCGGGATCCGAAGACCGATCTGGCTCTTATTCAGACGGAACCCGACAAGAATTTTCCCAAGCCCGCCGTTTTGGGGGACTCTTCTGCCTTGCGTGTCGGGGACTGGGTCATGGCCGTGGGAAATCCCTTTGGATTGGGCCATACGGTCACGGTTGGCATTATCAGCGCCAAGGGCCGAATCATCGGCGCGGGGCCCTATGATGATTTTCTTCAAACGGATGCCGCCATCAATCCGGGGAATTCCGGAGGACCCCTTTTTAACATGCACGGAGAAGTGGTGGGTATCAACACGGCCATTGTGGCTCGAGGGCAGGGGATCGGTTTTGCCATTCCCATCAATGTGGCTAAGGACCTTTTACCCCAGCTGCGAACGGGTAAGGTGATACGTGGATGGTTGGGAATCATGATTCAGGATGTGACGCCGGAAATAGCGGAATCCTTCAATCTTAAAGAGGCCAAAGGGGTTCTGGTTTCCGATGTGGTCAAAGACAGTCCTGCCGAAAAGGGTGGACTTCAGGTGGGTGATATCATTCAGGAATTCAACGGCGAAGAAGTGCTGGACGCCCATGAACTTTCTCGACGCGTCGCGGCGACACCTCCCAATTCCAACGTGAAAATAGGCCTGCTTCGTGATGGATCCAAGAAGGTTTTGACCATCAGCCTGGGGACCATGCCCGATGAAGAAACGGCTGCGGCACAACCTGAAAGTGTGGAAAACGTGTGGGGTCTCACGGTCCAGAACATGACCAAGGAACTTGCCGAACGTTTCGGGTGGGACGCTTCGGAGCGGGGTGTCATCATTACGGAAGTGGAACCGGACAGTCCTGCGGCTGAAGCCAGACTTCGGCCGGGAGATCTCATCAAGGAAGTGAACCGCAAAAAGATCCAGAATCTCAGGGACTACAACCAGGCCATCAGAGGCGTCGAAAAAAAGAGCAGTTTGCTCCTTTTGATCAAACGGGGTGAACGAACCTTTTACGTGGTGCTGCAAATGCCGCAAAGCTGAAAGGTTCGCGATCCTGCAATGTGTTTTTTCCGAAACCCACGGGTGTCGAGGGGTTGTTGGCACGGACGAGGGGTCGCGAAAAAGCGGCCCCGAAGGATCAAGGAAAGAAAAAGGAGGGTGACAGAATGGGTCAGGTTCGGAGGGGGCGAAAAGTTCATGGTCTTGTGGGGTTCTTGTGCGTGCTGTTGGGGGCGGCCACGTTGAGTGCTGCGGATGTGCCGAGCTTTCCGAATCAAATCACCATCGGCCAAACGACCTGTTTTCTCAACGGGTTCGGTTTGCGTCAAAAACTGGTCGTGGACGTTTACTACGGAGCTTTGTACCTGAGACAGAAATCCTCGGATGCCAAAGCCGTCATTCAGGCGGACGAACCCAAGGGTATCATTATGCATTTCGTGTACAAGAATGTGGATGCCGCCAAACTGGGAGAAACCTGGAAGGAAGGCTTTGAAAAGACGGCTCCCAATCCCGATGCAGCACTCAAGAGCCGAATAGACACCTTTATGGGCTATTTCACCGAGCCGTTGCAGAAAGGTGAAGAGATTCGGCTGCTGTACGAACCCGGCGTGGGAACGCATGTCTTGATCAAGGGACAGGAAAAGGGCGTTGTGCCGGGTGCCGATTTCATGCGGGCTCTCTGGGGCATTTTCCTCGGTGAAAAGCCTGCCTCAGACGCTCTGAAGAAAGGCATGTTGGGGCAATCTTAGGATGGATCTTGACCGATTTCTCGAGCCTTTCACAGTGACGGTTTCGCCGGAACAGATTCGGCGCGAAAAGGAAAAGGCTCGAGCACTCAGAAAAACACAGTGGTGGCAACGCCAGCTCGCCAAAGGGCGTTGCCATTATTGCGGCAAGACGGTTTCGTCAAAGGAGTTGACCATGGACCATGTGGTGCCCTTGGTGCGCGGCGGTCGCAGCACCAAAGGCAACGTGGTTCCCTGTTGCAAGGACTGTAATTCCAAGAAGAAATATCTACTGCCGGTGGAATGGGCGGACTATCTCAAGCGATGTGCCGAGACCAAATCTTCGTGAAAACGCACAGGTGACACATGACATCGATTTCTCAAACCGCCTTACATGATCGCCGTGAAGATTGCAGCATGTGCCCCTTGGCCGTGTACTGTTTTTCGGATCCCAGCACATGGGTGTTTCGAACCATGACGGAACTCGAAGAGAAAATGAAGCAGATGGAAGAATGTTCCGTCCGCAAAACGAATCTCAAGGCACAACCATAATGCGGGACCTTCCTCCCGGTTCCTGTTCCACACGAATTTGCGTTTCAATCTCTTCGGCCAACCTTTTCACGTGGGAAATGACACCCACCATCTTGCCGTTGGCCTGAAGCCTGCGAAGCGCTGTGATAACTCTATAGAGGCTTTCTTCATCCAGAGCCCCGAACCCTTCGTCCAGAAACAAGGATTCGATCCTTCGATGATGGGCTGCAAGGTCTGACAAGCCCAGGGCCAAGCTCAAGCTCACCACAAAGGTTTCTCCGCCGGAAAGCGTGCGCAGAGAACGTTGGTTTCTCTGCTGCATAAGGTCTTCAACAGCCAAACCAAAACCGTTGTTTTGCAAAGGGCGAAGCCTATAACGGCCGCTAAGAAGTTCCAGATGAGTGTTGGCTTGTTCCATGAGCCGCTCCAGCATGATTCGCCGGATTTTTTCGCGAGCCTCCGCGTTCTTTTCATCTCGAAAAGCCTTTGCCTCAGCGCTCAGTTGCGCCACAAGCCGTTCTTGGTCCTCCACGGCCTGCAGCAGTTCTCGATGTTCCTGAACCGATTGACGAATGCGATCCAACCGGCTTTCCAGTTCCTGCAAATCTCGCTGTGCTTTTTCCCTGAATGTTTGTAATTGAGAAATTCGATCGGCGATTTCTTGGGCCGATAGATCGACATCTGCGTCGTCCTTCGAGACCTCAGAGATCGCCTGCGCAGCCGCATCCACAAGACCCCTGGCTCTTGCCAGATTTTGACTTGCTTCGAAGGCTCTTTGTCGCACGGCGGACTCTTCTTCCACAGCCTTGAGGGCGGATGCCGCGGCTTCCAGGGAATCCAACCCAATTTTTTTAAGCTCTGTTTCAAGGTCGGTTCGCAACGTATTGCACGTTTTGTCCTGGCTTTCCAGCTCGGACGCCAGAGCGGAGAGCTCTTGAGCCGTGGAGACTAGAGACTGTTGCAGGGTTTCGCTTTGCTGCTGAAGTTCCTCGACGTTGCGGCGCAACCGGTGAACGGATTCTTCCATGCTCTGGAGTTCCGCCGTCGCATCAGGGCCTGCATAAATGGCTTCCCGTTCCTCTTTCATGGCAGCGAGGATGGATTGCAAGGTATCGACATGGGAAGCCGCCTCCTCCGCCTCCTTTTCCAGCCGTGCCAAATCCAAAGCCAAGGATTCCAGTTGCGTTTGAAAGGAACGCTTGCGGTTCAAGAGATCTTTATGTTCGTGGACGGCACGTTCATAGGCTTCGCGACGTCTCTGACGACGCTGTAAAAGAAGGGTTTCCTCTCCTTTTTCAGGGAATCTTTCCCCATAACTGTTTAAAAGCGTTTGGAGATCGCTGCTCACGGCTTGAAGGTCGCCCCGTACTCGTTGGAGATCCTGCTGGTTTTTTGACGTGGCTGCTTGTTTTTCTCGAAACTTTTCTTCGAGTTGTCGGCGTTGCTGTTTCCGATCTGAGAATCCTTGCATTCTTCGGTGAAGTTTCCATTTCACCCATTGCAAACGCCATCGTTTCCATCGGCTGGAGCGAAGGGCTGCTTTGTCATGCCTGAGGTCTTCTTCGAGACCTTGAATGGTTTCCGCGACAACATTCGGTTCGACCATGGCAAGGCTCAATCCTGCCCGCCGGCACACTTCCTGCCATTCTCCAAGCAAATTTTGCGCTGCTTCGGCCTGCTTTTCCAATTGGGCACTTCGAAGGTTCAGATCCGTCAGTTCGGCTCGAAGGGATACGATACGGTCTTGAAGCGCATCGATTCGGCCGTAGATTTGGGAAAGGTCCGGAAGTCCTTCCGTGACAAAGGGATGGGTCAAAGACCCGCACAAAGGGCAAGGGCTGCCTTCCTGAAGTTTGGAGCGCTCCGAGCTGACGCGCTCAAAGCTTTCACGCCAAGCGATGTCGGCTTCATGCTTTCGCAGTTCCGCCAGAGCTTCATTCAAAGAGGCTTGAACGTCTTGTTGACGTGTCGTCACTTCTTCCCTCTTTGCGGGAATGTCAAAAGCCAGGCCTTGTTGGTGAAAGCGTTGGGAAATGGAAAGCAGTTTTCTGTAAGCGGCAAGAGTTTTTTTTCTTTCCTTTATGTTTTCTTTGAGGGAAGTCGGTGTGTTATCGCCTAGGATTTCTTTCAGTTCCTGTTCCAAGGCTTCTTTTTTAAGCACAGCTTGCCCTATTTTGGCCTCCATCCAGTGTTCCCGGGATTGGGCTTTTTCCAGAGCCGCGGCTGCTTTTTTGAGGCTTTCTTGAGTCTCCAACAGTCGTGCTGCTTGAAGAGCTTCTTCTTGTCGTAGAGTTTCCAGGTGCTTCAAAAGTTCCTGTAGCTTTGGCATGTGGTTTTCCAAAGCCGCATCGGATGCGTTTTCGGTGAGCTGCTTCTGAAGGGATTCGGCTTGAAGGCCGGCTTGTTCAAGGTTTGACTGGATTTGATCCCGGCGGGCCAGCATATCCTTTCGAGCCCGTTCCAGTTCCATGGATCGTGCCGACGCCTCTTGAAGCTTTTGCACATGGCGCTGAATATCTCTTTCCTTACGGCTTGCCTCTTCCAAAATCTGTCGGTTCTCCGCCAGCTTTTGCCGCTCTGCTTCCAGGGAGGCTTCGGCAGCCGCCAAGAGGCCCTGAATTTCTTGCAGCTGCTTTTTTTCTCCGTCTGATTTTCGCCGAAGAGTCTCCAGGCGGGATTGAAGCTCGTTCCGTGTTGTTTCCAGAGTCACATAGTGGCGAAGAGAGTCCAGAACGGCTTGGGCGGCCAAAAGGGTTTCCATGCGTTGAAGTTCTTCCTGAGCGGCATGGTCTTCAGCTTCAGCGTTGCTTAAGAGTTCCTGGGATTGACGAAGCTCTTCGTGCAGGCGCTCCAGGGTTTCCAGCCGTTCTTTTGCGGCTTCGAGTTCGCCGATCTGCCGACGCAAATCTTCCAGTTCGGCCCGTTTTTCTTCTCGCTGGATTTCCAGTTCGCGGCGAGCTTCGCGGTCTACAGGAGGGTAGTTGGCGGCAAGTTCCTTAAGCTGAAGAAGACGTTCCCGAGCAGCGCTCAGGCGGTGATCTAGATCCTGAGCCAGATCCTGAGTCACTTCGGGGCCCATGATCATTTCAAGGATTTCAGACCGTTCATGTTCCAGAGCGTTCAAAAAAGCGGCAAATTCCCCTTGGGCCAAAAGAACCGAACGGCAGAATCGCTTGAAGTCCAAGCCGGTGATTTCACTAAGTCGAGAGCGCACGCCAAGGATACGGTTTTCCAGGATTGCTTCCGTGCCGTTGACCGAAGAAAGGGACATTTCCGGTCCAAGAAGCCCATTGGAGCTTTTTCGAGCCCACCATCGACTGCGATAGATTTTGTCGCTCACCTGAAAAGTCACTTCGGCATAAGATTCATCTTCGAGCCAGCTCGTGATGTCTTGTTCCGGGTGTCGAAGCCGTACGGTTTGACCGTAAAGCCCCAGAGTAATGGCATCGAGAATAGACGATTTTCCCGATCCATTAGGACCGGTGATGGCAAAAAGGCCGGTGTCGGAAAAAGGAGGCGCATCGAAGCGAATGTCCCATTCCCCTCGAAGCGAGCTTATGTTCTTGAACCGTAGTCTGAGTATCTTCATGGTCGAGACTCCATGAATCGTTCAAGATCTTCGGTCATCGTGTGCCATGATCCTTTCATCTTCAGCTGGCTTGTCAAGGCTTTCCTTATCACAAAAAAATTCGTGCTGCTGTCGATCCCTTGAGGGGGGAGGCTTCTTTTCAACGTTGATGGCAGGCGACAAGGCGATCTGGGCGAATGTTTCTCAATGGCGGTACCTCTTGGGTGCAGAAGGCTGTTTGTTCCCGGCATCGAGGATGAAAAGGGCAACCGTGAGAAGGTTTCATGGGACTTGGGACATCGCCTTCCAGAAGGATGCGTTGTTTCCTGGCGGCTGCTCTTGGATCCGGGATAGGAGCGGCGGACAAGAGGGCTTGCGAATAAGGATGAAGAGGCTCTTCAAAAAAGGCTTCCTTAGGCCCGATTTCCACAAGACGCCCCAGATACATAACCCCGATGCGATGGGCTATGTGCTCGACCACGCTCAGGTCATGGGAAATAAAAAGGTAAGTGAGAGCCAATTCTTCCTGAAGTTCTTCCAAAAGATTGATCACTTGGGCCTGAATGGACACGTCGAGGGCCGAGACTGGTTCATCGGCCACCAAAAATACGGGATTCAGGGCTAAAGCTCGTGCGATCACAATACGCTGCCGTTGCCCTCCTGAAAATTCATGGGGATAGCGCTCGGCATGTTCCGGCCTGAGTCCCACTCGTTGCAAAAGGTTGGCGACCTTTTCGCGACGCTCCGCAGGCGATCCCAGCCGATGAATCACCAAGGGTTCCTCGATGAGTTGTCCGATTTTTTTCCTAGGATTCAAGGCTGAATAGGGATCCTGGTAAATGATCTGAGCCCGACGACGCCACTGAAAGATTTCACGACGGCTTAAGGACTCCAAGCTTTGGCCCTCGAAAAAAACCTGACCCCTTGTGGGCTCTTCTAGACGCAGCAGAAGACGTCCTAGAGTGGATTTGCCGCAGCCGCTTTCTCCCACAAGAGCAAAAACTTCTCGGTGAGCAATGACGAAACTCACATCGTTCACAGCTCGGACCACACAGCCTTTGGCTCCAAATCCGACAGCGCTCTGAATGGGATAATCCTTGACCAGATTCTTCGCTTCGCAGAGGACATGCTTCATGAGTCAATCACCGGGTGCCAGCATCGTACTCGATGCCCCTTGGATATCTCAATCCACCCTGGGACCTCCGTAAAACAGGGTCCTTCGGCTCGTGAACACCGATCTTGGAAGGCACAGCCGGGGGGAAGTCGATGCAGACTCGGGACCGTGCCTGGAATGGGCGTGAGTTTTCCGTGCTTACCACCAACCTTGGGTAACGACATAAAAAGGCCTTGCGTGTAAGGATGAGCTGGCATCGTGAACAGGTCCAGGACATGTGCTTCTTCGACCGCCTTGCCTGCGTACATCACCACCACGCGACGGCATGTTTCCGCCACAACCCCCAGATCATGTGTGATAAGCAGAACAGCCATGCCGATTTCGTCCTTAAGCCTTTGAATCAGATCCAGAATCTGGGCCTGAATGGTCACATCTAGGGCTGTTGTGGGTTCGTCGGCAATAAGAATCTGTGGACGACAAGCCAGGGCCATGGCAATCATGACGCGCTGGCGCATGCCTCCGGACAGCTGGTGCGGATAATGGTTCACTCGTGATTCAGGATCTGGGATGCCTACGAGAGACAGAGCGTGAACCGTTTCGCGACGAGTTTCCCTCTTGGTCAGTCCCCTGTGCTTGCGAAGCACCTCTTCAATTTGAAACCCTACGGTATAGACGGGATTCAGAGACGTCATGGGTTCCTGAAAGATCATAGAGATTTCGTTTCCACGAAGGCGACGTATGGCGCGTTCCGGAATGGAGAGAAGGTCCATGCCTTTATATAAAACGCGCCCTGCAGTGATGCTTCCCTGAGTTTTGGGGATGAGTCTGAGGATAGAGAGAGCCGTCACACTTTTGCCACACCCGCTCTCCCCGACGATTCCCAAAGTCTCTCCTTCGTTTAACTCAAGGTCCACTCCATCGACACCGCGCACGATCCCGCGCCGCGTAAAAAATTCCGTGCGAAGTCCCTGAATTTGCAAAAGAATCGCCGTCATCGGGTCCTCAAGGACGGATCGAGCACGTCGCGCAACCCGTCTCCGAAAAGGTTGAAACCGAGCACCAGCAGCAAAATGGCCAAACCGGGAAAAGCCGCTACATGAGGGGCCATTTGAATATATTGACGTCCTTCGCTGAGCATAGCTCCCCATTCGGGCTGCGGAGGTTGGGCTCCTAGACCCAGAAAGCCCAAAGCGGCCGCCTGAAGCACAGCTGTCCCCATTCCCAGTGTGGCATAAACGATAATAGGGGCGAAGGTGTTGGGGAGAATGTGCGAGAAGAGGACGCGGGCATGACTGCCGCCCAGATGCCGAATGGCTTGGACAAAAAGTTGTTGCTTGAGGGACAGGACATTGGAGCGTACGATTCTGGCGTAGTGTGGAATATAGACGATACCCACTGCAATCATGGTGTTGGGAAGGCTAGGCCCGAGAATCGCTGTAATGACAATAGCTAAAAGAACGGCGGGAAAGGCTAAGAGAACATCCATGATGCGCATGATGACACTATCCACTGGATCCCCGAAATAGCCTGCTGCCAGACCTAAAAGGGTTCCGGGAAGGAGGGAAAGAGTCACCGAAAGGAACCCGATCATCAGGGAAATACGGCTTCCGTGAATGACTCGGCTAAAAATGTCCCTTCCCAAACTGTCAGTGCCGAAAAAATGTTTGGGGCTAGGTGGTTGCAGTCGTTCCAATGGGGACGGCACCAAAGGATCATAAGGGACCAGGCAAGGGCCTAGCAGGGCCAAGATGACGATGCCCGAAATAAGGCACAGGCCGGCGGCAGCTGTTCGATGTCGTAGAAGATCTCTGAAGAGTTCCGATCTACTCATGGATGCGAATCCTGGGATCCAAAACCACATAGACAAGGTCGACCAAAAGATTGATCAAGGTCATGATCACTGCAAAAATGAGCACGCAACTTTGAACCGCGGCATAGTCCCGTCCCATGAGAGAATCCACAACGTAACGACCCAATCCAGGCCATGAAAAGATGGTTTCCGTTAACACGGCGCCGCTGAGAAGGAGTCCCAAATTCAGGCCGAGGACGGTGACAACGGGGAGCATGGCATTGCGAAGCGCATGGCGCAAAATGACAACCGTTTCATCCATCCCCTTGGCTCGTGCTGTGCGAATATAGTCCTTATTGAGGACTTCCAGCATGCTCGAACGCGTGATGCGGGCCACCACGGCCATGGGAATGGTGGCCAAGGTGAAGGCCGGCAGTATCAAATGATGCAATCCGTTCCAAAAAACATTCCAGCGCATGACAAGCAAGGCGTCTACGAGAACAAACCCCGTTAGAAAGGGAGCGTTCATGCCCATATCAAGCCTGCCCATCATGGGAAAGAGAGGGTATTTGACGGAAAACAGGTATATGAGCATCAGGCCTAACCAAAAGATGGGCATCGAGACTCCAACCAACGCCAGAAACATGGCGGCGTAATCCCACAAAGAGTACTGTCGTACAGCCGAGACGACGCCGGCGGCCATTCCAAAAAAGGTGGCAAGGAACATGGCGGCCAGGGACAGTTCCGCGGTGGCAAGCAGCCGAGGAAGGATTTCCTTGAGAACCGGTGTGCCTGTGCGTGCGGAGATGCCCAAATCACCTTGAAGGATGGACTTCAAATAGAGCCAGTATTGGACCGCCACAGAGCGATCCAGGCCCAGCTTGTGGCGAAGCCGTGCCAATTCTTCGGGTGACGCATATTCACCGATCAGGAGCTGCGCAGGATCGCCCGGAATGAGGCGCAGCATGAGAAAGACCAGAAGGGAAACTCCGAACAAGATCAAGACCAGTTGTCCGAAACGGCGTCCCACGTAGCTCCAAGGCATCTTTGGAGAATCCTTCTATTTTTCCTTCCAGACCATTTGAAAGGAATTCAAGCCGTTGGGTCGAAGCGGAACATC
This sequence comes from Desulfosoma sp., assembly GCA_037481875.1. Lineage (NCBI taxonomy): Bacteria > Pseudomonadati > Thermodesulfobacteriota > Syntrophobacteria > Syntrophobacterales > Syntrophobacteraceae > Desulfosoma > Desulfosoma sp. Next base: position 118,587 of record JBBFKY010000003.1, on the reverse strand, counting down.
GTGTAGTTTCTTGCTATAGCAGCGCACGATGGTGGAATGGGCCAGAGGCACCCACGGGGCATCCCGATGAAAGATTTCTTGCGCTTTCATGTAGAGCTTGGCACGCTCGTCTTTGTTAAAGATTTTTTGAGCTTTCGTGACCAGCTCCGTGAATTCGCTGTTTTTCCAAAGGGCTACATTGGCGGCACCGGGAGTGACGGCTGTATCCGCCGAAAGGAGACCGTAAAGGAAGTTGTCAGGATCCGCGTTCCCTCCAAGCCAGCCAAGCATGCACATATCGTGCTCACCGTTACTGGTGTTTTTGAGGTAGGTGCCCCAGTCGTAGCGAACGATCTTGGCTTTCACTCCAACGGCTGCGAGATACGCTTGAATCAGCTCAGCCGTCTTGATCGGCTCCGGCATATAAGCCCGTGAAACGGGCATGGCCCACAGTTCCAGTTCCGTGTTGAAATCAAAACCGGCTTCTTTCAAAAGCTTTGTGGCCTTTTCAGGATTGTATTCATAAGGTTGAATGCTGTCGTTATAGCTCCAAATAGTGGGCGGAAAAGGGTTCTTGGCCGGAATCGCTAAGCCTTGAAAGATGGCCTTGATCAAGGTGTCCTTATCGATGGCATGGCTGATAGCTTGGCGCACACGAGGGTCTTTGAGGGCTGGCTTTTCGGTGTTGAACGCCAGATAGCCTACATTGATGCTCGGCCGCTCGATCACTTTCAGGTTCGAATCCTTTTTGACCAAAGAAATGGAATCGGGATCCAGATCGTCGGCGATATCCACGGTCCCCGACTGAAGGGCCATAAGGCGTGCCGAAGGTTCGGGAATCGACTTCAAGATAATACGATCCACCTTGGCCTTGTCACCCCAATAATTTTCGTTTCGCTCCAAAATGATTTGATCATCTTTGACCCAGCTGACAAATTTAAAGGGACCCGTTCCCACCGGATGCATACCGATTTGGTCCTTGTATTCAGCCAAAGCCTTGGGGGACACGATAGGGCAGAGCCAAAGGGCCAGGTTGTTAAGGAGCGGAGCGTAAGGTTTCTTGGTCACCAGTTGCACGGTGTATTCATCGACCACCTTGACCTGGTCCACCATGCCCAACGAAAGGTTCAGGTAAGCCCATTTGCCGTAGCCATAAAAGGGATGGTTTTTGTCGATCACCCGTGCAAAGGAATCATAGACAGCTTGCGCATTGAAGGGTGTGCCGTCGTGAAACGTGACTCCTTTACGCAGGTGAAATGTCCAAGTGAGACCGTCCTCGCTGACTTCCCAAGAGGTGGCCAGCTGAGGTTCGATATCCATGGAATTGTCCCCAAATTTCACCAGGTTTTCATAAATCTGGATGCCTGCCTTGATGGATTCTCCGTCGGTTGCCTGAGCCAAATCCAGGGAGACCGAATCCCCGCCTCGTCCCCAAATGAGAGTTCCCCCGACGACGGGTTGTTCCGCCGCCGTTCCAAGACCCGGCCAGAAACTTGCCAAAAGAAACAAAACCACCAAGCATTTTCGCATTGTGTCCTCCTTGATTTGATGCCGCCTTAAGACTCACATCCCCATGTAAAGCACACCCTACGACCAAAAATCGTGGCTGTTTTGATAGCCTTTTTAGCGTTAGTCTGCAACATTTCGATCATAGCCTCATACACTGCCAGGTGACCTCTTACGCAAAGGTTGAGCCAGGACCCTTCTGCGACCTCATCCACGACTTCCGTGATGACTTCAAAACGGGTGACTTGGGGTTGCTGCGCACAGTAGTTGAGCCGAGCGACTCGAGCCACCGGAGGCAGCAGGGCCACGGAACCAGGGGTTACGGAAGGGAAAATCTGAGGCTCCCACATCTGGGCATAACGATGGTAGCGCTCGCGTATCTCTTCATTCCTTTGCACAAGTTCTTGATCTTGTTGAACATGTTTTTGAATGATTCGAGCCAGCTCGATGGCCTGTGAGTACCGGGGATTTGTGGGTTCATCGAGGTAAGGCAGATAAGCATAAAGAAAAGCACGAGGAATCCAGTGCTCGGCAAAAAGGCCCGGAAGATAACCCGAGAAAGGCTGTTCCCATTCATGGCTTGGAACCCCGTGGCCGTCCAAGATCATTTCCGGAAGCCACCTGTCCCAAACGTGTCGCTTGGCCAAAGCTTCGGGAAAGCGGGGGTTATCTTTAAAATAGTCTTCATAAAACTCACAACCTAAAGCGTTGTAGCGGGCAGCGTGTAGTTTATGACCTGGATTGATGCGATAAAGCCGTTCAAAGGCAGCGACGCCGTCCGCGTTTTCCAGAGGGATCCAAACAAGGTTGACCTTTCGAAGGAGTTTTAGGCCTTTTTCCGTGGTTCCTGCTTTCCAGGCGGAAAACAGAGCCGCTTCGGTGCTGGAGACTTCGTTGGCGTGATGCCGGGCGTTAAAAAAAAGGGTTGGCTTGAACAAACGCAATCGAGCCTGGGAGACATTTGGGGAAGGATACGGCAGCGTGGCTTCCAGCGCCCAAATGGGTCTCCCTCGAAAGGTCTTTGACGGCTGCCACACCTCGAGCGCTGGCAAGCTCGCCAGTCTATGAACCCATTGAGCGAGGTCTCGAGAACTCAAAATTCTTTGCGTTGGCGGAGCTACCATCGTTTGAGGCTCAAGGATCTTTGCGGAAGGAGGCTTGTGCCGTGGTGCAGGACATCGAAGAACGATCTGGTCCGTGCTCGACGGAATAGCCCCTTGGCCTAAGACGGCAGAAACCTTCGCCGCTGCCGGTTCAATGGCGGCACCCATTGAGGGTGAAAGAGTGAACCCAATGTCCCAGTGTCTTTGATGAAGACGCAACCAGGCAATCGAGACGTTCTGCTCAGGGTAGGCGGAGCTTTGGGGTGAGTTTGAAGAATATACCTGTTGACTGCGGCTGATCTCAGGAAAAGGTTTAGCCACGAGGCGGGCCCGTGCTTTTCTATCGCGGCTTGTCCAGGCCATAACTGGCATGACCTGTCCCAACTGAAGGAAATCGGAAAGGTTATGACGTGCGGCAAAGTCTTTGAATGCGTTGAGAAGAGCAAAGTACACATCTTCGTGCAGGGCTTCCATGGGTGAAAGCCTCTCCTGATCCAGACCCAAAGGAAGCTCGGTTTCATCGATCGTTGCCGTTACGCGAATCTCTTCCCAAAAGGCGGGCAACTGAGCTCTACGGGCGTAGTCCAAGCGCTGTTCCATGGCCCTGAACAGGGCCGGCACCCACCTTGTGCTAAAGATTCTCCAGAAGACTTCCCGATCTGTGGGGATGGAACGGTCTATCAAGACGTGCGATGCTTGAACGATATGGACGCCTGCCGTGGTGGGATGCACCGTGGCGAGGCTTCCGAAATACGAAAGTGTCTTCCAGCGAGGAGACCATGTCTCTTCGAAAAGCAGACAGCCTTCCCGATCCCAAACCCGAACGCGGTAGACACTTTGGAGGTTTGGGTCCATTCGAAGATGCACTTTCGAAAGATCAAGACCCAGGTGCCGTGCCAATAGATCAGGTCCTGGGTAGAGTTCTTGAAGCCAACGGCTTCTTGTTTCCATGGCATATGGAAGCTTCTCAGTAATTGCGTTTTTCCCTTGCAGTACGTGCGCCTCGCCTTCAAGAGAGGCGCGCTGTGAACCTACGCTTCCGGGACAACCATTGGGTGTTTTCGTGGTCAAGCGAGATCCTTGGGTGCCTTCAAAGGGTGCAAAAGAGACTTCCACGGCACCGACACCGTTTTCCTTGTGGGCTGCAGCGGCCGCCGGAAGAACCTTTTCTAAAAGCCAACAGAGGCCGGGTTTGTAAGCATTGAAAACTTCTACGGAAGGTTTGTAGCCCTTGGCTTTGAGGATTTTCTCCAGTCGTTCCTTAAGGCGGCGGCGCACCGACGAAGGTTTACTGACAAAGATTGTCGCAGAAACAGCCCCATGCCCCGGAGGAACTCTCATGACCAGTTTTTCCGTCCGAAGATCTTCAGGTTTCCATCGGCACTCTCTGACGAGGCATGGAAAATTCGTCGCATGGGGATCAGCCATGCCACCGCCTACGGGCCTTGCCACCCGTCGGGCTTTTTCCCGAAGGGCCGTCATGGGCTCTGCTCCTGGACCCGGGCGTCGAATGACCCAAAGGAGCCAGTGCTGAAGCGCCCTTTGCAGAGCCGGTACTGATCCACGGACCATGAGGTGTGAAGCCTTTCCATCGACGGTGTGAATCAAGGCTTCGCAGCATGCACTCTCTTCCTTGAGTTCCAAGACGATTCCTTCATGGGGAACAGGGCCTGAAAAGACAAAAGGTATGTGGATTTGGGTTGCTTCGAGGGTCACCTGAGACAGGGTATGGCAAAGACTTAGGCCGATTCGAGAAGATACTTTGGGAGAAGGCAAAAGGACGGCAAGATGAAGGGATCGCTGTCTAGGGTCTTGGGCCGAGGTCTGGAAAACGCCATTGTGTCCGGAAAGATCCAAAAGATCTGGTGCGCTTTTGTCGTTTGAGGCCTTTGAGCCTGTTGCCCCAGGTGTTCCCAAATTCAAAAGGGTGGCCTTGGCGGAAGATATGCTATGCGAGAAGAATGGATCATGTCGTCGGTTGCCTTTCCAGACCCTAAGGAGGGGCTGATCACCATGAATCCATTCTAGAATAGACCAGTCCTTGGGTAGAGGAGGCAGTTCAAGCACATCGGATATGGCTAAGAGGCGGAAAAAGGAAGCGATGGCTTCCGGCGATTCGGCGGTGGCTTCTAGTCGATAAGGATTTTTGCGAGCAACATGGACCCTCGAGCCGAGCGATTCTGTTTTCCTTGTCTGACCTGTTGGCAGCCGTATCAACATGTGAGGGTGGTTGTCTGAAGGAGGGCGAAAACGAACCAAGGGAGCTTGCAGGCGCACCGTCTCAAAAGCCAGACGACATGCCAAATGCACCGCCTCCGCCCAGACCACGCTCCAGCTGAGACCACGAGGGACAACAAGGCTCACAAGGATTTGGTCGATCAGGCCATCCCCGTCTGTATCCTTATAAAGACTTTGTCCCGAAAAAAGCTGTGGCAGCATAGTCATCGGTTCATCCAAGCTCATGAGCATCTCCATGGGTACTAGTGACGGAGTTGAATGTTAGTTGTCTATACTTTGGTTATTTTTAACCTAAATTGTGCAATTTAATGCTGGAAATAACCTACCCTTTGGGCTATATTTTTGAATCTAGAAGAGATTTCCTGAATCCAATTCAGATTCAACGCAAACCCAAAGGGTAGGACTTGATCATGCCACAAAAGAAACAAGCTGATAAGTGCAAAATCGATCAGCTTAAACCACGTCGGATACCATGACCTCTCAGGCTGGTCTGAGCCTTTTCGTTCGTTACCTGGAAAACATAGGCGTTTTGGCCTATCTGGTGAGGCTTTTTGGCGGTGCGCGAAAGAGCCGACAGGGTCTTCCGGTTGAAGAGGTTTTCAAATAGCTGTTTTGCTTTTTCTTGGATGGCACAAGCCCCGGCTTGTCCTAGTTCGACGATTTGAAAGAGGACCATGGTTACGGCGCGGCCATCGAGAGTGGCAAGCAAAATCTGCTTTCCCGGACCTCGCTCTCACGTTAATAAGCAAGTTTTCGTGGATTTGCATCTGGCTGTTTCTCTGGCTGCTTCAAAGACTCTTTCTTTGGCGTCCGCGTTTGGCTCAGCGGAAAGCAATTGAGCTGGGCATTGACACCACGGTGATGGATGACGACGAGGCGCTCAATCGTCAGGGCGTGGAGCCGACCTAGAAGAACGTTCGTGCTTCCCAACCTTTTTGGGTGACATGAGTTTGTTTCATTTTGGATTCCGTGTTTCGAGGAGCCGGCAAGCACAGCAACCACTCGTACATGGCTGAGAAGATGGTTCGCCATATGGTGCAAAGAACCCACAGGGGCTGTCGAAAGGACGTGCCGAATGTGGTGCAGGTCGATCAGGGATTCTTTGATTCGAAACTCTTCGAGGTCTTTGAGGAACTGGATGGGGACTACACCTGTTCGGGCCGCGTCAAGAAAGACGCCTTGGAGTATGCTCCGGGCGCGCACCGCCTTCATCGGAAGCGATTCGTGCGAGATAAAGAGGCATGGGAGTACACGGAATTCGGGAGTCGCAGAGACTCTTAGTCTCAGTTTCGAAAGGCCATCTATTGTCTTTCCGTTGGGGCTAACAAACAATTATGGTTGCCATTCGTTAGCCTGGAAAGGGTTCCTTCCACGAATCTCGGAGTGGGGGGCAGCTCATGACGAATCATTCAAAAAGGCAAGCCTCGACTTCCACCTCACCTGTAAGTTTGTCATGGCGAGCCCCTACGGTCACGGGGCGGGCGAACTGATTCGTCGAGCTCTGAAAGATTTCGCCTTCAATCGCATGCGGTTTTAAGATCTTCCGACTTGCCGCGATGTTCTACGACACCATTCAAAACGCTTTTCCCTTTTACCAATGCTTCGAAGAAGATGTATGCGTGCCTGTGATCTCCCTCACTTTGCACTGATTAACTGATCTTCACCCCTCTGGCGAGCGGTGAAACGTTCATAAGAAAGCCAGTTTCTGACATGTTTCGGCCGAGTTCTGGATGCTAAGATGGTGTCGTAGGGAGGGCAAAAAGAGCCTGGGAAAAGGGTATGATTTGGTATGTGGTGGACTCGCAAGGGGGTGCCGCCATGTTCGTCAAGTCCGTCTGGAACACTTCCAAGGCGAAACGCTACCAGTGCTTCCACCTGGCGGAATCCTATCGCGATCCCCAAACCGGCACCGTCCGCCACCGCCTACCTGCTCAACCTTACCCTGTTTCCCTGCCACGGTATGGACGCCGTGGCCCGCGCTCTCCTGGAAGGCTTGTACGTGTTGCGCCCCTCTCCGGCTGCGTGTCGGCATGAGGGCAAAGAGGTGGATAAGGAGTATCGCCGCCTTCAGGTTGCCGAGAGGACCTTCCGCCATATCAAGATCTACATGAAGATCCGGCTGGTCCACCACCGGCTGGACAGGCGTATCCGAACTCACGTTCTCGTCTGCTTGCTCGCTGACTACCTGATAAAGAAAGTGGAACCTGCGATGCGGGCTGCTGGTGTGAGCCCGAAGGTAGAGGATGTCCTCAGGCTGTGGGAGCGGCTGAAGCTCACCAAGGTGGCGGTGGAAGCGGGTAAGGAGCGCTGGCGCCAGTGACAATGGTCCCTGAGGACGTTCGGAAGCAAGATACGCAAGGTGATCGAGAGGCTGGGATGGCAGAGATCCCTGGATGCTCAGTTCCGTAGTCTCTCAAAAAAGCCGGCACGGTGACCGGAGAGTCGCTTCACTACGGGTCTTCGGCCCCCTCTTCTTGTCCATCGCCTACAGGCTCTCGATTGCCCGGTCGTCCTCGATTTTCACGGCAGTTCACGTGTGGTCCCCCAGCTGGAAGGGCAAAGACATTGTACCTCGATAGGCTTCGATAAACTCCCGCTCAATTTGCGGTCGCAGTTTTTTCGCAAGGCGCCCAGCCTTGGTTCTCGTTCACCGTGGGGAAGAACACCTTCAAGGGTTAAGGCTGTGCCCGTCACAATCCGTATCGAACATCCAAATCACCATTTTAACCGCACCAACCGGCTCCATATCTTGGGACTTGGTATTGTCGACGCCAAATCCGTGAGCCGACGCGCGCTCATAGGCTATGCTCACCCCTTCCAAAATACGATCAATTCGCACGTTCAGCCGGCCAATCAACCAGAACGATCAGTTTCCAGCCCGGTTTTTCTTGAGGTCGTCGATCACGGAATCTGCGTACTTTGGCACTTTGAGCATTATGTTGGGTAGATCGTAGAACGTCTCCTGATCGAAACAACGAAAAACGGCCTCATCCATGGCCTTTTACCTGTGCAGGGTGGCGTTGTCGGACCCTGATGGTAAAGTCGTGATGAAAGCGAGCTTGCTTGTGTCCAGCAGGCAGTGCCGGTTGCCTTAAAGGGTTTTAAGGGAGATCATTGGTGTCACTGTCGGCGTCACCGTCCTCGTTCAGAGATTGCGGCTAGAGCGGATGAAGGACGGGGAACTAGGATATGGCCCCGAGTGATGCTTGCCTCTAGGTCTTGTGCTATGGTAGCTTTCATTAAATCCCTAGGGAGCAGGTCCGATGCCTGAAGAAGCTGTCATGATGGATACCGAACAAGTCAAAGCGCTGATCGAAACGGTCGTGCGTGGGCAGGTAAGCACTCTCGTGGCCGAGCAGGTGGCTGCTTTTGTGCAGCAAAACGAACTGAAAGCTCGTGAGCTTTCACTTCTGGAGCGCACAGTGCGCGTGGAAGAAGAGCTCAAAACGCTGCGAGAAGTGCAGATTGCACAATTGAGCGCGATGGAAAAACGCTTCGAGGCCCTGCAGCGGGAAATGATCGTGCGGTTTGAAGCCATGGACAAACGTTTCGAAGCCATGGAAAAACGCTTCGAGGCGATGGATAAACGCTTTGAAACCTTGCAGAATGCAATGAATGCCCGCTTTGAGACTGTTGACAGGCGCTTCGAGGCCCTCCAACGGGAAATGACCGCGCGGTTTGAAGCGATGGACAAACGCTTTGAAGCCCAGCAGCGAGAAACGAGCATCCGCTTTGAAGTGATGGACAAACGTTTTAGGCAGCTGCAATGGACGATGGGCATTGGCTTTACGCTCATTGTTGCATTTATGAGCGCGCTAAATTTTGCCGGTTAGTTTTTTCTTGGCTGTCAACGGCCGAAAAGCCTGACCCAATGTGAACGATAAAATGGTCTCACCTGGGACATAGAGATCACGTCTCAAATTCTGCCGCAGGTGATAGCTTTGTCCTTCGAACAAGAGAATATGTCGGTAATGAATCAGGCGATCCACAATGGATACGACCACGCTTTATCGTGGAAGAACTCTTCCCGGCGGGTAAAAACCTTGGTGGGTTTGTTTGGTTGTATGGCGGAGCGGAGCATGGATCAGAGGGCGGGGTGGCGGCGCCAAGGGGCGAATCGAGGAAGGAGCACAATACCGGGAAGGGCGCCCAGGACGCTCACTGTGTAAAACCAAGGCCAACCCAGGGCGGCGACCAGGAATCCGGTTGGCATGCCGGCCAAGACTCTGGAAACCGCCATCAGGCTGGAAAGCAAAGCATATTGAGTGGCGGCGTAGCGTCTATCACACAAGCTCATCAGGAACGCCAAGAACGCCGCGGTTCCCAACCCTCCACACAGGTTCTCCAAAGCGACCGCTCCGACCATGAACCCATAATGGCTTCCTACCACAGCCAGCCCTGTAAAAGCCAAATTGGAAAAGGCCTGAAGGAATGTGGCCACCCAAAGGGATCGTGAGATTCCCAGGCGATGCACCAGGGCGCCCCCGATCAAAGTGCCCACAATGGTGCTCACCAGACCAAAGGCCTTGTTGACGGTACCTACATCGGTTCGGGTAAATCCCAGATCCAGCAGAAAAGGCGTAGTCAAAGCACCCGCCAGGGCATCACTGAGCTTAAAGACCATGATAAAAGCCAGCATGGCCATGGCGCCGGGTCGAGCAAAATAGTTCTGCAAGGGAGCCCATAAAGTTTCCTTGATTGTCTGATGAACGGCATTGGCGGCTTTGGTGTCTTCCCCAGGTTCCGGACACACCAAGGTCCATAGGACACATCCTCCCATGATCAGGCCCATCGTGACATACACGGTCTGCCAAGGAAAATGATCGGAAAGGATCAGAGCCATGGCTCCTGAAGTGAGCATGGCCAATCGATATCCCACGACGCTCATGGCCGCACCGGCCCCCTTGTCCGTGTCCGGAAGCACTTCTGTGCGGTAAGCGTCTATGACGATATCCTGACTTGCACTCCAGAAGGCGATAAGCAAAGCCAAAGCGGCCATGATCTGAAGATCTCGTGCCGGTGTGAGGGATCCCAGAATCAGAAGACTTGCACAGAGAAGAATCTGAGTGGTAAGGATCCAACCCCGACGTCTGCCAAGCCACGGGGCAGGAAAGCGGTCCATGAGAGGAGCCCAGGCCACCTTGAGGGTGTAAGGGAGTCCTACCAGGGAGAAAAGGCCGATCAGGCGAATGTCCACCTTTTCGGACATCATCCAGGCCTGAAGCGTGCTTCCCGTAAGGGCCAAAGGCAACCCGGAAGAAAATCCGAGACCCAGCATGCCCAGAACATGACGTCGGCCGTAGACACGTAACCAGGAAGGAAACACTTTTCCTCCACACACGGAATCAAAGCACCGAAGCGAGTCAGCCGTGATCTCTCTCGAGCAGTTTGCAAACCACTGGAAAATCCCTCTAGACCCCTTGAAGGCCGTGCATCAGGTTTACCCTTTCGTTCTCAGCCGACATTTTGCAAACCTTATCACCGCTCCTGAGGACCCTGTATGGCGACAAGTGGTGCCGGATCCAAGAGAACTGGATATCAGCGACCCTTTTGGTCTGACGGATCCTTTGGGAGAAGAAAGCCGATCCCCTGTTCCCAATCTGGTGCATCGCTATCCCGACCGAGTGCTTTGGATCGTCAGCGATCTGTGTGCGGTGCATTGCCGTTTTTGCACACGAAAAAGACGCTGGACTCACCCGGTACCTCTCACCGACGATCTTGTTCACGAGGCTTTGGACTATATACGAAAAACCCCCGCCATTCATGACGTCCTTCTTTCCGGCGGAGATCCTCTCATGCTGCCTGTGGATTTTCTGGAAAGCCTGGTCGCCAGGGTGCGGGAAATTCCTCATGTTCGCCTCATTCGCCTTGGCACCCGGGTCCCTTTTGCCGATCCAGCACGCATCACACCCGCCTTGGTGCGGTGTCTGGCGGCCTATGCTCCCTTGTACATAAACATTCACGTCAATCATCCATCGGAAATTTCCAAGGAAAGCCGTGAAGCCTGTGGTCTTTTAGCCGATGCCGGCATTCCCCTGGGTAGTCAAACCGTGCTTCTCAAAGGCATTAACGACCATGCCGCCGTTTTGGGTACGCTTTTCACGGAGCTTTTGACGCTAAGAGTTCGTCCCTACTACCTTCTGCAGATGGACCTTATGCAAGGCACGGCCCATTTTCGCACACCCCTTTCGGCGGGAATGGAACTCCTGGCGACCTTGCGTCATCGCATCTCAGGTCTGGCTCTTCCCCATTTTGTCGTGGATCTTCCCGGAGGTTTAGGAAAAGTGCCCATGACGGCTTCGGCGGTGGTCCACATGGATTCCAAATGTGTGGTGCTTGAAAATTTTGCCGGGTCTTCGTCAGCCTATCCTTTGGAGCCTTGCGAGGCGGAGCGGTTGCGTCGTGTGTTAGGACTGAGCTGAGCCCCAAGCCTTGAACCAGCTCTCGCTCGTACGGTGAAGCACGAACACCTTGTCGGGCTCGGCTCGGGTCAGGAGACGCGTTCCCACAGGGTGCCGTGAGCGGCGTCTCGAACCACGATGCCCAAGCGGCGCAGTTCTTCTCGAAGGGCGTCGGCTCGAGCCCAATCCTTTGCAGCGCGGGCGGCTTCCCTTTGTTCCATGAGGGCCTTTTCTTCGGCGGACAAGGGCCGAAGATCCAAGGCAAAAAGACCCAAAATACGATCCACGTTTTGCACCGCCTTGAGGGCGGTTTCCTTGGCTCGTGGTGCCAGAGGTCCCTGTTCCAGTCGAAGATTCATGGTGCGCACGAAATCGAAAAGGGCCGCCAAAGCCTTGGGCGTGTTCATATCATCGGCCAGGGCGTCGAAAAAGCCGCGTTCCAAGGAAAACACTTCTTCTTCCACCCCGTTTACGGCACCCTCATGCACCGACGCATGGTGCAATCGATGGATGAATTCTCGAACGCGTTTGAGTCCCCGTGCGGCACTTCGAAGGCTTTGTCGGGATATTGTCATGGGCTTGCGGTAATGGGATGCAATGAGCCAGAAACGCACTTCGGCGGGAGTCATCCCTTCGGCATAAAGGTCTTCGAGGGTTAGGGACCTTGGGCATGCTTCGGGTTCTGTCGATTTCGTGGTTTCTCCTTCCGCGTTTTGAATCCTTTCGCACAGAAGCCATGTGTTGGCATAGGCCTTTCCGGTAAGGGCCCAGGCGATGGTCCTAAGGTTTTCCAAGTGAGGAAACAAAAAGTCCATGCCACTGACGTAAATGTCCAAAGGAAATCCGAAATGATCCATGACCATGGCGGCGGAGGCGATGTGCCATGTGGGCACCACGTTGCCCCATTCGGTCTTGAGGTAATGGCCGCGTTTCAGTTCGGCGAGGGTTGCACGCTTGAGCAAGGCGAAATCGCGAGGGTTCAATTTTTCGTAGGCACTCAGGTCCACGGAGGAGCCGGACCGAACCTTTTGGGGATCAACCCGTGAAAGTCGGCCGTAGTCGTCGACTTGGGCGACATTGAAATAAACGGAACGTAACTTTTCGTAAGCCACTCCTTTTTTTAGCAAGGATCGAACCAATTGGACGATTGCTTCCAGGTGCTCGCTGGTCTTGGTCAGGGCCACCTGAGAGGCCATACCCAGCTTTTGTAATTCCGAGGAAAAGACGGCGATGCGATCCTGAACATAGTCTTCAAGACTTGTGTTTTTTTCGATGGCGCACTGAATGGATCGGCTGTCCAGATCAGGAAGCAGGACAAAGGTTTCCGTGCGAAAACCTTTGGATTGCACGAATCGAGTGAGAATATCGGCCAGCATGAGTCTTCGAGCCGTTTCCAGGGAAAGGCAGGAATCCAGGGGAGGGCCCGTGACCGCGATGCGGATTTTGCCTTCCACGGCGGGTTTAAAGTCCACCTTACGGCGTTGAAGAAAATCAAAGAAGCGAAAATCAGGTTCCAACATGGTGGTGAAAAGGTTGGTACTGAGATAGCGGTCACCTCCATCGGGAAGGACCGCCACAATCACGCCGCTTTCTCTTTCCTTGGCGATTTCCACGGCCGCCGCCATGCAGGCTCCGGAACTCATGCCCACAAACAGCCCTTCTTCCCTGGCCAAACGCCGCGCCATTTCAAAAGCATCTTCGTCCTTTACATGAACAATGCGATCCAGCTTGTGTCTTTCAAAGATACCCGGCACGTAAGATTCTTTCATGTTCTTGAGCCCTTGAATTTTATGGCCCGGATAGGGCTCCACAGCCACAACTTCAATAGAAGGGTTTCGTTCCTTCATGGCTCGAAGGATACCCATGGCCGTGCCACTGGTTCCCAGGCTGGCCACCACCACGTTGACTTTCCCTTCGGTCTGCTCATAGATTTCCGGGCCTGTCCCCCGATAATGGGCTTCAGGATTAGCCGGGTTATTGAATTGATCCGCCAGAAAATACTTATCCGGCTGTTCCCGCACCATGCGATAGACTTCTTCAATAGCGCCATCGGTGCCAAGAGCGCCTGGAGTGAGCAGCAATTCGGCGCCTAGGGCCTTGAGGATCTTTTGCCGTTCGCTGCTGGCTGTTTCCGGCATGGCCAAGATGAGGCGGTAGCCTTTGACGGCGGCGACCACAGCCAGCCCGATACCCGTGTTGCCGCTGGTGGCTTCGATGATGGTTTTGTTCGGGGTTAATTCCCCGCTGCGTTCCGCGGCTTCGATCATGAACAGGGCCGTACGATCCTTGATGGATCCTCCGGGATTTTTGGATTCCAGCTTGGCGTAAATGGTGGTTCGAGGGTTCGGGTTAAGGCGGTTGATGCGAACCAACGGAGTGTTGCCGATCACTTGAAGCACATTGTCATAGACGTTTTTCATGACCATGAACTCTCCCATGCGCCTTCATATCCATGGCGCCGACGTCTTGAAATGTTCTAAGAAAACCCGGCCCGAACATCGGTAGATATAGTGAATGGTTTACATGGCTTTGTCAAAGCCAACAGCAAGGTTTGACGAGATTCAAGCAAGGCGCTATATAGACGGGGATTCGCCCGGAAAGGGGACTTCCGGCGTGGTCCAAAGGGGGCTTGGCTGGGGATTGAACATGGGCAGGTCGAGATCTGGAGTGACAAGGAGCGGTCAATGAAGATCGGGGTCTTGGGTACCGGAGGGGTTGGGGGCTATTTCGGAGGTTTTCTGGCGCGCGCCGGCGTGGATATCCACTTTGTGGCTCGAGGAAAGCATTTGGAAGCCTTGCAAGAAGAAGGCTTGGAAGTGGTGACCAACAACGAGAATTTTCGTGTACGTATTCACGCCACATCGGAGCCGGAAGAGATCGGCCCGGTGGATCTCCTGCTCTTTTGCGTCAAATCCCATGATACAGAAAAGGCGGCTCGTTTTGCAGCTCCCATGGTAGAAACGGACACCACCATCCTCACACTTCAAAACGGGATCGATAACGCCGAGAAACTGAGTGAGGTTTTCGGTGAAGAAAAAATACTGCCCGGAACCGTCTTTATTGAATCCACCATTGCGTCTCCCGGTGTCATTGCGCACACGGGAAAGCCCGGAAAAATTATCTTCGGGGAACTATCCGGGGAACGCACGGAGCGGGTTCAGAAAATTCTAGATGTCTTTCACCAGGCAGGCATTGATGCTGAAGTTTCCGACAACATTCAAAAAGTCCTGTGGGCCAAATTTCTTTTCATTTGCGGCGTCCATGGGGTGAGCACCCTGGGACGGGCGGCTTTGGGTCTCATTTTGGATTGCCCGGAAACCCGCGAAGTCCTGGAAGGGACCATGAAGGAAGTGTTGGAGCTTTCCAAGAAATGCGGCATCGGTTTACCGGACAATGCCGTGGAAGAAGCCATGGCACTGGCGTATTCCTACAACCGCAAGTTCAAGTGTTCCATGCTGCGCGATCTAGAATGGCATCGCAAAACGGAAGTGGAAGCCCTTAACGGCATGGTGGTCCGCCTCGGCAGGGAACACGGCGTTCCTGTGCCTTACAATAGCATCATCTATGCCGTCATGCATTTGGAAAACAAAAAGATAGAAAACCCTGTCTGGGCCAACCAGCTTTTGGAACGTTAGGTTTTTTCAGCTTTCCAGAAAGGCGCTGATGCCCAGTTCTCGAGCTCGCTCCCTGACGCGTTCGACCACGTTCGGGTCCATGACGATATCGTCGGGCCAGGGCCTTGTATGACCATCTTCAGGGCCTTTCTTGGTGGCGTCGATGACGAGCCGGGACCCCTTACGGACCATATCCCGATGAGGATCGACATTGTTGAAAAGTTTCCAGAGCACGAGAGAGCCGTCCTGTAAAACGATGTCCTGATCATAAATGACAAAGACGCTGAAGGGCTGCAGGGCTTCGGCATCCAACAAAGCCGGTGCCAGGGAACGAGCGGAGACTGAACCGTCTTTGATCATGTTGACCAAAAGAACGGGATTAGCCACGTCCAGTTTCAGGCGTCGACACCGGCTGAATTTTTCACTGATTCGGTGAAGATCCTGCAGAATGTGCGTATCTTCAGGCCAGGAAGCAGGGCGGGGCCTTTGAGGTCTTTGCGGTTCCATGGCCAGGCGGGCGGTGGCGTCCAGTCCTACCTTACCTCCAAAGAGCGGTTCAGGAGCGCTGTGGTCCAGCACATCCAGGACCCCTTCCGTGATGTAAAGATCCCGTTCCAAGTCCACGGTATTCAGCACGGTTTCCAGGACCTTTTCAGGACGGTTGAGGTCCACCTGGGCATCGACCATCACCAAAGCCTTGCAGAAACTCATTTGCCCCTGCCCCCATAGAGCGCTCATGACTTTGCGGGCATGGCCTGGATATTCTTTTTCCAAAGCCACCACCGTTATGTTGTGAAAAACACCTTCCCAAGGAAGCCAGTAGTCCTTGATTTCCGGAAGCACTGCCTGAAGCAATGGAAGAAAAAGCCGTTCCGTGGCTTTGGCCAAATAACAGTCTTCCATGGGAGGACGACCTACGATGGTTGCCGGGTAAATGGGGTTTTTTCGATGGGTGATGGCCGTCACATGAAACACTGGATAAAAATCTGTCAGGGAATAGTAACCCGTATGATCTCCAAAGGGGCCTTCCAGGCGAAGTTCTTCGGGATCCACGTAACCTTCCAGGATAAATTCCGCTTCGGCGGGCACATCCAAAGGCACGGTCACAGCCCGCGTCATGGGTACGGGAGCCCGACGAATAAAACCGGAAAGGATCATTTCATCCACACCGCGAGGCAACGGGGCTGTGGCGGCATAGGTGGTGGCCGGGTCGGTTCCCACGGCCACAGCGACAGGCATGGGCTTTCGGGCGGTTCGATATTCCTGAAAGTAATGGGATCCATCCTTGTGGATATGCCAATGCATGCCTGTTGTTTTGGCGTCATAGACCTGAAGGCGGTACATGCCCGCATTGCGTTTACCTGTTCTCAGGCTGCGTGTGATGACTACGGGCAGAGTGACGAAGGGACCACCGTCTTTGGGCCAGCATTTGAGCACGGGAAGCTGGTTCAGGTTCACGTCGGATCCTCGTCGAACCACTTCCTGACATGGGGCGTGACGCACCTTTCGAGGCACAAACCGCAACAGATCCAGACCTAAAGGTACCAGACGAAGGGCTTGGGCCAGGGACTTGGGGGGTTCGATTTCTATGAATCGACGCACGCGAACCGCCAGTTCATCCAGATGACGCACCCCTAAGGCCATGCAGATACGCTTTTCGCTTCCAAAGGCATTGGTCAGCACAGGGAAAGGCGATTCCACGACATTTTCAAATAAAAGCGCTTTACTGCCTTTGGGACTCTTGCACATGATATCCGTGATTTGGGTGATCTCCAGTTCCCGGGACACAGGCGCCTGAATCCGAAGCAGTTCCCCTTCCTTTTCCAAAGCCCGGACGAAATCTCGAAGATTCTTATAGGCGGTTTTCATGGTTCATCCTTTGAGCATCGGCCGATCCAGTAATAGGTGATCCCTGCGGTGAGAAGCCGTATGCAGCGTGTTTCAAAGCCTTCCGACGCCCCGAGATCGCTCATGGCTTCCGGACTGATAAAGGCTCCTACGGATGCCGGAAGATACTGGTAAGCTTCACGGTCCCGTGACACCCAGCCTCCAAGGCGTGGAAGGATGTTTTCAAAGTAAAACCTGTAAGCGTTTCTCAGGACGGGCTGACGAGGCAGGGTGAATTCCAAAATGAGCACATGAGCCCCGGGACGAAGCACACGTCGAAATTCTCGAAAGGCCTGAGAAATATCCGGCAGATTTCGAATCCCGTAGGCGATCATGAGGGCATCAAAACAATGGTCGGGAAACGGCATGTTAAGGGCATCCGCCGCCACGAGGCTGTATCGGGACGCGGAAATGGAGGAGGCGCGGCGTTTTTCGGCGGCCCTGCGAAGCATGTTTCGAGCCACATCAAGACCTACAAGGTGAACATGGGGTCGGCCTCGAAGCATGGCGAAAGCCAGATCACCCGTTCCCGTAGCCACATCCAGCACCCTATGAGCCTGCGGTGTCAAACGCCACAGGGCTTGCACCGCTTGACGTCGCCACCACAGGTCCAAACCCATGGAAAGAAAGTGATTCAAGAAATCATAGGTCGCCGCAATCCGATCAAACATGGATCCCATGCGGTGCGGACTTTTTTCCAAAGACACATTCGACACGGAAAAGCTCCTCAAGAACACGTCAGAACGTCGGCACTGCGGTCTCTACATCAAAGTGACATCCAGCCATACGGCGGCAAGCAAGAGGATGGACACCACACTGTTCACATGGAAAAACGCTATGGGAATTCGATCGAGCCGATGAGGGCGTACAAGCCGGTGTTCCAAAAAAAGGAGTCCCACAATGGCACAAAGAAAGAGATAAAAGATGCGACCTCTTTGAAAAGCGAGACCGAAGCCGAAAAGACAAACCACGGTTATTCCGTGCAGGGCTGCGGCAAGGCGCAAAGCCTGAGGAATACCCCATCGAGAAGGCAAACTGTACAGGCCCATGGTCCGGTCAAAATCCACGTCCTGACAAGCATAGAGAATATCAAAACCGGCGATGTAGGTCATGAGAGCGGCTGAAAGCAGAAGAATGCGCGGGTTCAGGGATCCGGTGACAGCGATCCAGGCTCCGATGGGAGCCAACCCGATGGCGGCTCCTAAGTACAGATGCGAAGCTGCCGTGAAGCGCTTGGTGTACGAATACCCAAAGAGCACAGCCAGGCAGGGGACGGAAAGTTTTAGGCAGAGAGGTCCAAGCATTGCGGCGCTGAAAATGAAAAGTAGGGATGATCCCGCAATAAAGAAAACCATGGCTCGCGTGGAAATTTCTCCAGTCACCGAAGGGCGATCGGCTGTTCTCGGGTTGAGGCGATCAAAGCGCGCGTCCACCAAGCGGTTGAATCCCATGGCCGCCGAACGGGCTCCAACCATAGCCAAGAGAATCCAGACAAGAGAAGCCAAGGTGAGCGGTTTTTCCTGGTGAGCGAGTGTGACGGCGGCCAGAGCAAAGGGCAGAGCGAACACGGTGTGGCTGAACTTGATGAGTCTTCCATAGGTTTGAAGGGATCGCATGGGCGCCGGCTCCGTCACCTTTTAGAAGCATGCAAAGATTTCGGAACAAAGGCTCTGGTGTTCCGAGGGCGTATCTATTAGCATAGAACACTTATTTTGCACCAGACCTTTGACGACGGGAAAGGAACGGGAAGTGATGGAGTCTCTTCGCAAGGGCGTTGAACTGGAGCTCCTTGTGGACAAGCTTGTGTTCGGAGGGAAAGCCATCAGCCGTCTGGACGGCTTTGTGGTTTTTATGGAGCGGGCACTGCCCGGGCAAAAGGTCCGCGTGCGGATCACCAAAAAGAAAGCCAATTACGCCGAAGGCTATGTGCTTGAAGTGCTGCAGCCCTCTCCACATCAGGTGCAACCTGTGTGTGCTCATTTCGGTGTGTGCGGCGGCTGCCTGTGGCAGGATTTGGATTATGCACAGCAACTGGCCTGGAAACACCGCCATGTGTGTGAGTCTCTGGCTTCACTTTCAAGAACGCAGGATTTTCCCATCGTTGAGGTGACACCGTCTCCGGCCCTGTATGAGTACCGCAACAAGATGGAATTCACCTTTTCGGCGTATCGATGGCTGTCCTCGAACGAAATGGCGTGCAATGAAGTTTTCTACGACCGCGGTTTCGCTTTGGGGTTGCATGTGCGAGGCCGTTACGACCGAGTGTTTGATGTTCACGACTGCCGTCTGGAATCCTCGGAAGCCATGACGGTGGTGGAGATTGTGCGGCGTGCGGCCAAGGAAAGCGGCCTGCCGCCCTACCATATTCGGACGCATCAAGGGGTTTGGCGCTTTGTGGTGGTGCGGGAAGGCAAGAAGACAGGGCAACGCCTTGTGCATCTCATTACGGCGGAGGGTTCCGAGGTGGAGCGCGCCGTGGAGCGCATGGCTCGAGTGTTGGAATCTCAAGGGCCCTCTGTGACCACCTTTGTGCATTCCGTGAACCGAACGCGAGCCCAGGTGGCTCAGGGTGAGGAGCCTCGAGTGCTTTGGGGATCGGGAGCCATTGAAGAGCATGTGGGCTCCCTTCGATTTCATATTTCCGCCCAGTCCTTTTTTCAGACAAACACGCTGGGAGCGGAGCGGCTCTATGCGGCGATTGTCGAAAGCGCTGAGCTGACGGGGACGGAAACGGTGTGGGACCTGTATTGTGGCACGGGAAGCATTGCCTTGACCGTAGCGGGCCAAGCACGTCGGGTCACGGGGTTTGAGTTGGTGCCAGAGGCCGTCTCGGACGCTTACCGAAACGCCGCGCTGAACGGCGTGGAGAACTGCCGGTTTTTTGTCGGGGATCTTAAAGACGTGCTTCGGCACTCGTCTCTTGATGCTTTTGGTGGAAAACCTGATGTGATCATCACCGATCCCCCACGTTCCGGCATGCATCCCAAGGTGGTCAAAGCCCTTCTTGAACTAAGACCTCGGCGCATTGTGGCCGTGTCCTGCAACCCATCGACTTTGGCTCGGGATCTGACCGCACTATCGGAAGGGTACAAGGTTCACTTTGTGCGTCCTTTTGATCTTTTTCCCCATACACCGCACATTGAATGTGTCGTACGGTTGGATCTCAAATGACCTTCAAGTTTTCTTTAAAAAAGCAAAAATCTTGGAGTCGCCGTCTGTTGGGAATCTTCGCGGCCTTGGGGATTCTTTGCGGTGCGGGAATCTTTGCCGGCTATGTTTATCTGGCACACGCCATTGAAAAACGTTTTGCCGGACGTTTGTGGAGTGTTCCGGCTGTGGTCTTGAGTGATTCCATCATGATCTACCCCGGCATGCCGGTGGGTTTAGCCCGGTTCGAAGATGTTTTGGCCGCTCGAGGATACCGATTGACGGCGGCACCAAAGCCTGGACCCGGCGAATATTCGCGCACAAAGGATGAAATTCGCGTCTTTTTTCGGGAGTTTTCTTATCCGGGCACCGAGCTCAAATCCCGAGAAGTGGTCCTTCGATTTCAGGGGGACCGTGTAGCGGGTCTTGAGGAATCGGGCACGAGTCGCCCTTACGTGGAAGTGGAGCCTGTGGTGCTCGCTCGTCTTTTCGGTGAAAATCGAGAAAGCCGACTGCTGATACGACTCAAAGAGGTGCCGGATCATTTGATCAAGGCCGTGGTCGCCATTGAAGACCGCAGGTTTTTCGAACACAGAGGGATCGACTGGTGGGGCATCGCTCGTGCTTTATGGGCGGATATTATGGCTCGCCGCATTGTTCAGGGAGGTTCCACCATCACCCAGCAACTGGTGAAAAATTACTTTCTGGAACCGGAAAGGACGCTCAAAAGAAAGTTGCTGGAAGCCGCTATGGCCTTGGTGCTGGAAGCTCGGTATTCCAAAGAAAATATTTTGGAAATGTACCTCAACGAAATCTACCTGGGACAATGGCGTTCCATGGCCATTCACGGTATCGGAGAAGCCGCCCAAGTTTATTTCGGGCGCAATGTGGAAGACTTAAGCCTTGGGGAGTCGGCGGTGCTGGCCGGCATGATTCAGGCTCCCAATCGGTATTCGCCTTACAGGAATCTTGAGTTGTGCCGCGAGAGGCGCAACGTGGTGTTGCAGCGCATGCGGGAGCTTGGGTTCATCACGGCGGAAGACTACGAGAAGGCTTTATCGGAACCTCTACGAACAGCGCCACGCCCGGTTTTTAGTACAGCCGCCCCCTATTACATCGACCTTGTCAAGGCCCAAATGGAAGCTCTTTATTCCAAGGAGACCCTGGCTTCGGAAGGTCTTGCCGTCTACACCGCCTATCATCCGGAAATAGCCTGGGAAGCGGAAAAGGCTGTTCGAGAAGGCATGGCCGAGCTGGAAGCGCGTCATCCTCGGCTGCGTGCGGAAGATCCCACAGAAGTGTTGCAAGCCGCTTTGGTGGTGGTGCATCCCAAGACCGGAGCGCTGACCGCTCTTGTGGGTGGCAGGGATTATGCCGTCAGTACTTTTAATCGAGCCCTTCAGGCGCATCGACAACCAGGTTCCGCCTTTAAACCCTTTGTTTACCTCAGCGCCCTGGATCAGTGGACTCCCATCAGCCGTATCGAAGACGCACCCAAAGTCTACAAGGTGGGGGACACGGTATGGACACCGAGAAACTATGACGGACGATATCGTGGCTTGGTGACGATACAGGAAGCCCTCACGTATTCTTTGAACGCCGCTACCGTGAACTTGGCATCTCAGATCGGTTTCGAGCAGGTGGTGAAGACGGCAAGAAGGTTGGGGTTTCGATCCAGGCTCGATCCTTATCCGTCTTTGGCCCTGGGGGCCTTTGAAGTGACACCGCTGGAGCTGGCAGGAGCCTATACCGCATTGGCCAACGAAGGGCAAAGACCGGAACTTGTGACGATCCGCAAGGTGGTCACGCCCAAGGGAACCGTTTTGGAACGACGTCATATGGAAATGACCACCGTCACAAGTGCTTCAAAAGCTTATCTTATCACACAGATGCTTCAGAATGTGGTGGAAGAGGGCACGGCCCGAGGATTGGCTTCCCTGGGGATTACTTTTCCATGTGCAGGAAAGACCGGGACCACAAGCGATTACAGGGATTCATGGTTTGTGGGCTATACCAGTGATCTGCTGGCTTTGGTGTGGGTGGGTTTTGATGACAATCGATCCACGGGGCTGAGCGGGGCGACGGGAGCTCTGCGTCTCTGGGCTCGTTTCATGAAGAATATTCGCCCCTGGATCGCTCCACAACCTTTTGCCGTGCCTCCCGGCGTCGTGGAGCGTTTGGTGTGCATCGAATCGGGTGAACCGGCCACCGAAGGGTGTCCGAACACAAGATCGGTTTTTTTTCTGGAAGAACGGGTTCCAGTGAGTGTGTGTCCTCTTCATGGCCGTTGACGAAAAGAAGCTCCTTCCGTACCCTAAGGCATTTTCTCGGGCAAGCCGGTGAGAACTTGAAGGAATTGTTCATGAGCACTTTACGAGCAATCGGCGTAGGTATTCTTTGGACCTGTGTTGGATTGGTGTTCCTTTTGGGGTGCACGCCCAAGAAACCCGTGGTTCTTCCGGGACCGTGGGCCGGTCCGACTCCGAAAACGGAAACACCCCCGTCCCCTGAGCCCACCCCAAAGCCTGCGACTTCCCCTTCGACACCTATCAAGGAGAAACCATTGCCTCAGGTTCAAGAACAACCCCTTAGCCCGACTCCTGTCGTAAAACCGCCAAAGGAACCCTCTCCCCAGTACCTCGCCTCGGTGCAGCTTACTCAAGAAGGGGATCGGGCCTTGAGTAAAGGGGAGCTGGACAAAGCCTTGGGATTTTACGAACAGGCCGTCCAGGTGGATGGATATAACGGCTTGGCCTTTTTGGGTTTGGCCAAAGTGTGGTTGCAGAAAAACGCTCCAAAACGTTCCCTGGAGTTTGCCAAAAAAGCGGAAATTCTCCTGGCGGATAAGCCCAAGGATCTTCGGGAAACCTATCTTTTGCAGTCTTTCCTTTACGAGATGCTCAATCAGCCTGAGAACGCCAAGTCCTATAAGGAAAAAGCCCAGCGGCTGCCATGACAAGCGGTGGGTGCATTTCGATCGAGAGGAGACCGGCGTGGGGTGGCTTCGTCAAATGGCATGAGGCGGTCTGGATGCAGATAGAAAAATCAGGGCAGAGCAAGGAAGGTCAGAAAGCCGGATATCACTGGTTTTTGCTAGGGCTTTTGTTTTTTTCCTTTTACATGGTTTTTGGGGTGGTGAAGCCTTTTCTTCATACCCTCGTGTTTTCCATTCTTCTGGCAAGCCTTTTCCATCCCCTCAACATGCGCTTACTTTCTTGGGTGCGAGGCCGACGCACGGTGGCGGCTCTGCTCACGGTGACCTTAGTCACATTTCTCATCGCTATCCCCTTCATCTTTTTTGTCTCCAGCCTGGTGGCGCAAGGAATCGATTCCATCGGGCGGGTGACGGAATGGATTCGCCAGGGAAACCTCCAGAAACTCGCCGATCATCCGAAGGTGCTTCACCTAACCGAATGGCTTGAGTCTTATGTGACGTTTGTGGATTTTTCCCAGCTGAAGCTTGAGGAGCATCTTTTAACCGTGAGTAGAAAGGTGGGGCAGTTTCTCATCAATCGAGGAGCCGCCCTCATTGGCGATGCGGCTACGGTCCTGACTCGTTTCTTTCTTCTCATCTTTTTTCTTTTTTATCTGCTAAGAGACGGCGAGGCCATGATTCGCGCTGTCAAGGACCTGTCTCCCCTTCGAGAAGAACAAGAGGACCGTATTCTGCAAAAGATGCGTGCCGTAGCGCGTTCGGCTCTTTTGGGTAGTTTTCTTACGGCCGTCGCGCAAGGTCTAGCCGGAGGGATCGGCCTCAAAATCGTGGGTATCCCTGGTCTCTTTTGGGGAACACTCATGGGCTTTACCTCCTTTATTCCCGTGGTGGGGACAGCCCTGGTATGGGTTCCCGCCGTCGTGTATCTCTTCCTTCTCGGCAAAGTAGGCTCAGCTGTCTTTTTGACCCTGTGGTGTGTAATCCTTGTAGGGTCCATCGACAATTTTCTAAGGCCCTTTTTCATGAAAGGGCAGGCTGGCATGTCCACATTTTATATCTTTCTGGCTATTTTGGGAGGAATTCAATGGTTCGGGCTGGCCGGTATTGTTTACGGCCCGCTGATTCTTGCCTTTGCCATGGTCATGCTCTACATCTACGAAGTCGAGTACAGTCGTGTTGTTGACCCCGAACGTCCCGAAAGCTTGACCAAAGAAGCGTAAACGCGGCCCTGCACGCTTCTCGGCCACCTTGAAGGGGTGGACCGATGTTTCCGCTCAAGGATTCTGAGGTGAATCCACGTGCCCACACCACCCATATGTCGACCCAATCCGGTGGGGCGGACCGATGTGTCCGCCCCAAAACCTGGCATGGGCACGTTTTCGGGGCGCACACACCAGTGCGCCCTACAAAAGTTTTCGCTTTGCCTGGAAGCGCGGCCTTCCCCCTCAGACCCTCATCCAAGCGAGACGCCCACGCTCCCTAGAAAGAAGCCGTGCCACACAAGCCACTAAAGGTTTCCGTTGGCAAAAAAGCGGTTGAAAGCGTCCACATATGCTCGAGCACTGGCTTCGATAACATCCGGGCTGGTCCCGACGCCTGAATACAGCGTCCCTTTGATTTCCACCCGCACCATAGCCTCCCCTAGAGCGTCTTTTCCCATGGTGACCGCCTTGAGGTCATAGTCTCGAAGTTTACCTTCCTCTCCCACAATCCGTTCAATGCAATTGAAAACAGCGTTTACCGGGCCGTTTCCTGTGGCAGCGTCTGTGAGGAGTTGTCCGTCTTTCATGAGGGTCACGGAGGCCAAAGGCTGCATGGTGTTGCCGCTCATGATTTGCAGACTGTGGAACGTATAGGTTTCCGGCACCTTGGTGAGCTCGATTTCCACAATGCTGGTGAGATCCTGGCCTGAAATTTCTTTTTTGCGATCGGCGACGTTGAGAAAGCGTTTGTGAACCCGTTCGAATTCTTCGTCAGTGAGGTTGTATCCCAGTTCCTTGAGGCGGTGCCGAAGAGCTGCCCGTCCTGAACGAGCCGTGAGCACCAAACTGTGGGCTTTCACGCCCACATCCTCAGGGCGAATGATTTCGTATGTGGAGCGATCCTTCAGAATGCCGTCCTGATGAATCCCCGAAGAATGGGCAAAAGCATTGGCACCCACGATGGCCTTGTTGGGTTGCACAGGAATATTCATGAGCCGACTTACCATGCGGCTGGTGCGATAGATTTCCGTGGTAACAATGTCCGTATGGGCATCATAGAAGGATTCGCGGATACGAAGGGCCATGACGATTTCTTCCAGGGAAGCGTTTCCGGCACGTTCCCCCACACCATTGATGGTGCATTCCACCTGTTGGGCTCCGTTTCGAATCGCAGCCAAACTGTTGGCGACCGCCAACCCGAGATCGTTGTGGCAATGGACACTGAGAATGACTTTGTCCAGAGCCGGCACACGTTCGCGTAGGGTGCGAATGAGTTCGCCATACTGTTCCGGAATAGCGTAACCGACCGTGTCCGGCACATTGATGACGGTCGCTCCCGCTTTGATGCAGGCGTCGATCACTCGACACAGGTATTCCACATCACTTCTCGAAGCATCTTCCGTGGAATATTCCACATCCTCGCAATATTTTTTAGCATATTTAACGGCTTCCACCGCCTGTTGCAAAGCGGTTTCTCGATCACGTCGGAGTTTCTTTTGAAGATGAATATCCGAGGACCCTAGAAAAACGTGAATCCTGGGGCGTTCCGCTTTCTTAACGGCTTCCCAAGCAATATCGATATCCGCCGGAATGGCTCGAGCCAAACCAGCAATCACTGGGCCTTTGACTTGTTCGGCAACGGTTTGGACGGCCTTGAGATCTTCCGGTGAAGAACAGGGAAAGCCGGCCTCGATGATATCGACGCCCAGTCGAGCCAGTTGCTCGGCGATTTCCAGTTTCTGACGTCTGTTGAGTTTCGCTCCGGGGACCTGTTCGCCGTCCCGCAGTGTGGTGTCGAAAACATAGATTTTGCGACTCATAAAAGGATCCTTTCTTGGTTACAAGTTTCTGTGGAAAATTTTCAGTCTTGACCAAGTCCTTAAGCGGGCCGACGTCGTCACCCAAATCCACTGGACCGCCAAGTCCCATGTCCATCACCTCCTTTCGTGGCAAATAAAAAAGGCCATGGGGTGGAACCCATGGCCTTCACATCCTCATTCTGCGCTTTGTGTCACCTTTTGCGCACACGGAAGACGAAGGGTTCCCCCACCTGGGCCCCGCCGCTAAGCAACAAAAGAAGGTCTAGCGTGCGCAAAAGATTTTGTAACATGAAACTTTCCCTTCTACCTTTAAAAGCTTTTGCCGGTTTTTCAGACACTAGCGAGCCGACCCTTACAAACTGAGACCGATCCAAAAGGCGATGGCGATCTCAAGAAAGAACAGCATGACGTAAAGCACGTATTTGTGCAGAGGAAAATCCTCGATGATCCGATTGGCCTCTTCCATCACCTGAGTGGCGTCCACTGCTTCCTCCTTCATGGTGGCTGCCCTTGTGCCTCACGAACAGTCCTTTTAATATAGGCAAAAAAGGAGGAGATCAAGGAAATTTTGAAGAGTATGATCAACGTGGCACAAATTTTCAGTTTTATGCCTGAAGCGGTGGCCGGGGTGGCCCGTCGCCTGCGGGACAGGGGTTATGAGCTCTGGCTCGTAGGGGGGGCTGTGCGGGACTATCTTTTGGGAGAAAACCCCGCCGACTGGGATTTTTCGACGAACGCTTCGCCGGAAAGGCTTCAGGAGATCCTCAGCCCAAGCTACCGGGTGGTAACTTTTGGCTTGCGGCATGGCACGATCCATGTCGTCACTTCAAACGGTGTGGTGGAAATCACATCATGGATGGCCAACGGTTATGGGGATGCTTTCAAGGATCTGGCACGTCGAGATTTTACCATCAACGCCATGGCCGTAACTTACCCGGACGAAAAGTTGGTGGATCCTTTTCAGGGAAGAAAAGATCTAGCGGCAAGAAGGCTTCGTGGCGTGGGAAACCCGTTGGAAAGGTTTGATGAAGATCCGGTGCGGCTGCTGAGGGCGGCTCGGTTTGTGAGCCGTTATGGATTCCGTGTGAGTTCCAAGACCGTAGGGGCCATGCGCAGTGCCGCCCCATGGCTGACTCGCGTCGCCGTAGAAAGGGTTCGGGACGAAGTCTGGAAGATGATTGTGGGATCTCATGTCGTGGAAGCTTTGGAACTCTGCCGGCGCACGGGATTGACCGCCGTCTTTTTTCCGGAACTTCTCGAAGGCTGGAAGAAAAAGCAGAACGCGTACCACCGTTACGATATTTATCGACACACATTGGAGTGCGTGCATTTCAGTCCGCCGCGTCTCCGCGTGCGGTTGGCTGCGCTCCTTCATGATATCGGCAAGCCTCGAGTGCGTCAAAAAGTTCGAGGTACCTTTAGGTTTTACGGCCATGAAAAGCTCAGCGCTCACATGGCGTCGGAAATTCTGGCACGTTGGTTGGCGTCCAAGAAGCTTGTGGAAGAGGTCGTCACGTTGGTGGAAAACCATATGGTGCATTCCACAGACTCCTGGAAAGACGGCGCTGTACGACGTCTGATTCACCGGGTGGGGCCATCCCTTATGGAAGATTTTTTGGATCTCCTTCGAGCCGATCGAAGAGCTCACGGAACCACGGATGACCCTTTAGATGTGGAAAGACTTTCTTTTAGGATCCAACGGATTCTCGACGAAAAACACGCACTCACACCTAAGGCACTGGCCATCAACGGTCGAGATGTCATGTCGATCACCGGTTTGGCCCAAGGTCCCGAAGTGGGTAACATCCTCAAAAAAGCGTTTCACATGGTCCTTCAAGATCCAGCCAAGAACAATCGTCCTTTTTTGCTGCGCTGGCTTCAGGAACAAAGCTCCAAAGAGGTTCCCATGCCCTAAACGGTCCTCGTCGAATTTCAAGCCCCCATCAAGAGATCGCCCGGCGGGATTTCGTGAGACTCGCCAAAAAGCGCTTGTCAGCGTGTGAGGAACCTTTTTTAAATGAAGCCTCTTCAATCCTGGAGCCTCGGTAACCCAAGTGTCCGCCTAAGGCCACCAACCCGTAGGGGCGGACCGATGTTTTGCCCGTAGTGAGTCCAGTTCCGGAATGCTCCGCAGGGGCGGACCGATGTGTCCGCCCACAATCGGTTTGGGTTAAGGCTGTTGATGTGTGTGGGGCCGACCGACTTATCAGCCCTCAATGGGTTCGGTTCCTGGTGTTCATCCTTAGGGGCCGACCGATGTCTTCGCCCGTAGTGAGTCCAGTTCCGGGATGCTCCATAGGGGCGGACCGATGTGTCCGCCCCTAAATCCCCTGGGTCGTGGCAGAGCTTTGGGGCGCCTACACCAGTGCGCCCCAACAGAAGTTGTACGGATTTGAGAGGCTTGATGCATGAGGCGAATGAGTGTTTTTGTGGAAGCGGTCCACCTGTTCCGCAAACCCATGGTCTGAAGGGGGATCGACCGTCAGGTTTATCTCAGGGACAGCAAGGATAAGCTTTTCAGACCGAAAGATACAAAAATGTTTGAGCCGGATCCCAACCTTCAGGTATCCAGCCTTACCCGGTTGCGGCCTTCAGCTTTGCTGCGGTAGAGTTGCTTATCGGCCCGGCTCATCACATCTTCAGCCGTTTCACCGGTCCGAGAAAGAGCACCTCCAAAGGATGCGGTCACGGCGATACGCTCACCCTGATGATCGAGCCAACTCTTTTCAATGAGGACGCGCAGCCGCTCCCCCAACGTCTGCAAGCCCTCGGCGGTAACGTTCCGGGTGATTACCACAAATTCCTCTCCGCCCCAACGGCAGGGAGTGTCCAGGCTTCGAACGGATTTGTCCAGGACCTGCGCCACCATGCGAAGCACCCTGTCGCCCACACCATGCCCCCATGTGTCATTCACTCTCTTGAAGTGGTCGATGTCCACGAAGAGAATCCCGTAGGGAACACCGTATTCCCTTTCGTCTTTTTCGCATTCCTGAAGGCGCATCTCGGCGTAACGGCGATTGCCCACACCGGTGAGAGGGTCGGTTAGAACTTCCTTTCGAAGTTTTTGGATCTCTTCTAAAATATTAAGCCTTTCGGAAGGGGTATGAAAGATTTCCACGGCGCCGACGATCTCCCCGTCGCTTTTTCTCAAGGCCGTAGCCCGAATGTCTACCGGTGCTCGGAATCCCAACTTGTGGTGCATGTAGACGTGGGCTTCACGCATCCGGCCATCTTGAAGGACGCCAGCCAGCGGACATCCTTCCACGCAAAGTTCTTTTCCCGATTCGTCCACGTGCCGAAGAACATTGTCGGCACAGGACTTCCCTACCACCTCTTGGGCCGTATACCCGGTGAGACGTTCCGCCGCTTTGTTCCAGAAGGTGATCCGCCGGTTCGTGTCGATGAAATAAACCCCATCAGCCAAATTGTCCAAGAGAGCCTTGTAGAAGGATTCGTCCATGGAAGTTACCCTCCCCTTGTCATGATTGAAGCCAGCTTGTGTTCGGTTTCAGACCGCCAAGACTGTTCAGAGCTCTCCCTGTCCACGCCTATACTTTTTGGGCCGAACCGGGCTCTTTCGCTTCGAGGTTCTTTAGGACATCGTCAGCAAGGTCCGGATAATGTTTTCGCAAGCAATCGGGTCAGATGTCATGTGAAAATTGAGCGATACCACTTGATTCGGGTATCAAAGTTTCAAGGTCTTGCCAATGGCTTTCATCGTCCCGGATGTTCTTGCAAAAGGAACCTATGGGAAGTAGACTCCGTAGCGTTCTGATTTCCTTGAGAGCGATTTCCAGGTCTTTTTACCCTCTTGCGTTGTTGATTGAGGAAAACGAAAGGATTCCGAGTGCCGCTGCGAACCAAACCCTTGAAAACCAGGAGGAAGGACAAAAGCTTGAAAAGATGTCCCACCATATTGGAAAGTCCGTAAACACTTACATAGATAGTAAATGTTGCGGCAGGCCGAGAATCGAAGACTCGCTTCAATTGGCCGATTCCAAACGAATTCGACTGGTGACGCACGCGTGACACGATCCGGATCGGACCCGAGCCGCATCACTGAGAGAGAGGACTCCGATGATTTCTTGGGTATTGGTACCGTGCACAAAAAGCCGGTGAATATCCTGATAAATAAGTTGACGGATGGCCAGTTCCAGGGCTTCGTCGGCGGCGCACCTCACCACTCTCGGAGTCATAATTTCTCGTGCGGAAACCTGAGGATTCACACCGTGCCGGTACGCCAGGGAAAGATCCGTTTTGGAAATGACGCCTGCGGGCTGATAGCTCCTTTCGGTGATCAGGAGCGCTCCAAAGCGATGTGCCGACAGCTTTTCCATAACGCCGAAAAGCGATGTGTCTGCATCCACGCTCTGAACCTCACGGGTCATGACTTCCCGGACCGTATACCGTTTCACGGCATCCGCCTGACTTCGCCTCTTCCTCTGGTGAAGGCTCATCGAGCAGTGGCGGCATATCTGGTAAAGCAAACCCACGATGTCCGGGTAGGCCAGCACTCCGCTGACCGCCATGTCATCAGCTTCCCTGACGTAGAGCCGATAGACGCCTTTGGCATGCATAATTTCAAGCGCTTCAGACAACCGCATCAGTGGCCTGCAATAGAGGGGTGGGCCGCTCATGATCATTTCTACGGGGGCTTCCAAAGGTAGCCCGGCGTAATAGGCTCCCATGATGTCCGTCTTGGAAACGACGCCCGCGGGTTGCCCGCGTCCATCGATCACCAAAAGCGCATTGACCTTGTATTTCAGAAGGATGTTAATGGCGGAGCCGATGGAACTGCTTTCAGGCCGCTGAAGGACTTGGCGGCGCATAGCGTCAGCTACGGACAGGCGGCTCAAGGTGTCCATTTTTCCCGTTTTCATGGCACACCCCTGTCGTTGAAATTATTGGGACAGCTCCTCGAGAAGCTCATAAAAAAGATCGGATATGTAGAGAATTCCTCGAATTTTTCCGTCTTCCAGGACGGGAAGTCGGCGAATGTGTTTCTTGATCATGATGTCCATCACGCGAAGTAAATGGGTGTCTGGACTCACGGTGATCACTTCGGTGGTCATGATGTCACCGACGCGGACGGACCGGGCCCGTTGGCAGGCCATCTCCATCATGCCCTCTAAATCAACGTCTTCCATAAGGCCCCAGATGTGCACATGCTTCGGCCGCATGAACAACAAAATGTCGTACATGGAGAGCATGCCCACCAAGCGGCCCGACTCATCGGTGACCATCATGCCGAAGATCTTCCTGCCCTTGGCACTGGCCTGACGGAATCGCTTGACCGCTTCGCTGATGGGAAGATTCGGGGACAGGGTTTCGTAATCCGTGCTCATAATGTCTCGTGCGCGGGTCTTCATGGAAGCAACCTCATCGATTTGTGGAACACATCGTTCTGAATGCCCTCTCAAGCACAAATGCTTCCCGAGTCTACCAGTGCCTTATCATGATGCACTCCATAATCTAAGCGAAAACATGGATCAACTTCTTGATGGACGCCTCTTTGACGTTTTTGCCCGTGCTCTCGCCCAGAAAAAACTTAAAGCAGAGTGTTTCCGGCTCCAGCTGTTTTCGTTCTTTACCGAAGCGAAGGCGATCATCCAGGCATGGATACGGATTCCACAGTCCCGTCGTCGCCGTGCACCAAGATGCGTTCTCTCACTTGGAAGGGCATGTCGATGAGGATGGTCGGCGTGTCGAAAAAGTTGGCCACCGATTCCTTAGCCGCCGGGGCCAAGACCAAGCCGCCGATACCCAGGGAGGCGATGAGCGGGCCGACGTCGATACCCGTCAAGGTCTGGAGCACCATGATGGCGCCCACACCGCCACGAAGATTCTTAGGGTCTTGCCCACCTGGGGGACCAGCATGTCGTCGATGGTGCTTTCCGAGGTGGTAGCCCATTGTTTCAACCACACGTCCACCACGGCCACCAGCCGATAGATGACACAGATGAGTACGATGGTCCCGCCCACGTCGGCGGCCCGACTCGCCACCGTGTGGACAGGGTGGTGCCGTCGGGGGATTGGAAATGACCGAAGAGCGGGGCGACGGGGTCACATCGACGCGGTAGACCCGGATGAAGAGGGTGAAGGGTTTGTGGAGGGGCTCCAAGGTCAGGGAGAGCCAGCCTCCCTTTTCCCTGGCTGCTTCCAGCCTCAGGAGCCCTCGGCGAAGCAGCGCTCGTCACAAACGCTCGAAGAGCACCACCAGAAAAAGGTGCCCCGCGCAGACGATCAGCTTCAACCAACTGACGCCGTAGAAGACCTTCACGTCCACCCATTTGCCCAGGCGGCGGGACGCCTTTTTGCTCATTCGGTCGAAGTTCGCTCCGATCTTTTGAGCCGCTTCGTCGATCTTTTCGGTCTGAACGGGGGTCGCCTTTCCCTTGGGCAGAAAAAGCAGGGGCTGCTTGGGGGCTTCCTACCCGTTGGCCGGGACGCCCTGCGGAGTGGACGGTGCGCCGACCGGTGACTGCCCCCATGCAGAACACACCGGACCGACCAGAGCCACCTAAGCGAAGGGAAGGGCCGAAAGGGCTCGAAGAGACACCCGAAACCACGACAAAAGAACCACTTCGCATCCTTACCTTGGCATGGCGGTTGACAAGGCTTTAAAAACCTAAAAGCAACATGCGAGCCACTTTACTTGGCTGGATCTGTCGAAAGGTAGCTTTTCTTTGAATTGGAGTCCATCCGTCCCCTCTCCAACACCTCCAATGCCGTTGACTTAAGGATCTTTGAGTCTCGTGGTTTGAGCGGCGCACCATCTGTTGGAAGAATGATCTTCCACGTTGGTTCATACGCTAAAACAGAGCTCGATGATCTCCTCTTTCTGGGGAAGCCACCCTTGTGGAGCAGTCGGCGAAAAGCACCGAGACCGTTCCTTCAGGGCTTCCCAGCCGGATCATGCGCCGTTGAAAGTCGGCGGCTTTCTTGCGTTGCTCGGCGCTCAGCCTTCTGAGGTCGTTGCTGGAAGGGGGATCGAAATCTCGTTTTCTTGTCGGCCGCTGCAAACGAAAGCCTCGACAGCCGGAAAAGTCGGTTCGGCCGGACAGCGGAAAAGAAAGTGACCTTTGTCGATATCTCTAAGATAGCTGATGAAATCGAAACTCTGGTAGCCCTGGGTCAACAGCAGCACGCAGCCCGAAGGGATAAAAGGGATAAAAGGTAACATGCCTAAGCCTGTTCGCGCTCGGATTTATGAAGGCTGACGAGATTTCCGGCAATGGGAAAACATTGGAAGACATCCTAACCCGTGGCCCCCAGGCACCGAGGATCACGCCCCTGTTCTTTACGACGGAAACCGCTTGAGGAATCGTGCTCACTTCAGATCTTCTTCAGCGTGGAGTGTAGATTTTTCGCTCACAACCGACTGTTAAGTCAACAGCATTGCCGGAATCAGCTGGAGGCTTGCTGCGAGATCCTTGATTTGTCGCTGACAGTTGCAACCTGCATGAGTGCGGTCACTCCCGCCATGCCTCGTTGCAAACCCATAAATTATGCCTACAGAGTGCATCGCACCTGGCACCTCTTTGTTGGAGACAGGCAGCCGGAAATTGCATTTCTCCAAATACAAGGTAACGGACCGGACAATCCAAACCGGCCTGTTTCGGAATGTGGCGAGCAAGGCCAACCTTACCTCTTGAAACATGTGGCGGGTTACAACAGGGCGGCCAGATACAAACCCCGGCTGATTCCGATCGACCTGGATCGAGATGATTCCTGTGCGCCTAGCTTTCCACAGCAATCGCTGCAGAAACGGGTACCATGCCTTTGCTTTCCTGTCGTGGTACGCTCGGATGAGGCTTGGCTTCCTGCTGAGCAGGTACCAATGGCAAAGTTCCTTGGCTTCGCTGAAAAAAGAATTCCACTGCAGCCGGAAAGCCTTAAAAACCCTAAGCAGGCGTTGGTTAACCACGCACATTTTTCCCGGCCCACGGACGTCATCGACATCAAGATTTTCAGATCTATCGCACGATGCTCGATGCTCGTCGAAGGAGGATTTGACAACTTTTCCACTGTGTTCTCTATCTTTCTGCAGTGAATGGCTACAAAATGCAGCACAATCATGGGATAGCCAAGGAGGATTCAAAAGTGATGGTTCTTTTTCCTGTTTTGGATTCTGTAAGATCTCTGGCGGCGCGGGCCCGGTTTGTGAGGCTGCAGGAAGATGCGGTAGCACCTGCCGTCGAGCGCTGGGGTGATCTTCTCAGGGATCTTCCATCGTGGCGACAACCTTTCCATTACTGGGACGAAACGGAGGAGACGGCTCGATGGATTTTCGTCCTGGATGTGCTCAACCACTGTTTTTGGCCGGATTCGGGTGAGCCTTTGTGGGAAGTGGATCTCGACGGCACACCTTATTCGGGTTACTGCGGTCTCGCGGCAGCGCTGAAAAAAGCCTATCTTTATGGCGTTCCCTTAACGGATGCTCAATTTCTTGCGACGCTCACATCGGCCGATTTGGAAAAAATCCTTGCCGGTCGTGGAAAGATTCCGCTCTTTGAGGCGCGGCTGAAGAACCTTCAGGAAGCGGGTCGAGTGCTTCTTGAAAAATGGCATGGAGATGTGTTGCATCTCATTGAGTGGGCCGATGGTTCGGCGTGTCGACTGGCGGCTCAGTTGGCCGAGGATTTTTCAAGCTTTCGTGATGAGTTTTGTGTGGACGGGATAAAGGTTTATTTCTGGAAACGTGCCCAGATTTTTGCCGCCGATCTCTTTTCCGCGTTTGAAGGCCGCGGGCCGGGTCGTTTTGTCGATATGGATCGTCTGACGGCTTTTGCCGACTACAAACTGCCCCAAGTGCTTCGCCAATTGGGGATTCTTGTTTACCGAGAAGATCTGGCCGCGCGCATCGACGCTCGAAAACCCTTAACGTCGGGGTGTCGAGAAGAAGTGGAAATTCGAGCCATGACCCTCATCGCTGTTGAAAAGCTGAAAGAAGCCTTTCATCTTCGTGGCTGGAACCAGGTGACCAGTGTTCAGGTGGACCACTGGTTATGGACTCTGGGGCAACTGGATGGTTTTCGAACGCGTCCTTACCATCGGTGTCGGTCGATTTTTTACTGATCTAAACTGGAAGGAAACTTTTGCTACCGAAAACCAGAAAAGCTTCTCTTGCGCTGCATGCTTTGAAAAGGACTGAAGGGCACTGCCGGACGTGCGCGAGTGCCCTTCGACGAGGCGGTTTTCCTGCGTGTGCAAAGGGGAATTTCACGAAGCGGTTGAATGTGCCTGTGATGCAGCGGCTGCCGCCTCTTTTTTGTTCTTGTACTTTTGAATCAAGTACACAACTACGATCAGAGCGATACCTGCGAGATCGGTCAACAAGTCTGGATGAAAACACAGATAGGTTCCAACAGCAAAGATGATCCACTCAACCAGGGAGGTTCTTCTAATGAGGTACCCTTGAGTGCACGAGGAAAAAGCGATCGTGCCAAGGGTAGCGGCGATATAGGTGACTACGATGGTATGCCAGTCGCCGATCAAGAGAATGCCAGGAGTGTAGGCGAAAAGGAAGGGCCCCACATAGAGGAACTTGGCAAACTTGAAAGAGGTCCATCCGGTTTTCCATGGATCGGAACCGGCGATGGCAGCTCCGGCGTAGGCAGCGACACACACAGGCGGTGTGATGTTCGAGTCTTGGCTGAACCAGTAAACGATCATATGGGCGGCAACGAGATGAACGCCAAGGTTGTCCAGCGCGGGGACAGCGAGGACGGCCGTGATCAGATAGGCTGCTGTGACAGGCACACCCATGCCCAGAACCAAAGAAGCCAGCCCTATGAGAATGATAGCGATGGCAAGGTTACCGCCGGACAGCGAGATAATAATATCGGAGAATTTTAACCCGATGCCGGTAAGCGCAATGCTTCCGACGATCATCCCGATCACGCCGACCGTAGCTCCAATCACCAGGGTGCTTCGGGCTCCTGCTAAAATGGCTTCGTAAATTTCCCTCCATTTCATTCGCGTCTCAGGACGCACCCAGCTAACGACAATGCAGCTTAAAGTCGCCCAAAAAGCCGCCAAGCCCGGACTGTATCCGAGGAGCATCACCCCAATAATGACCACAAGCGGAAGCGACATGTACCATTCTCTCTTGAGAATCTCCATGGCCTTGGGAAGTTCCTCCCCTTGCAGTCCTTGTATGTTGTATTTCTTGGCTTCGAAATGAACCATGATGAACACCGAGAGAAAGTATAGCAGAGCCGGACCGACGGCCATTTTCATGATTTCCACATAAGGCGTTCGCGTAAGTTCGGCCATGAGAAAACCACCGGCGCCCATGACGGGGGGCATAAACATACCCACTATGGAAGCGGAGGGCTCAATGGCGCCGGCGACGTGAGGCTTAAAACCTGCCTTTTTCATCAGAGGAATCGTAAAAGCCCCGGTCGTCACCGTATTGGCGATGGCACTCCCGGAGATCGATCCAAAAAAGGTGGAAGCGATACACGCGACCTTGGCAGGACCTCCAACGGTGCGCCCGGCCAAAGCCATAGGGAAATCAAGGAAGAATTGTCCTGCTCCGGACTTTTTCAGAAAGGCTCCGAAGAAGATGAACAAAATCACGTAAGTGACCAAAACGCTGGCCATGACGCCAAAGACACCATCCTGCGTGAGGAAAAGGTAGTTGGCGATCCGCTCGATGCGAAATCCTCGATGGGCAAAAGGCCCCGGCATGTAAGGTCCAAAATAGCAGTAGCACGCCGCCAACAATCCCACAATGGTCATGGACCACCCAAGAACCCGACGACACACTTCGAGGGACAACAAAAGGCCCAGCACACTGACATAAAAATCCCATCGTGTTTCACTGCCCATGCGGTAGTTCAGGCTCTCAAATTCATGAATCCAGTAGCCCACAACCACCACGGACAAGGCGGCCAAAACGACATCCACCACAGATGGACGCTGACGGGGCGATTTCTTGGAAAAGGGGTAAGCCAAGAACACAAAAACGTACGTGATCATCACGTAAAGGCCCACATGATATTGGACAGTGACGGGTCTGACGCCCGCGCAATAGAAGTAAAAAAGGACCATGAACACACTTATGGCTGCAGACAAATATTCCCAAAACCCGGACAACGTGCGTCCCGTTTTTTCCTCTTTTTCGACGAGCTTTTTGAGCTTTTCATCTTTGAGGGCCTCTGATGCCGCGTTTTCCAGTTCTTGTTCTTTAATCATGTGTCCTTCTCTTTCGTACGCAAGACTTGGGTGGAACGAGGTTTTGGACTTCCCGGCCGTGCCATGGTATTGGAAAGGATAACCGGGACGGGGAGCTACCCCATCCCGGAAGGAATCCATCAGTCGACCGGCTTATACGCTGCGGGGATGCTGAGCCCCTTTTCCGTCCAGAATTTGTAGGCTCCCTTATGCAATGGTGCCGCCAATCCTACGATAGCTGTTTCCAAGCTCATTTCCTCCGCTGCTTTATGGGCTTTGCGCATATGATCGAGACCTTCGGAAGAGTAAATGGCTTTCAGAGCCTGGTAAACAACGTCCTCAGAAACATCCTTATTGGCTATCCACAGGGTGCTGTCTTGAAAAGTGGTCACGTCTTGGTCTTGGCCACGATAGGTACCTTTGGGAATGACAACCTTGCTATAGAAAGGATATTCGTTATAGAAGCCCGCTTCTTCAGCAGTTTTGTGAAGATCCACGAGTGCGATGTCATCTTGCGTGGCGGCTTCGATGATGGAAGCGTTCGGAAATCCCACCAGCACCCAAAAGGCGTCGATCTTTCGATCCTTAAAAGCGGCTGCGGCTGCGGAGTAACCTAAAAACTGAGGCTCCATCTTGTCCCAAATGCCGATCTTTTTAAAGAACCGCTCGGCAGACAAGGCTGCCCCTGAACCAGCGTTGCCCACGGCAACCTTCTTTCCGGCTAGGTCTTTGGCTGAAGTGATGCCGCTGGCTTTGAGCACGACGAGCTGAGCAGGAGCGCCGTAGAGATAAGCTACGCAACGAACGTTATTGTACTTTTCCGTGTCTCCTGTGAGCTGCCCATTGGCTCCGAGGTAAATGTCCCCCGAGTAGGAAATACCAAAATTGACGTCGTTTCGATGCACGCGTTTAACGTTTTCCACAGATCCTCCGGACCCTTCACTGGAGACTTCCACATCCGGAACGTTCTTTGTGATATAGATGGCAATGGCGTTGGCAAAGTAATTGAACGTTCCTCCCACGGGTCCGCCGCCAATGGCGAGGAATGACTTTTTAGCCACGGCATCCGGACATGGACTTAGAGCGAAAACAACCAATAAAGCTAAAGTGCACAACAATATTGTCTTTTTCATGACAGATGCCCCCCTTCTCATGGTTAATCTACTCATGATTTTTGGCTAGGTGAGACCTAGCCGCATGGAAAACCGGTGTGTGTTCTTCCACGATTCCAAAATAGGACTAAATGGCCCGCTGCGTTTCATCACCCCCTTTCTCGAGAGCCTCAATACAATGGTGACGGTACAACAAGCGACGGCCTTTGACTACCTAAAGAAACTCCAAAGAAATCCTGCAGCGATGGCCGACCCGATCACTCCGGAAACGTTAGGGGCCGCGGCGTGCATCAGTAAATAGTTGGTAGGGTCTTCCCGATGACCCATCATTTGAACAACCCGGGCCGACAAGGGCACCGCCGAAACACCGGCGGCCCCCACAAGAGGGTTGATCTTATCTTTGAGGAAAAGGTTCATGAACTTGGCGAAAAGCACGCCTGAAGCCGTCGCCACCATGAAGGACGCCGCACCAAGGGCGAAAATGCCGAGAGACTTGGCCGTGAGGAAAACATCGGCTTGTGTGGAGGCTCCCACGGTAACCCCCAATAGGATGGTGACTATATCGATCATGGCGGTGCGAGCCGTTTGAGCCAGCCTGTTTGTGGCCATGCATTCCTTGAGAAGATTTCCAAAGAAAAGCATGCCGAGAAGAGGCAAGGCGGCCGGAGCCAAAAGACAACACAGAACAAATCCCAAGATGGGGAAAATGATCTTTTCACGCTGACTGACCGGCCGGGGATCGCTCATGTGAATCCGTCGTTCCTTTTGTGTGGTCAAAAGTCTCATGATCGGGGGTTGAATGACTGGCACAAGGGCCATGTAGGAATAGGCCGCGATAGCGATGGGCCCGACGAGTTCCGGGGCCAGTCGAGATGTGAGAAAGATAGCGGTTGGACCGTCGGCCCCGCCGATAATCCCTATGGATGCGGCTTCATTGGGTGGAAAGCCGAGAGCCAAGGCTGCAAGAAAAGTAACAAAGACACCAACCTGAGCGGCAGCTCCCAACAGCATCAGCACGGGCCGTCCCAGCATGGTGGAAAAATCGGTCATGGCCCCAATGCCTAAGAAGATCAAAGGTGGGTAGATTCCTTGTCGAACGCCGTAATAAAGATAGTAAAGGACGCTTCCCTCTTCGTAGAGGCTCAGCTCTTGCCCGTGAAGCACGGGGATGTTTCCGACCAAAATCCCAAAGCCGATGGGAACCAAAAGAAGGGGTTCGAAGTGTTTGACAACTCCCAGATAGATAAAACAACAACCTACCACGATCATCAGGATGTGCCGGTAATCCAGAATTGCAAAACCGGTGTTGTTGAGATAATCCAGGACTAAATGCATACGGCGCCTTCCTCGTTGGCCTTTCCTTAAGCAACCGGCCTTCGGGACACTCAACAGTCGTCTTTCAGGACTCCGAATTCTCGTCTGATCTCACAAGCACTTCAGGATTCCAGCGATAAAATCCTCGTTGATCCCCTTTCATTTCTTCGATCAGGCCCAAAACCAACATTTTGTACAGATGGTAGTGAGGTCGATCCATGCCCCTTTTTTCCGCATGCTCCAAGAGCTTCGGCAGCGAAAACACATCCCCTTGGCGCTGGCTGAGCCAGTGAAAGTATTGATAGGCTTCCATATCCTCACGAGACAGGGACATCTCGCGAACAGGTGGTGTCGTCGAAGGCCCTTGGGAAGGGACCTTCACCCCCGAGGAGGGAACGGGTTTTTCGCGAAGGAGGGTTTTTTCTTTAAAAACCTGAGCGGTTACGTCCCAGAGGTTCAAGATTCTGTGAAGATTTGCAAGGACAAGGGACAAAACGGAGAGCCCTACAAGAACAATGGCGACTCCCATAACCGTCAAAGACCAGCCGTCGACGGCTGCAATAGCTGACAGTCCCCGCATGGATCGCCTCCCTCTTCACGCCGCCATCGGTGTGCGGTAGGGTTTCCGTTCTTGAATAACCACCTCTATTTTGGCCATGATCGTGGTCGCCAGAGTGGTATCCATTCGAAAAAGGTCGAAAAGTTCGGCATTAGTGAATTGAAAAAACACGGAATCGGTCAGGCAGATGCCTGTGGCCGTGTAATGGAGCGGGCTGACCAGGCTGGACCATCCCAAAGCTTGACCGCTTTGACCAACCACAAGAGACCGACCGTTAGGAAAGCAGAGAAGGACACATCCTGATTTGAGAATGTACAAATATCGTGCCGGGCTGTTGGCTTGAAAGAGAATCTCGCCTTCTCGAAAGTTTACAATGGATGCGATGCGCGCCAGTTGCTGAATATCCGATTCGACAACATCTGCAAGAAAGGGGCTTTGTTTAAGTTCGGAAAGTTCCACCATGATCGACATTTCCTCTTGGGGAATCCTTTAGGGTGACACGGTTTGCGGGGTTCGATCTAATAAAACCAGAGCGAAAGCGTCAAGTCATTTCACTGAAAGCCCCCCTCAGGTGTGGACTGTTTTCCTGTTAAGAGACCGGTTTCCGCAAAAGACTCAAGGTCCATAGCCCGATGGACCGATGGTTTCGTCCGCCACGATACGACAATCCACAGCGCAGCAGCCGTCGCTGTTGACAAACAAGGGATTAATGTCCAGCTCACGAATCTCCCCATGATCCCAAGCCAATTGGGAAAGGCGTTTGAGAACTTCCACGAGAGTGTCCAGGTCCGCGGACGGTTGTCCTCGAACCCCCCGAAGAAGGGGAAACAGACGTAACGACTCAATCATGGACCGTGCCTCGTCCACGGACAACGGGGCTATGGCCTGACGAACATCCTGAAGCACTTCCGCATAGATGCCTCCCATACCAACGGCAACAACAGGGCCGAACTGTGGATCCCTTTTGACACCGAGAAGCAGTTCCCAACCGCTCAGCTGTCTTTGCACTTGAAGGCCTTCTAGTTTTCCTTTCGGGGACACTGTGTGAAAACGTCGAACCAGATCGTCAAAAGCCCTACGGACGGCCTCGGCACCGGAAAGCCCCGTGATGACACCTCCTTGATCGGATTTGTGGACCCATTCCGGCGAGACCACTTTAAGCACCACAGGAAACCCCACCTCTTCGGCCCAGGAAACAGCTTCTTCCACATTCAGTGTCACCTTGGATGGTGCAGTAGGGATACCATGAAGACGAAGCCAGTCCAGGGTTTCGTTCCCCAGCAACACACCGTGAGGTAAAGAGGCTTTCCCCCGTTCTGTGGTGTTTTCGAGTCTCTCCAACTTCGACGTCTTTGATGGGGGACTTGAAACACGTTCCGATGCCGTCGCTGCGACGGACCTGGGCCTGGTTTCGGCGGGTCTCATTTTTTGGCTCCATTGGTGAAATCGATAGGTTGCCGCTAAGCCCATGACAGCTTCGTCAATACTGGAAAAGCACGCGACACCCGGAATCCGGTCCAGAATGCGGGATTCCTCGAAAGCTCCATCGCCGTAAACCCAGCAGGCCAAGGGTTTCTGATGTGTGTTGTTTTCTTGGACACGCCGCAGGGCTTTTTCGAACCTCAAATTGGCGTGCAAGGACGAAGCCATACACGGAAAAATGGCCAGAATGCCGTGTGTGTCGTCTTGCGCCACTAGGGCTTTGGCCGCCTTTTCCAGCACATCCGTGAAAGAGCCGCCGACCATGCCGAGAGGCCACAAATCAACGGGATTGTTCAAGTGGTGCCAAGCGATTTTGGGGTTTTCAAGGCTCTCTCGAGCCTCCTCGGGAAAAGGAGCTAACTGAAGCCCGAAATCTTCACAGGCGTCCGCAGTCATGATGCCGCAGGCTCCCGTGGCGGTGAGCACCGCAAGATTCGGCCCGATCATCGGTCGGAAATGCAGGAAAGCCTTGACCACCGCCCGTAACTCCACCATAGAGCGCACTCGTAAGAGCCCTGCCTTATGAAAGGCGGCTTCAAAGACCGCATCTTCTCCAACAAGAGACCCCGTGTGAGACAAGGCCGCATGGGCACCTGCGCCACTTCGGCCCGTTTTCAGAACGATGATGGGCTTCTGAGGGCTGATGGAGGCGGCGATCTCCAGAAACTCTCTTCCGTAGCGTATCCCTTCCATGTGCAGGACAATGATTTGAGTCTGCGGGTCTTGAGCGCAGTACTTCAGAGCGTCCACGAAATGAATGTCGCAACCGTTGCCGATGTCGATGGCTTTTCCGAGCCTTCCGGTAAAGGATTCGATTCCGACCTGAAGAACACCCGATTGGGCCACCAAGGTCAGGGGAGGCGGATCGGGGTCTCGTGGAATGTCGATAAAAGCCGTGCTAAAACCGTCAAAGGCATTCAGGATGCCCATAGTATTGGGGCCGAGCACTCGAGCCCCGGCGTGGTGACACATGCGGACCAATTCTTCTTGAAGATTGCGACCCTTCAGGTCCGCATCGGCGAAACCCTGACTGATGATCACAAGGTTTTTGATTCCCTTAAGAAGGCAGTCTTCAACGACCGGCAAGACGCGGTCTCGCCCTACGGACACTACAGCCAGTTCCGGCACATCAGGGAGCTGCGCTGTCGTCGCGTAACAGCGATGACCAAGGATTTCGGAAGCCGAAGGATGGACCACATAGATGGTTCCTTTGTAGCCGTATCTCAGCATCATTTCCAGATTGTTGTAAGCGCCTACCCCCGTCTGGCGCGTGACTCCCACCAGCACCACCGATTTCGGATTGAGAAAACTTTCCATGTCGCCTCCTAAGCCTTTCCCTTTCCATCGGTCCAAGGAAAACCATGGCCTGCCCTTATTGTTCGACAGCCTTCCTCGAGGAAGTCCACGAACGCCCAGCGACGATGGCGTCGAATGCCTTTTAAGTCGGGGCGAGGCGCCGTCTCGCCCCTGCTTTTTGGGCTGGAACGACTCATTCCAAGGTCTCGGACAAGCTCCTAAGCTTTTGTCCAGGTGTTCGATTTTGGGGTGCCATAGACGGCTCCCAGGGCCGTGGACCGCTCCGTGGCGGCCCGCACCGCCCCCATGACCGCTCCTCGAAACCCTCGTGATTCTAGAATTTCCAGCCCATGAATGGTGGTGCCTCCAGGCGAGGTGACCATGTCTTTCAGAGCGGCCGGATGTTTTCCGCTCTGTTGAGCCATGATGGCTGTGCCGAGCACGGTTTGAATCACAAGGTCCGAAGCGATGGGACGGGGCAGCCCCATGAGGACTCCCCCGTCGATCAAGGCTTCCAGGAAACATAAAACATAGGCCGGGCCGCTTCCCGTAAGGCCTGTAACGGCATCGAGAAGTTTTTCCGGCACTTCATGGGCAATACCTACGGCTCGAAAGATCTTGAGAGCCCATTCCATATGGTTGTTTTCGGCATACCTGCCTCGGGCCAAAGCACTGGCTCCCGAAAGGACCAAGGCCGGCGTGTTGGGCATGACGCGGATCACAGGGGTTCCAGGGGGTAAAGCGGCTTCCAGCGTGGCGAGAGGCATGCCTGCGACGATACTTACGATCAAGGGACGATGCTGCGCGCAACGGCCCAATTCCTCAAGAACTTCGGGTACATTTTGGGGTTTGACCGCCAGGATGACCGTGTCCACGGCACGTACGCATTCGGAAAGCGACGGCTTTTGGTGAATGCCGTAGGATCGAGCTAGATGCTCCATGCGCTTTTCAAGCACGTCATAAACGTGAAGGTGATTTGAAGAAACAATGCCGGCCTGAATCAATCCCCGCACCAAAGCTTCCCCCATGTTGCCTCCACCGATTAATCCGATGTCCATGAACTCCTCCGTCCTCGAAATTGACTAAGGCTGTTTCCCATGGCATAGCCATGCCACCG
Organism: Desulfosoma sp.; assembly: GCA_037481875.1. Lineage (NCBI taxonomy): Bacteria > Pseudomonadati > Thermodesulfobacteriota > Syntrophobacteria > Syntrophobacterales > Syntrophobacteraceae > Desulfosoma > Desulfosoma sp. The sequence goes on along the minus strand of JBBFKY010000003.1, from coordinate 74,694 downwards.
GAACCCGCATCCTTTGTGAGGGGGGACCTGCGTGTCCACCCCCATCAACCATTCCCTGTCCGTGCAGAAAGAAGCCTGTCTGTTTGGCGATCCTTGGATCTTGTGCGCCACAGCGATTTCCAGTAAAGGGAGATGGAATAGCAACATACCTTTGTGAACAAAAGCACCGTGGAACATTTCCCCAAGCGGTCGGAGGATAAAGAGGATGATGCGCTTTGAAGCCCCCAAGCCCAAAGAAAGCCTTCTGAACAACGGGGAGCCTGTCCTTTTCAAGATGCTGGTTCGAGACGACGAGGAAGCGGTGCGCACTTTTTTCCATGACATCCCCGACCATGAAGTCGAAGGGTTTCGAGATCAGGTGCCGGATCCTCGCACCGTGGGAACGTGGATTCGCCAAATCGATCTCGCTCGTGTCCTCCCGCTGGCAGCTTGGAACGCACCCCAGACCCGCCTTATCGGTTTGGCGTCCTTGAACCGCATGGCCGGAGCCTACAGGCACGTGGCCGAAATCTACGTGGTGGTGGGTGCGGACCATCGCCAATTGGGATTGGGGTCATCGCTTATCAAAGAACTCATTGAAATCGGCACGCGTCAAGGGCTCTACTTTCTCAAAGCCAAGGTGCTCATAGAAAACCAACTGGCCCTGCGAGCCTTTCGCCAGTTGGGTTTTGAAGTGAAGGCCACTCTCGAAGATTACTTCATGACCCGGGACGGCAAAACCAAGGACGTGGCCCTGATGCTCAAAAGACTGCGCTTCGATTTGGAAGAAGACTTCTTTTACCTCTTCTGAGGTGGGCTTCAAAAAACCCAAGGGTAAAGACCAGGACAAACTAGCCCATATTCCATTGACAGACAAGGGGCGATCCGGTAAGTTCACGAATCATTTCACATGTGCGTGTGCCACCCTTCCCGAGGTGAAAGGCCTGAAAGGCTGGAGGAAGAGCTCATGGCGACTAAGGCAAAGATTCTCATTGTGGATGACGATGCGGATTTCGCTAAATCGACCAAGATGATCTTGCTTGCCGACGGCTATGACGTCATCTGGGCTTCGGACGGCAAGGAAGGTCTTCGAAAGGTTCAAGAGGAAAAGCCTGATCTGATCATTCTGGACATCATGATGGAAAGCATCTTTGAAGGTTTCAGCCTGGTGAGCAGCCTGCGCTCGGATCCTCAGCTGTCGGCCTTCAAGCACATTCCCATTTTGATGGTGTCCAGTGTTCGGGCGGACACGGGGTCGCGTTTCGCTTTTGACGACGCGGAGGACATGGGATCCCTGTCCGAACCCGACGACTACCTGGACAAGCCTTTTAAGCCCAAAGAGCTCCTGGACCGTATTGCTGAACTGTTGGCCCGGCGCCGGTCTTCTTAGCACTTGCGAAGACGGGTTTCGATGGACTATGAGTGCCCCGCGAGGCAACGGCTACAGACGTCTTTGCCTTTCGGCGGTGCTCTTGGGGGCTTACCGAGCCTTCAATGCAACGTGTTGACCGGATCATGTTCACGATGGTCTTTCCGGCCCGTGAAAGACCATCGACAAAGGCGCTCTTTCGTGGATGCTCCAAAGATTCTGGTCATCGATGATGAGGAAATCGCCCGTGTCTCATGCCGACGCGTGTTGGCTCGAGAAGGCATGCAGGTGAGCCTGGCCTCCAGCGGCCGGGAAGGGCTGGAAAAACTTTTATGCGATCCCTGCGACCTTGTGCTTGTGGATCTGAAGATGCCGGAAATGGACGGGGTCGAGGTGGTGCGTCGCATTCGAGAATTTGACCCGAGCATCGTAACGGTGCTGATTACCGGTTACGCCACCATCGAAAGCGCCGTCGCGGCTGTCAAAGAAGGAGCGTACGATTACCTTCCCAAACCCTTCACGCCGGAAGAGCTTCTCATCGTGGTGCGCCGAGGTCTGGAAAAACGTCGTCTGGACCTGGAATCTCGAGCCCTGCGTGAAGAAAAAGAGGCCATGGAACGCAATTTCGTCACCATGGTCACACATCAATTGCGTTCTCCGCTGGCGGCCATACTGCAGTACTTCGAAGTGCTTTTAGGTGGCATTGGAGGTGACCTGAGTGAAGCTCAACGGGAAATGCTCAGCCGGGCCAAGGAACGCCTGGAATCCTTGATGCAGCTCATCAATGATTGGCTCGACATGAGCCGCTTGAGCGAAGGGGAAATCGTCAAAAGGCTGCAACCCACCTCCTTGGCCGCTTGCGTGGATTCAGCCCTCAAGGGTTTGGAATGGGCGGCCAAAGAAAAGAAGGTCACTCTGGAGGTGAATCTCTCCAAGGATCTTCCCCTGGTCCATGCGGATGCCGACTCTTTGCGCGAAGCTCTCAGCAACCTGGTGGCCAACGCCATCAAGTACAACCGCGAAGGCGGCCGCGTGGTCATAGAGGCGAAACCTCAAGGATCGTGTGTGTTGGTGACCGTGGAAGATACGGGACTCGGCATCGATGCTAAGGAAATCCCTTTTATTTTTCACCAGTTTTATCGAGGAAAGGATCGGGAGATTCGAGCGCAACAGGGGACAGGTCTCGGCTTGACCATCGCACAGAAGGTGGTGCGGGCCCATGGAGGCACCCTCGCGGTTACCAGCGAAAAGGGGAAAGGTTCCGTGTTTTCTCTGACGCTCAATGCGGCTCGAGCCGATGGCGATGGATTCAACCCGAACCCTTAGAAGGTTGTTGAGCAATGAGAGCGGATCACGGTTTTTCTAAAACCCAAGACCTCCGGGGCGCCCGTCTAGTGGGCGTAAGGGGCGTGGTTTCAGGGAAAAACCCGTTCTCGGACATGCTTTTCCTTGCAAGGTCTAAAGGTGTCGGCTTCGGTAAGACTGTGGGCCGTAGGAGACAAAGCACAGAAAGTTTTATGAACGGGGGCCGCTCCTGTGCATGCACAATTTTTTCCTTGACCTACAGGGACACGTTGTGCAAAAAATCACGTACCCTTAGGGGGTGTTGTCTTTTGTTCCCGCATGGATCGGCCCCGGCGACAGGATGTGTGGAGGCTTCCTCGTATGGAACAGTTGCTTCAGGACGTGGATGCGGTCATTGATCAGTGGGGCGCCAAGCCGGAATCCCTCTTGCAGATCATGTTGGATGTGAACCACAAGTTCAACTATCTGCCCAAGGAAAGCCTGCTGAGGATTTCTGAGCGGTTGCGCATGCCCATCAACCAGATTTATAGCGTAGCCAACTTTTTTAAGGTCTTCAGCTTAACGCCGCGTGGCCGCACCATGGTACAGGTATGTACGGGAACGGCGTGTCATGTGAAAGGGGCTCCGAAGCTTATTGACCGTGTCCGGCAGGATTTGGGTTTGGAGCCGGGACAGACCACGGAGGATTTGGCCTTGACTTTGGAAACGGTCAATTGCGTGGGGGCGTGTGCTTCGGCTCCTGTGGTGGTGGTCAATGGTGAAACCCACAGTGAGATAACCCCGAACAAGATGGCGTCCCTGATTAAAGAGATCAAAGCCAAGAGCGCGTAGGTGACAAACCATGAAGCGGCTCACAAGCATTCAAGATCTGGACGCGTTGCGGCAGCAGATCCTGGAAAAGCGCAAGCACATTCGTAAGCGGATTCGCGTGTGCAATGGCACGGGGTGTCATTCTCAAGGAAGCCAGAAACTGGTGGACGCCTTTGAGAAGGTTCTCTCAGAGAAGGGACTGACGCGCGAATACATGGTGGTTCCCACCGGGTGCAACGGCTTTTGTGCCGCGGGACCCATTGTGGTCATTGAACCTGAAGAGGTTTTTTACCAGAAGGTCAAGGCCGATCGGGTTTTGGAGATCGTCGAACGCAGTGTTCTTGGCGGCGAGGTCATCGAAGACCTTCTGTACGTGGATCCCACGACGGGAAACCGTATCGTTCACGAATACGAAATTCCTTTTTTTGCCAAGCAGCAACGAATCGTCTTCAAGGATACCGGAAGCAATTTCACACGGGACATTGAGGACTACATCTCTCGGGGCGGCTATTCCGCCTTGGCCAAGGCGCTCTCTTCCATGACCCCGGAACAGGTCATCGAGGAGGTGAAAATTTCCGGTTTGCGCGGTCGAGGTGGCGGAGGCTTTCCTACGGGAGTGAAATGGGAATCATGTCGTCGAGCTCATGGAGACATTAAGTACGTGATGTGCAACGCCGACGAAGGCGACCCTGGCGCTTACATGGACCGTTCCCTTCTCGAAGGCAATCCCCACCAGGTGCTGGAAGGTATGATCATTGGGGGTTACGCCATCGGAGCCAGGGAAGGCTACATCTACGTTCGGTTTGAATATCCCATGGCCGTGGAGAATGCCATTTGGGCCATTCAACAGGCCAAGGAATACGGCCTTTTAGGCGAAAATATTTTGGGGACCGATTTCAGCCTGGACATTCACGTGAACCGAGGGGCCGGAGCCTTCATCTGCGGTGAATCGACGGCGCTCATGGCTTCCTTGGAAGGAAAGATCGGGGAGCCTCGAGGCAAACACATTCACACCGTCGAAAAGGGTCTGTGGAATCGCCCGAGCAACCTCAACAACGTGGAAACGTGGGCCAATGTACCTCTTATCATCAACAATGGTGGGGCCTGGTACGCTTCCATCGGCACAGAGCGCAGCAAAGGAACGAAGATTTTTTCTTTGGTGGGAAAGATCAACAACACGGGCCTTGTGGAAGTGGCCATGGGGACGCCGCTGCGTACCATTATCGAAGACATCGGGGGGGGCATTCCAGGGGGTCGAAAGTTCAAAGCCGTTCAGACGGGGGGGCCCTCGGGAGGCTGTGTGCCGGAGCGACTCATCGATCTTCCCGTCGATTTCGAAAGGCTCAAGGAAGCCGGTTCCATGATGGGCTCCGGCGGCATGATCGTCATGGATGAAGCCACGTGTATGGTCGATGTGGCCCGATACTTTTTGAACTTCCTTGTGGAGGAATCGTGCGGCAAGTGCATTCCGTGCCGTGTGGGTGTGAAGCGCATGCATGAGCTCGTCGTGGATATGTGCGAGGGGCGTGGGACTCCGGAACACCTGACCAAACTGGAAGAACTCTGCCATGCTATTGAAGAAACAGCCTTGTGCGGCCTTGGCAAAAGCGCTCCCAATCCGGTGCTCAGCACGCTGAGATATTTTCGCGACGAATACGAAGCCCACGTTTATGACAAAAAATGTTCGGCCAAGATCTGCAAGCCTTTGATTCAATATATCATCGATATGGACAAATGCACCGGATGTGGAGCTTGCCGACGTCGGTGTCCGGAAAACGCCATTATTGGCGTCAATAAGGAATGCCACGTGATTGATGAGGAACTGTGCGTTCGGTGCGGAATCTGCATTGAAACCTGCAAGTTCAAGGCGATCTACATCGAATAAGAGGGGTGTTTATGGTACCGAAAGCCCTGCTTGGAGATTTTCTGGCCATCGCCTTTTATCTACTGGTCGGGGTGGTGTTCGCGGTTATTCCGATCATCATCTCCCACCTCATCGTGCCGCGCAGCAAGGGACCTCGCCGTGACGAGACCTATGAAAGCGGTATGGAAACCATTGGAAGTGCCTGGATTCAGTTCACAGCAGCCTATTACATCTACGCACTCATTTTCTTGGCTTTTGACGTGGATGTTCTCTACCTCTTTCCGGTGACTTTGGCCTACGGCCAGTATGCTTTTCGGGATTTCGTCGAAGTGGTGATCTTTTTGGGCATTTTGTCTCTGGCGATTGTCTACGCGTGGCGAAAAGGAGTGTTTGAGTGGAAAACCAAAGAGGAGAGCCGGTAATCCAGTTCGCCCTGCTGGACGACCTTCTTAATCTGGCGCGGGCCAATTCTCTTTGGCCCATGACCTTCGGGTTGGCATGCTGTGCCATTGAAATGATGGCGGCGGGGGCGTCTCGGTTTGACTTGGACCGATTCGGTGCGGGTGTGTTCCGGCCGTCGCCGCGTCAATCGGATGTGATGATCGTGGCGGGGACGATTTCCAAGAAGATGGCGCCGGCCATCCAGATGCTTTGGGATCAGATGCCGAATCCCAAATGGTGTATTGCCATGGGGAACTGTGCCATTTCCGGAGGTCCCTTTGAATACGACGGTCAGTACGCCATTGTGCCCGGAGCGGACCTCATTGTGCCGGTAGACATTCACGTTCCGGGGTGCCCGCCCAGACCCGAAGGGCTTATTCAGGGCATTCTGGCTTTGGAAGACAAGATCACCAAAGGGGAAAAGCGCAATCTGTTGCGCCGTTTTCGACGATTGGAAAAGGTGAGTTGATCATGGCGGCAAAAGACGAAGCGGTGCGGCGCCTTCGAGAACTTCTGGGGGAAACGGCCCTCAAGGAGGATCCCGATTTTCGAGCGGGCATTTCCTGGACCGTGTCATGTGCCAAGGAATCCCTCGTTCCGGTCATGAAGATTTTCAACGAATGCGGCTTTTATATGGAATCTTTGACCGGGTTGGATTTTCAGGACACTTTGGAGCTGGTTTACCACATGAACACTTACGAGCCGAGGTCCCGCATGGCGGTTAGGCTTTTGTGCCCGCATGACGGTGAAGTCCCTTCGGTGACGGGGCTTTTTGATTCGGCGTTGTGGCAGGAACGCGAAGCCTGGGAATTTTTCGGTGTGCGCTTCAGCGGCCACCCGGACCTCAGGCGGCTTCTGCTTCCGGAAGACGCGGACTTTTATCCGCTTCGCAAGAATTTCGGCAAGGTTCACGCTTACCGTAAACGGGAAGAGGTTTATGGCTGAACAGTTTCCTCAACCGGTCCAGCAGCAGCTCTACAGTCTGAACCTGGGGCCTCAGCACCCGAGCACGCACGGGGTCTTGCGGGTGCTTCTTACCCTGGATGGGGAATACATTCTGGAGGCGGATCCTATCATCGGCTATGGGCATCGAGGCCATGAAAAGATGGGAGAAAACCGCACCTATCTTCAATTCATGCCCAACTCCAGCCGCATGGACTACCTTTCGGGGCTGCTCTACAACCACGGCTTTTGTCTTGCCGTAGAAAAGCTGGCGGGGATCGAGCCTCCGGAACGGGCCAAGTACATTCGGGTGATCTGTGCCGAACTGAACCGCATTTCCAGTCATCTTTTGTGGTTCGGCACCTTTCTTATGGACTTGGGTGCCTTCACGCCGTTTCTCTATTGTTTCGACGACCGCGAAAACATTCTGGACATTTTGGACCGAGTCAGTGGTTCTCGCTTGACGTACAGTTACTGCCGGTTCGGTGGAGTGGCCCGCGACGTGGATGAGGTGTTCATCGATCAGACGCGGGCTTTTATTAAGAGACTGCGAAGCCGGTGGCCGGATTATCACAACCTGGTGAGCAAAAACGTCATTTTTATTCACCGTGTTCGGGATGTGGGCATTATCGACAAGGATCTCGCCCGTCGTTTCGGTGTCACCGGTCCCAACCTTCGAGCGGCCGGGATCCCTTTTGACATGCGCAAGGTGGAACCCTACGAAGTCTACGACAGGTTTGACTTTGAAATCCCTACGGGAACCAAAGGGGACGCTCTGGATCGGTATCGCGTGCGGCTGGAAGAAATGGAACAGAGCTGCCGTATCATTGAGCAGGCTTTGGACCAACTTCCGGACGGACCCTATCGTCAGGAACGTGTTCGACTGAAAGTCACACCGCCTCGAGGTGAGGTGTATTTTGCCTTTGAAAGTGCCCGTGGCCAGACGGCTTATTATCTGGTAAGCGATGGCAGCGCTTATCCCTATCGGGTGCATGTGCGAGTGCCCAGTTTTGGAAACCTTCATTGCTTGACCGCGGTTTTAAAGGAAACCCTTGTGGCCGATGCCATCGCCATTTTGGGTAGTATCGACATTGTGGTCCCGGAAATTGATCGTTGAAAGTCTCCTGGAGCGTGAATGAGGCCCGTCTTCAGGAAGTGACGGACCGCACCAACCCCTGGAAGGAGATCGTTGTGTCATGATGGAAGCCGCCGCAACTTCGGGTGCCTACTGGCTGAGACTCATTATCGGTCTGGTCGTCGTGCTGATTTTCAGCCAGCTCAATGCCCTCTTTCTCGTCTGGCTGGAACGGAAAGTGGCCGGTCATATTCAGGTTCGGTTGGGTCCCATGGAAGTGGGCCCACACGGTTTGCTTCAAACCATCGTGGACGGCATCAAGCTGGTGGGCAAAGAGCTGATCACGCCGGCGCGGGCGGACCGAAAACTCTTTGTCATCGCGCCGGTGTTGGTTTTCATGCCGGTACTGGTGGCCTTTCTTGTTCTTCCTTTTGGGCCGGACCTCATCATTCGCGACATGAATGTGGGATTGCTGCTCATCTTTGCCTTTTCCACCTTCAGTGTTCTGGCGATTCTCGTCGGGGGCTGGGCTTCCAACAATAAGTATGCCCTTTTGGGAGCCATTCGTTCGGTGGCGCAGGCTGTGGCCTATGAGATTCCATTGCTGCTGTCGGTCATGAGTGTGGTGATCATGGTCAATTCTTTTCGATTCAGCGAATTGGTCATGGCACAACAACGTGTATGGTTCGTGTTCTTACAGCCGGTAGCGGCCCTTATTTACTTTATCTGCGCCACAGCCGAAACCAACCGTGCACCCTTTGACATTCCCGAAGCGGAATCGGAGCTGGTGGCCGGGTTTCATACGGAATACAGCGGCATGCGTTTCGGACTCTTTTTCCTTGCTGAATACACCAACATGTTCATCGTGTGCGCCGTAGCCACAAGCCTCTTTTTCGGTGGGTGGCATGGGCCCTTTGGGTTCAGTTTCAAGATTCCCGGAGTGGTCTGGTTCCTGGCGAAGACCTACGTGCTTCTCTTTGTGCTCATGTGGTTTCGATGGACTTTTCCACGCGTTCGATTTGATCAGCTCATGAACTTTTCCTGGAAAGTGCTCATTCCCCTCAGCATGCTCAATTTGGTGATAACAGCCTTGGTGCTCAAGTTTGTCTAAGGGCATCGACGGCTCTCGGAACGGCTGACGTTAAAGGCATAAGCGGAGTAAAAGGGCGGCTATGGGATACTGGAAAGACATCGTGCTGGGAGGCTGGAGCCTCATCGAAGGGATGAAGGTCACGGGCCGAGCCTTGTTCAAGCCCGTGGTCACGGTGCAGTACCCTCGAAGGCACCTGGAGATGTCCCCGGCCTACCGTGGGCATATCGAATTGAAAGTTTTTCCGGAAACGGGAACCCACGGCTGTATTGCCTGTGGAACATGCCAGAGGGTATGCCCGTCACACGTGATCAAGGTCCAGGGGGTGAAAGCGCATGCCCGCAGCGGCAAAATCGCCACCCATTACGTGATTGACTACACGCGCTGCAGCCTGTGCGGGCTATGTGTGGAAAGCTGCCCCACCCAGACCCTTAAGTTTTCTACGGAGTATGAGCTTGCGAGTGATTCCCGGTGGGACGGCGTGGTGGACTTGGTCCTGAGGATGGAGGAAAGCCGATCATGAGCGGAAGCTTCGTCGTTGAGAGCTTAGCCCAAGCCGTCTTTTGGGTGGTCGTGGGTCTTGTCTTTGGAGGGGCCGCTCTGGCGGTTTTTCCTCGAAACATTGTCTACAATGTTTTGGGCCTCATTTTATGCTTAACGGGTGTGGCTGCGCTTTTTCTCTATTTGGGCAGTTTCTTCCTCGCTTTGATGCAGCTTCTGATCTACGTGGGGGCCATCTGTATCGCCATCGTTTTTGCCATTATGCTTTCACGCCCCCTGCATCTGGAAGTGCCCAAGAGACGCATGCCCAAATTGGCAGCTGGCATCGGAGCCGCTTCCATCTTTTTTGTGGCCGTCAGCGCCGTGGCTTGGAAAACGGCGTGGAAACCGGCGGCGGAACGTGGAGCCGACTGGTCCGTCGCCACCATCGGCCATCTGCTGTTGACGCGTTATGCCCTGGTTTTTGAAATCATCTCCCTGGTATTGCTGGTGGCCATCATTGGCGCCATTGTGACCACAGGATTCAGCCGGAGGTTGTCTTCGTGAATTCGCTCAGCGTCTATTTAATCGTCGCGGCGGCGCTTTTCAGCCTGGGACTCTTCGGAGTGCTCATGCGCCGAAACCTCATCGGCATGTTGATTTCCATCGAACTCATGCTCAACGGCGCAAACCTTAATTTTATGGCCTTTAACCGCTTCCTGGCACCGGAGCCGGCTGTGGGGCAGATCGTGGCCCTGTTTGTCATGGGCATCGCGGCGGCGGAAGCGGCCATCGGCTTAAGCATTATCTTGGCGCTTTTCCGCAGGCTGCGCTCCATCAATATCGAGCGGGCCCAGCGGCTGCGCGGCTGAGAGCCGACGCGTCATGGTGTGGGTGTGCTTGTCATCTGTAACTTCAGCGTGTGAAGGACGATGTCCATGATGTGGCTACCGCATGATCCGATTCTGACCGCGGCTTTGGCCTGTGCCACCTTACCGTTTTTGTCCATGGCGGTGATTCTGATTTTCACTCGAGCCTACCCAAAGGTTTCGTGTGCCATTTCGGTGAGCGCCATCACGGTGTGTTTAGGCAGCGCCCTGTATCTGCTGCTCACCTTGCGTCACGCACCGGCGCCCGTGGATTACCAATGGGCATGGATCATTTCCAGCGATATGGTCATTCCCTTTGGGTTCCTTCTGGATCGCCTCAGTCTTCTCATGTTGACCATTGTGGCGGTGATCAGCTTCCTGGTGCAGGTGTACTCCATCGGCTACATGCACGGGGATCCGGGTTTCAGCCGGTACTATGCTTTTCAATCGCTCTTTGCCTGGGCCATGATGACCATGGTCATCGCTCCAGGCATGCTGCAGCTCTACATCTTCTGGGAATTGGTGGGGCTCGCCTCCTACTTGTTGATTGGGTACTACTACGAAAAATGGAGCGCGTCGCAGGCCGGCAAAAAGGCCTTTGTCATGACCCGACTCGGAGACATCGGCTTTTTCCTGGGCATTATCGCGGTCCTTTTGGGGTTTGGGGATCTGGGTATTCTGAACATGAACGCCGCGGCTCAGGCGGGGGACATTCATCCTCAGGTGGTCACTTTGGCAGCGCTGTTGATCTTTTGCGGTGTCATCGGAAAAAGCGCACAGTTTCCGCTCTTGACCTGGTTGCCGGATGCCATGGAAGGCCCAACTCCGGTCAGTGCGCTGCTCCATTCGGCCACCATGGTTGCCGCCGGTGTGTATCTCATGAGTCGCATTTTTCCGTTCTTTGCCGCATCCCCTGATGCCATGGCAGTGGCCTTGGTTATCGGTACCATCACGACGCTTTTGGCATCCACCATGGCATTTGTCACCTACGATATCAAACAGGTGTGGGCTTATTCCACAGTCAGCCAGTTAGGGTTCATGGTCATGAGCCTGGCGGCCGGCGGCTATTTTGCCGGTGTCTTTCACCTGACGACCCACGCCGGTTTTAAGGCTCTATTGTTCCTCTGCTCGGGTATATTTATCCATGAATACCACACCAACGACATGCGGGAAATCGGCCGTGGAGGTGGCCGCAAGCTGGTCATTCCCATGGTCTGCATGACCGTTGGGGCTCTGGCTTTGGCGGGTATTTTTCCTTTCTCAGGATTTTTCAGCAAGGAAGCCATCCTTGGCGTGCTTGCAGGCTATCCCAACAAAATCTTTTTGGCAGCCGGCCTCCTTGGGGCTTTGATGACCGCCTATTACAGTTTTCGCCTGATTTTCTTCATCCTTTTTCCGCGACAGACTTTTGAAGAGGCTTCGCACCATGAAGGGCATGGCGGTGGCCACGGGCATGCCAACGATCATGGAGGCGGGCATCATGGGCATGTTTTTTGGGCTATGGCCTGGCCGTGCATGATTTTAGCCGCCATCACACTGGTTTTGGGCTTTTTCCAAAACGAACTTCAGGCCTATCTCATAGGTCACGACGCGGTCTCCCATGCTCATGAAGCCGCGGAACACGGCGGTCACGGCCTGAGTCATTACATGCTTCTCATCACGGCGGTGACTCTGGCTGTAGGTGGCGTGTTTTTCGCCTACTTGGAATTCGGCTGGAAAAAGGCCACTCAAGAGGGGTTCTTGCGTAGATTTCCGGCCGTGGAAAACCTTTTCGCCAATCGTTGGTACATGGACCATTTTTACCGCAAGGCCTTGGATCTTTTGGTGTACTGCGGTTTCACCAACATCTTTACGCGAAACGATCGTCGCGTCATTGATGGGGGCATTGACGGTATTTGCCGCTTTACGGTCGGAGGTGGCCGTGCAGTGAGTTTCCTTCAGTCAGGGATGCTTCAATACAACTTGGTGCTCATGGTGGCCGCCGTGGGTGTCCTGGTCTTGGTGTTTGCCTTGTAAGCATGGCGACCTAAGGCGACGGGGGCATGTTTAGGAATAGGAACGTATAGACACGAGTGGGCATGCTTATGACAGCTATGGAATTTGCGCAGTTTCCGATTCTGTCGGCGATCCTCTTTTCCACGCTGCTGGCGCTTGTGGTCATCCTGTTCATTCCCGATGACCGCCCCACGTTGGTCAAGCAGGTAAGTTTAGGATTTGCCGCCGTAGGACTGGTGCTCAGCCTGTATCTCTATGTGGCCTTCGACCCTCAAAAAAGCGGGTTGCAGTTCGTGGAACGGGTTCTGTGGGTCAAGAGCCTGGGGATTTACTATTTCTTGGCGGCGGACGGCATCAATGTGCCCATGATCTTGCTCACGGCTGTGGTGCTCTTTACCGGCGTTCTGACCATGTGGGAGTTGGACAAACGCGTCAAGGAGTACTTCGCTCTCACCTACTTGCTGGTGGCCGGGGTCTACGGCGTCTTCATGAGCATGGACCTCTTCTTCATCTTCGTCTGGTACGACGTTTCGCTCTTTCCCATGTACCCGCTGATTGCCATCTGGGGCAGTACCCGCAAGGAATACGGAGCCATGAAGCTGACTCTGTACCTCCTTGCAGGAAGCGCTTTCATTCTTCCCGGGATCCTCTATCTATGGGCCGTGGCCGGCGGCACGACTTTCGACCTCTTTGAACTTCAAAGACTCGGCTTTGATGTCCAGGTGCAGCGCATCGCCTTTGTCCTGCTCTATCTCGGTTTCGGTATTCTAGCGGGTGTGTGGCCGTTCCATACATGGTCTCCGGTGGGCCATGTGGCGGCTCCCACGGCGGTGAGCATGATCCACGCCGGGGTTCTCATGAAGTTGGGGGCCTACGGTATTTTGCGCGTGGGCATGACCCTGTGTCCTGAAGGGTTGGTGTACTGGGCGGATCTCATGGCGCTGCTGGCCACCATCGGCATCGTTTATGGAGCCTTTGTAGGCTTGGCTCAGACCGACCTGAAATATGTGATCGGGTATTCCAGTGTGTCCCACATGGGCATCGTGGGGCTCGGACTGGCCACCATGACCGTCGATGGGATCAATGGGGCCGTTTTTCAAATGTTTTCCCACGGCATTATGACCGCTCTCTTCTTCTCCGCCGTGGGCTACATCTACGACAAGACGCACACCAAGATGATCCCTGAGCTGGGTGGGTTGTCAAAGACCATGCCGAAGGCTTCGGCCTTTTTCATCTTGGCGGCCTTTTGCGGTATCGGAGTTCCCTGCATGAGCAGCTTCTGGGCGGAGCTTTTGGTGTTCATTTCCGCCGTGAAGACATATCCCGTGCGAGGTATTTTGGCGGTTTCCGGACTCGTGGTCAGCGCTCTCTTTATGCTTCGGGTGGTGCAAAAGACCTTCTACGGGGACAAAAACCCCAAGTGGGAATACATCCCCGATGTGCCACTCTTTTTGGCATCTCCGCGCATCATTTTGGTGGGCATTCTGATTTTCTTCGGCCTGTTCCCAAGGCTCATTCTGGACGTGATTCAAAGTGCCGTGATTCCTTTTGTGAACAGCCTGTAGCGAGACGAGGGATGATTTGGTCATGATGAAATGGACCCTGTTTACCCCCGAATTGTATTATGTTGCCATGGCGTCCGTGTTTTTCATCTGTTCTTTGGAGAAGAAAGCGGACCCGAGGCGTCTCTACCGCTGGGCGGTGCCTCTGGCGGGGATCGGGCTGGCGGTGACTGTGGCATGCGCCCGCATGGAGGGGTTCCTGTTTTTCGACTCCTACAGGGTGGATCTCTTTAGCCAGGTCTTCAAAGTGTTCCTGGCGATGGGAATGTTTTTCGTGATTCTGGTGTGCAATGAACTACAGGGAATTGAGCCGAGAAAGCACGGCGAATTTTACTTCCTGCTTTCCATTTGCACCCTGGCCATGATGATGTTGGTGAGCGCCGTGGAGTTGCTCACCATCTACATTGCTTTGGAACTCTCATCCTATTCCCTCTATCTGCTGGTTCCCATGCGCCATCGAGCCGATGAATACGTGGAAACGGGGATCAAATATTTCATGGTGGGAGCGACGGCATCGGCGCTGATGATCTTTGGCATGAGTTATCTTTTCGGTGTGACTCATTCGACTTACGTGGTGGATATTGTGCAAAAACTGCCCAGTGTTTTTCATCAACCGGCGGCCTTGGTGGGCTTGGTGCTGGCTCTGGGTGGGTTTTTCTTCAAACAGGCCTTATTCCCGTTCCATATCTGGGCACCTGACGTGTACCAAGGTGCAGCCAATCAGGTGACCACCTACATCGCTACGGCGTCCAAGATGGCTGCGGCTGCGATGGTCATTCGGTTTGTGGGAATGAGCACGGGACAATCGGAACTGCTGGTACAGATTCTCGTTGTCCTTTCGGTTCTTTCCATGACCTTTGGGAATTTGGTCGCTATCGTTCAAAAGGACATCAAACGGCTATTGGCCTATTCCAGTATCGCCCATGCCGGCTACATGCTCATTGGTATTTTGTGCATGACGCAGCGCGGGTATTCCAGCGCCGTGTATTACGCCTTGGCGTATCTCGTCATGAACTTCGCCTGCTTTATGGTGATCATTCGAGTCGCCCCGGATGGGCATAACCTGCAGATCAGGGAATTGGCAGGACTGCATAAGCGTTCCCCCATGCTGGCCATGACCCTCATGTTGGCGCTCTTTGGGTTGGCCGGCATTCCTCCGACACTCGGTTTTACCGGTAAGTTCTTGGTTTTCGCAGCGGCCCTGGAAAAGGGGTACCTGCTTCTGGTCATTATTGGCATGATCAACGCGACCATATCCCTTTATTACTACCTTATCGTCATTAAGGCTGCCTATCTGTTGGAGCCTGTTCGAGAATACCCGCCGGTGCGCGTAGACACCTGGACACGGGTGATGAGTGCGGCTCTGGTGATCGCCATGGTGTATGTGGGTATCTTTCCCGATCGCTTTGTGGCTCTTGCGGAAGCGACCGTCGCGGTGCTTCCGTAATTGAAGCGCCGCTGTCGTCTGAAAGGGAACAAGGATAGGACCATGTTGGAACGGTTAAAAGATCTCACACAGGATATTCAGGAAAAGGTCCGAAGCGGCGTGCGAGGGGTTCTGAAGCCTGCCGTATCGACGCCACAAGAGGCGGACCGAAAGACCCCGGCGAGCGAGCGGCTCTTTTGCGATCCTGGATCCAAGAAAGCATGCGTGACCGTGTGTGCTCCGCGAGGGGAAAGCTCCTGCGATGCCGGCGCGTTGAAGGAAGCTTTAGAAAGAGCCCTGGCGGAGCATGGGCTGCAGATCTCGGTTGGAGAAGCCAAGACGGGCTGTTCCGGAACATGCCGGCAGGGACCCTTTCTAGGGTTTCCTCAAAAGGGGTTTTTCTATCTTGGCGTGCCTCCCAAGGCCGCATCGGAAGTTGTTCGAGAAACGCTGCTCAAGGGAAGGCTTCTCTTTCCGTACCTTTCGATCAATCCCGATCGTTCTTACCGAACGGATCTTCTTTACGACCGGTTCAGCGGCCTTTTAGCCGCCATTGACGATTCGGTATGCATGGTGGAAGTGGCTAAATACTTCCTCGATTTTGAGGAAGGCCTTTCGTGCGGCAAATGTGTGCCGTGCCGTTTGGGTATCAAGCGCATGCAAGAAAGCCTGGATCGCATCGTGGGCGGTCAAGGAACCTTGGACGATTTGGAACAGTTAGGCATTCTGTGTGAGACCATGATTTACGCTCCACACTGCCAATTCGCCATGGCCAGCACCAAGCCTGTGCTGAGCGCCATCACTTATTTCAGGGACGAGTTCTTGGAACACATCGAAAAAAAGGAATGCCGCGCCGGAGTCTGCCAAGCGTTGGTGGAGATTCAAAAGAAGAAGGCTTTCCGTGAGCGTATGGCTCCAAAGAAGAAGAAAGCGAAGTGAGTCGAAAGCACGCGAGGAGCGCGGATTCGAATAACGAAAGGAAAGCACCGGAAGAGGGACGGGACATATGGCGACGATCACGTTAAAGATCAATGGCCAAGAAGTGCAGGTGGAAGAAGGCGCGACCATTCTGGATGCGGCGAAGAAGGCGGGGGTCTATATCCCGACTTTGTGTTATCATCCTTATCTGCCTCTGGAAGAGGCTTGCCGTATCTGTGTCGTGGAAGATGTGCGGCGAGGATGGTCGACTCTGGTGGCCGCCTGTGTCTTTCCAGCCCGGCAAGGTATGGTGATTGAAACCGATTCTGAAAAAGTCCAGGAATCACGCAAAACCATTCTAGAACTGCTTCTTTCGGATCATCCCAACGCCTGTATGACCTGCCAGGCGACAGGGGCGTGTGAATTGCAAGATCTGGCCTATCGGCATCGTGTGAAACCGGACGCCTATCCCGGAGAACGTCACAAGCATCCTGTGGATTCGGATCCCAATCCATACCTGCATATCGACATGAACAAGTGCGTCTTATGTCGTCGATGCATTCGAGCCTGTCACGATGTGCAAGGGGCCGATATCTGGACCAAGGTAGGTCGCGGCTTTGAACAGCGAATCTCCACGGCTTTTGAATTGCCATTGCAGGATGCGGGCTGCGAATTCTGCGGACATTGTGCCGATTTTTGCCCCGTCGATGCCATCGGCTTTCGAGCAGGCCGTCATGAAGTGCGTTCATGGGAATTGCACAAGGGAGCGACCATCTGCTTGCAGTGTCCCATGGGATGCGGCGCCGTGTATGACACGTACAAGGGTAAGGTGGTTACGGTCCACGGAGACTTTGAGGCTCCGGCCAATACGGGCGCCCTGTGCAAGGTAGGGCGTTTCAACTACAATTTCGTGAACACACCCAATCGGTTGACCAACGCGTGGGTGCGCGAAGCTTCCGGAGAGCAGGTTCCCAAGTCTGTTGACGAGGCTCTGGATGCGGCGGCGGGCAGGCTGTCGGAAATTGTTGAAAAGCACGGAGGAGCCTCTGTCGGAGTTTTCGCGGGAGGCATGCTCACCAACGAGGAGTATTACCTGCTTCAGAAACTGGCCCGTGGAGCCTTGCGCACCAACAATGTGGACAATCTGGCCGGACCATGGCACCTGCCGCTTTATGAAGGGCTGAGCAGCAGTCTTGGGTGGGGAGCCATGACCAATCCGCTGGACGATATCGCATTGGCCAAGAGCTTGCTGGTCTTGGGATCCAATACATTGGAAAAGCATGCCATCGCGGCGCTTCGAGCGAGAAAGGCGGTGCGTGACGGCGCTGTGATGATCGTGGCCCATCCGGATCGTGTTGGATTAACTAAGAACGCTGAACGGCATCTGGCCATTCGTCCGGGATCGGAATCCAGTCTGCTTTGTGGTTTCCTAAAGGTCATTGTTTCTGAAAAGCTCTATGATACCGCTTTTGTCGAAAAATACACGCTGGAATTCGAGAAACTGGAACGAAGCCTGGATAAGATCGGTTTGCAGGATGTGGCGGAACGCACAGGCCTTACGGAACAGGACATTCAAGAAGCCGCTCGGCTTTACGCCTCCAGAAAACCTGCGTTTTTGATCTACGGTGCGGACATGGCCCAGGATCCCGCCAACGAGGCCTTGTATCGTATGGGAGCGGCCCTGCAGATGCTCGTGGGCTCCATAGGGATTACGGGAGGGGGTTTTGCGGCACTCGGTGTTTCCGGAAACGCTCAGGGAGCGGCGGATTTTGGGGCCTGGCCCAAGTATCTGCCGGGTTACCGCAGTGTCAACCAGGCCTCAGCCCGCAAGGTGGTGAGCAACCTGTGGGGTGTGGAACCCCCGGGTGAGGCTGGCCTCAGCTGGCCCCAGATGTTTGAAGCCATCGAGAAAGGAGATCTCAAGGCTTTATACTTGGTTGGCGTAGATCCTTTTGATCTGGGCTTACCGGAGCGGGTCGTGGAGAGTGCCTTGGCCAAGCTGCAGCTCCTGATCGTTCAGGATTGCGCCAAAACCCGAGCGAGTGACTACGCGCATGTGGTACTACCGGGAGCCGCCTTCATGGAAAAGGAAGGCACCGCCGTCAATTGCGAACGGCGCATCCAAAAACTGTCCGTAGTAATGTCGCCTCCCGGCGAAGCACGAGCGGACTTCGATCTCATTCAAGGGTTGCTTCGCCGTTTAAACGCCGATCTTGCCCCGGCGGATCGAGCCCAGGCCTTTGATGAGGCTGTCCAGCTTGTCAAGGAAATGGCTCCGTTGCGCTATGATACCTTGGGGAAAAAGGGACGGTGCTGGCCTATTCGAGAAGATGGGTCTGGAACCGAACGCCTCAGTCTTTCCGAAGACAAACCTTCCCTCAAGTTTTTTGCGGCTCGCCTTTAATGAGCATGTTTCCTTTGGACCTCACTATGGCGGGGTCCAAAGGAAAGCCTTTCAGACGGTCCAGGCCCATGCGGATGCCTTCCCGCAGCGCCCGATAATCGGCCTTTCATCTTCATGCCCAAATCAAGCTTCACTCATGTTCCTGTAAGCGCTCTTTCCTACAGTAGAAACATCCGTGCCTCTCTTTGCTGATTCATTTCCAACATACAGGCACGCCACATGTGTCCTTGCGACGCCTCACCGAGGAACGGCCCTGTCGGGGCGGACCCATGTGTGCGCCCTTGAAATCGTCCTCAGACAACCCACCTGGTTCTCGGTTGTCTGTATCTCTCGATGAGATGAGGGTAGAGCCTTGAATCCGCAGGAAAAACAAGGTTATCGGAAAGCCTTGTGCGGGCCGAACCATGTGTCCGCTTGCAAAAACGTTCTCAAAGAAGGTCCTGCAAGAAAGGAATGATGCTTTATCAGGACGAAGGTCCTTGTCTTGATCCCTGCTAAAGGATTCGATAAGGTTGAAACAAATCTTGTTCCTGCTTGTCAGGGAGAATGGTTCTGAATCACCCTTTGGGTTCTTAAAAATAGGAGGGTCAACCTTGGAAATCAAAGAGGCAATTCGGGCGATTATTCAGGAATTGGTCGTACCGGAGATTGGATCGATCAAGGCCCAGATCGGGGAACTGGGGACACGAATCGGCGGCGTCGAAAGGCGTCTTGATGATTTCAACAGCCGGCTTGAAAACATCTACGTACAGCTTATCGAACAAGGCCGCCGCATCGACTACAACAGTGAGCGCATTGATGAGACCAACAATCGGATTGATAAAGTTCGTGAAGAGCTAACCTTCCGATTGGATGAAACCAATAAGCGCATTGACCATATTAGCCAGCGGATTGATGAGACCAACAACCGGGTTGACAAGGTTCGTGAAGA